>JAFUPK010000127.1 GCA_017481265.1 Clostridia bacterium
ACTTCACTGCCGACAACTTGAATTCCGCACTGTATTTCTTGTTTTTTCCTTTCCTTCTTGGCATAAAATTAACCCCCTTAAAGTAGCCTTGAAAACTTTTTGTTTTTTCAAGTGTCTACTCTAAGGGGATTATATCAAACTGTCAGCGGATCTATTATTATTCATTATCAACTTCTGTATCATTTTCCGTCGTATCAATACTACTTCCATCTTTTTTGTAGTAAGGGGCTATCATATACTTGTGAATAACCGGGTACGCACAGTATGTAGTGGTATAAACAAGGAAAGCAAACAAAAATACAAATGGTATTATTATACCGATCGGAAGTACTACCGTCATGAGCATAAATGTAATGACAACTGCAACCGTTACCGCAATAAGTGCACAAGCATTACGCTTTACACCAAGCACGGAGAAGAAGAGTGCATTTTTGAGAAGTTTTTTTATGGAAAGATCAAATGTCAACATCATTGTATAGATATACATACGCATGAAGAAGTACAGCACAGCAATGCAGATCATGGCAAAAAACATGATAGCGGTAAACATACTTTGAGAGAAATTCAGGTTATATACCACGATATCATAAATGAGAAGAAATATGATGACTACATCCATAATTCCGAAGATGATCGCTTGCTTTATGTTTCTCTTTATAGCATAGAAAAAATCGTGGAATATGAATACGTGCTCCTGCTTCATGATGTTTCGCATGATATAGGACGAGCCAACCATAACAGGGCCGAAAGTGAATACAGTCAGCGCCGAAATGCCGAGAAGAACGTAATCAACAGTAGAAAGAAGCGTCACAGAGCCCTGAATTGAAAACTCGCCGAGGATAGCTGCCGAATATGCACTCGGAGCATCGAGAAAGGCACCGTAGAGAGGTTCAAACACAGGATACAGCGGAGCTGTAGAAGTATGTGAGAAATACCCCGTTAAAACAAGGAGAGCGAAAAACAGCGGAAAGCATCCAAGCATCATCATCAGATTTGTGCTGATGATATTGCTGAAATTTCTTCCGAAAAGTTTAAAAAAGTTCTTAAATCCGGGCTCCTCCATTACTTTTTTTTCATTTGGGTCAATCTCCTTGGGTTCACGTCCCCATTTAAAAGGGTTCAGGGAACGTCTTTCACCGAGATCGTTTGAATTGTTTCCAAACATATACGATACTTCCTTTCATTTTGTACTTCCGATTCACTTACAGGCTGTAGATCACCGCTTGTTTGATCAGATCACACACGAATACCGTTCCGCTTACGACAGCAAATGATGAATAATACCTAAACCAAGGCGTTTTATTTTGATAGTCTCCGCCTATACAGGCAACTGACCGGTCAACTGAAATATAAGCCATAACAGCAACAGCAGCACTTGAAATAAGATATAATGCTATAACAATAACTGAAGGAGCAAGCTTTAACGCAGATAGATGCTTGCTTATTCCATCTGCAAGTACAAGGGATCCAGCGGAAAGCATCGAACAGGTGTATCCGAAAGCCAAACCACGGTAAGCAAGAACTGCGTAAGCCACATATACAGACAACGTTGAAAAACCCGCTAAAAATATCAAAACAAGCTGGATCACAGACGAATAAAGCGCAGAACATAAAAACTGCGGCAAAGATAATAATGACAGAGAGCCAAGGTCAAAAGAGACAGGGGTATAAACATTACCTGTAATTATCATAGATCCGAGCACGGCAGATAGGATGACGCAAAGGACAAAATCCACACTGAATATAAGCGGCAGATACTTCTTTTCAATATTCATACAATGACACTTCCCTCTCAAAAATCTTATTTCGGATGTACGTGCCTATTATATTTACAGAACAGAAGATTCATGACTTATATATTTTATCACATTTTTGTCGTCTTTGGAATACAAAAATGTAAATATTTCGATCTTTAAGTTATAATATTATTGATAATCGTTATTTTTTAAGGTATAATTATCTTGATATACATTATTTAAAGGAGGGTACCATGGAAAAAGCAGAAATTCTCGCGTGTTTTAAGGATCCGCCTATTCTCAGAACAAAACGTCTTTTGCTGAGAAAACTGCTCAAAAGTGATGCTGTCGATATGTTTGAATATGCTCGAGATCCAAATGTGACAAAGTACCTTCTTTGGGAGCCGCATGACAGCTTAAAGTACACTGCGAGATATCTTGCTTATCTGCAGGGACGATACCGCGCCGGTGAATTTTATGACTGGGCGGTAATTGATCGCAGAACCATGAAAATGATAGGAACCTGCGGTTTCACATCATTCGACTTCCATAACAACTCTGCAGAAGTTGGTTACGTGCTGAATCCTTCATTTTGGCATCATGGGATCGCCGCGGAGGCTTTGAATGAGGTGCTTCACTTTGCATTTGTTATTCTCGGTCTGAATCGTGTCGAGGCACGATACATGGTGGGGAATAACGGCAGCAGACGTGTCATGGAAAAAGTCGGTATGACTTTTGAAGGCGTCTTACGTGGTGCAGTTTATGCCAAAGGGCGTTACGTATCAGTAGGAGTATGTTCAATATTACGAGGCGATTATCTTTCTTTAATGAAAGGCAACATATAAATTGATGGAAGAACATAAGTATTGAAAAAAAGAAAGGATCAATACTTATGCATAATTCTACAAAAGATTCACTCAGATTTACTTTCGCTTACGTTATATTCTGTATTCTGTTCATTTCATCCGCCCTAACACTATCAGTTCTCGCAGGCAATGATATTGTGCTGATTGAAAATAATCCCGAAGCGGGTGTTTCAGGAGAAGCTCCAATCGTCGAGGAAAATAATAAAACATTTCTCCTGATGATAGATGCAGGTCACGGAGGCGAGGACGGAGGTGCTGTCAGCGACGGCGGTGTTTACGAAAAAGATTTAAACCTCGCAGTTTCTGAGAATATCGCTGATCTGTCAATGCTGTTTGGGCAGCCTTATTCCATGACAAGAGATTCCGACAAGCTTCTTTATGACAAGTACAGCGAGCTTACAGATTACACGGGCAAAAAGAAATCTCTTGATCTTAAAAACCGTCTGAGAAGTGCTGATGAAGAAAACGCTGATGTATTTCTCAGCATACATATGAACAAATTCACAAGCCCCGCTTCCATGGGACTTCAAGTTTATTATTCACCGAATAACGAAGGCAGCCGTGTGCTTGCCGAAGCAATAACGGCTTATAACAAGGCTCATCTGCAAAAGGATAACGAACGAGAAACCAAGTCGGCAACCTCGTCGATATATCTCCTTCACCGCCTGCAGATCCCTGCCGTTCTTGTTGAGTGCGGCTTTCTGTCAAATCCCGACGAGACCGCAAGACTTCAAACGAAAACTTACAGAGCTTCCCTTGCCTGCACGGTATTCACACCTGTTCTTGAATACTGCACAAGAGACAGCGCAAAACAGTAAAAAGACATAAGAAAGGGTTGGACGTACAAATGAAAGGACCGAAAACAGTATATACCTGCACGGAATGTGATTATCAAAGCCCCAAGTGGCTCGGCAAATGCCCGTCCTGCGGTGCATGGAACAGCTTTGAAGAAGAAACGTACACGGATACAAAGGTGTCGCCTGCCTCTCCTGCAGCGGGCGCCTCGGGAGAAAAAGCTGTACTGTTCCGTGTACTTGATATTCCCGAATACATGAGATGTCCCACGGGTATATCCGAGCTTGACCGAGTTCTCGGCGGAGGACTTGTCGTCGGTTCTGCAATACTTCTCGCAGGTGAGCCGGGCATCGGTAAATCGACCCTTCTCATGCAGCTCTGCGGACGTCTCGGAGATGAGTCGAAGATCATGTACGTATCGGGAGAAGAATCGCGCTCACAGCTAAAGCTGCGTGCCAACAGACTCGGCGTTGATCCGTCACAGATGTATGTACACAGCGAGGTACTTCTTGAAAATATTCTGAAAGAATATGAATCTGTCGCACCCGATATTATAATCATCGACTCAATTCAGACTCTTGTGTCACAAAGCATTACTTCAGGTGCGGGAAGTGTCACACAGGTAAGAGAATGTGCAAACAGACTTATCGCACGGATAAAGGCTGACGGAACATCTCTTATCATCGTCGGTCACGTTAACAAAGAAGGCGGCATTGCAGGTCCGAAGGTCCTTGAACACATGGTGGATGCTGTGCTCTCCTTTGAGGGTGAGCGCAGTCAGACACACCGTATCGTCCGCGCTATAAAGAACCGATTCGGAAGCACAAATGAGATTGGTGTATTCGATATGACGGGAGAGGGACTTATTCCCGTTGACAATCCATCGGCGATGTTACTTGAAGGCAGACCGGAGGGGATCTCAGGAAGCTGTGCTGTTTGTATTATGGAGGGCACGCGGCCTATCATCGCTGAAGTCCAGGCTCTTGTAACACCAACATCGTACCCAGCTCCACGCCGCACGGCAGACGGCATCGACTATAACAGAATGTGCCTTATTCTTGCGGTCATCGAAAAACGGCTGGGACTGCGTTTTTCAAGTTGTGACGTGTTCATGAACGTAGTCGGCGGAATGAAGATCGACGATCCTGCTGCAGATGCGGCGATCATTCTCGCGCTCATATCCTCAATGAAGGACATCCCCGTACCTAACGAGCTTATCGCAATGGGTGAGATCGGTCTTGCAGGAGAGTTTCGTGCAGTTCCATCCGTTCATCAGCGTATTTCTGAAGCAAAACGTCTCGGATTTACTCAGATCGCCGTGCCTCTCGGTCAAATGAAGCGCGATGCGGAAAAGAATGGGATCAAAACTCCCGAAGGAGTCAGCGGAATGCGCGGAATATATGATGCGTTGAGGATACTTGCGCAGACTCAGAAAAGTGAAGAATGATAAAACAGTTTCAGGCACAGTGCGTATACCTACTGTGCCTGATTTCATTTAGATAACAACAATTAGCAAAATAGTTGCATGAAACTATCCAACTATTACATTGTACCGAAAGACGAAATAGTGTATAATAGATTCAAGCACGATGAAGCGGAGGTAAAAAGCGATGATCGGTGAAAAAATACGCGTACTAAGAAAGAACAAAAACATAACGCAAACACAGCTTGCAGAAGCATTGTCCGTTTCCTCCCAATCAGTAAGTAAATGGGAAAACCATCTGTCATCTCCAGACATTAGTATTTTACCTGTGATCGCACGGTATTTTGGTATCACTATGGACGAGCTGTTTGGTTACCGTCTCGATGCATTAAACTATAAAGAGCGTTTTATCAGCTTTATGATGAACAACGGAATGCTACAATTCGGTGAATTCACGTTAAAAAGTGGTCGTGTGTCACCCTATCTCATTCACAGCGGATACAATCTTACAGGAAGTCAGATCGCAAAGCTAGGTGAGTTTTATGCCGAGTGTATCAGAGAGCACAGTATTGAGGCAAATTGTCTTATTGGGATAGACAGCAGAGAGATACCTCTTGTTATTTCGACAAGTATGACCCTATTCAATAAGTATGGTATAGACTCTGCACATTGCGTTGATTATGACATCGAAAACACTGCTTTTACTTCTCACGAAATAACACTGATTACCGATGCGTTTACAACCGGCGACACTTTATGCTACGCGTTGGATTTAATAAATAACAGAATAGGCAAGTACCCTTCCGATGTAGTTGTATGTGTTGACAGAATGGAAAGCGCGGCAAGATCGTCACTTTCGGCTAAGCACGACATTGAAAAACGTTATGGGATAAAGATTTATTCGATTGTGAATGCAGATGACATTGTAAAAGCTATCGAAAACGGCGTTATTTTAGCAGGTGAGTATTTTGAAAAGCTGAAAGAATACTTAAACCGTTACAAGGGGGAATAAAGCATGAATATTACGGACAAACTGTGCGATAAAATAATAAAAACTAAAAACCCTTCCGTGATTGGACTTGACCCCGATATAAGTAAAATTCCGGAGTGTTACAAAAATAATGTAAAAAGCAAAAGTCCCTTTGAAGCGGTAGGTGATATGTTATTTGAGTTTAGCCGTGATATTATTGACACCGTTTCGGAGCTTGTGCCGGCAGTTAAGCCCCAAATAGCATTTTACGAAAAATACGGTTCCTATGGCGTTGCTGCTTTTGAAAAAACGGTCGCATATGCAAAATCTAAAGGTCTTGTTGTAATTGAGGATGCAAAGCGAAACGATATCGGTAACACAGTAAAGGCATATGCAGACGGACACCTCGGACGTGTAGAACTGCTTGACGGTTCCTATAAACCATCTGTCGACGCTGACTTCTTAACTGTAACGCCGTTTCTCGGTAGCGAAAGTATCAAACCGTTTATTGATGTGTGCGTAAAGAATAGCAAAGGTATCTTTGTCTTAGTAAAGACATCAAACACAAGCTCCGGTGAAATTCAAGATGTCGTTGCTTCGGATGGAATGACGATCAGCCAAAGCATTGCAAAATATGTATCTAAGCAGGCTGATACTTACACAGGTGAACACGGGTATTCCTCTATCGGAGCTGTAGTTGGTGCAACCTATCCGGAGGAAGCTGTTACGCTTGGAAAGATAATGCCAAAGAGTTATTTCCTTGTTCCCGGTTATGGAGCGCAAGGCGGCTGCGCTAAAGATATTCTGCCCTGCTTCAATGAAGATGGTCTTGGTGCGATCGTCAATTCGTCAAGAGGTATCTTGTACACACATATGAGCGACGAAGAAAGAACACAATGTTCCCGCGAAGAATACATAGCAAGTGTAAAAGAAGCTACACTGCAGATGCGAGAGAATATTTATTCTGTCTTGAAGAATGAATTTCTGCAGATGAGATACTAAAAAATAATATGAGGACAGATAATGAAGCTTATAATTACAGATTTAGACGGCACGCTTTTGCGTAGTGATAATACCATATCGGAATATACGGTCAGGGTACTTGAAAAAGTCAAAGCAAAAGGTCATATGATCGGTTTTGCCTCTGCTCGCGGCTTTTCGATGACACGATATGTTGATTTAATCAAACCACATATCACTATTAAAAACGGAGGTGCAAAAATCAGTTTCAACGGTGATATAATATACCGAAATATGTTATCTGAAAACGATGTCAGTAAGATAATCAGAATGTGCCGAGAGTTTTCAAACGCTAAAGCACTGATCTGCGTAGAAAATGACGAGGGTTATTTTTGCAATTATGTTCCCGACGACATTGATGGGCGTGCGGTATATACATATTCCGATTTGAGTAATTTTGAAGGTTTAGCATATGATATATCATCCGAACTTGTAAAGGATGAATGGGTAACTGAAATTCAGAAATCGTGTGCAAATTGCAACGTGCAAAGCTTTACGGGAATGAGCTGGAGACAGTTTTCGGCAAACAACACTTCAAAGGAGTCTGCACTGATAAAACTTATAACCCATATAGGAATAAAACTTGATGATGTAATAGCATTTGGTGATGACATAAACGACCTGGGTATGCTAAAAATTGCGGGCAAAGCTGTTGCAGTTTCTAATGCTATTGACGAAGTGAAAGCTGTTGCAGATCACATTACAGAGAGCAACGACCAAGACGGTGTTGCAATTTATTTAGAAAAGACAATACTCCGAAATGAATAACAACAAAAACAATTGAAACATATGCAAATGGATTATAAAAGTATTCAACAAATAGCAAAAGATACTACCTGCTATGTAAAGCAAAACATTAAGCCCGGAATGAATCTTTTGGATGTGCGTAGAATGTGTGAAGAAAAAATGACTAAACTCGGTGCGGACTCCTTTTGGTACTATGATATAGGTGCTTTCGTTTTTTCAGGTGATGAGACTACTGTATCAGTCTCCGGCAGAGAGTATACTACAACTGACCGTGCTATTGCCGATACCGACATAATAACGCTTGATCTCAGTCCCCAAAACGGAGATACTTGGGGGGACTATGCACGCACAATCATCATAGAAAACGGCAAAGTTACAGAGCTTGACGACATATTGAATACTGAATGGAAGCAGGGTCTTCTTATGGAAGAGTTTCTGCACGGTGAACTGTGTAGAGTTGCCTGCCCCGAGACGACATTCGAAGAGCTCTACTTCCACATGAATGAGCTTATCCTTGAAAAAGGATTTGTAAATCTCGATTTTGCTGGAAATCTCGGTCATTCCATAGTAAGAAAAAAGGAAGACAGGATCTATATTGAAAAAGGCAACTCTGCCCGACTCGGAGATGTGCGGTATTTCACGTTTGAACCTCATATCAGCGTAAGCGGTTCCCTCTTCGGCTATAAAAAAGAAAACATATATTATTTCGAAAACGGAACTTTATGTGAACTCTAAAAAATATCCCCGTGCGATGCACGGGGATATTTTCACGTAAAATTACTTAAGCATTTCCTGACCGCCGGTTACGGGGAGAGCCTGACCTGTCTCGTACTTCTGAGCGATGATGTACAGAACTGCACGGGCTACGTCCTCAACGAGGCAGCCGCGGCCAAGGGGTACCTTGGACTCATAGAACGCCTTAACGTCTGCTACGGTCTTTGCACCGGGAACCTTACCTGCATTGAGATACTGAACGAAGAGACCGCGCTCAGGGTCGCTCCACAGAGGACCGTCGAGGAAGTTTCCGGGGCATACTGCATTGACCTTGATACCAAAGGGAGCGAGCTCAAGAGCGAAGGACTGAGTAAGACCGAGTCCGCCGAACTTACTTCCTGCGTATGCAAAGTTCTTGTTAGAGCCTGCGAGACCTGACTTGGAGTTTATCTCAATAATGTCAGCCATATATGCGGGAGCAATAGCTCTCTGAGTCTTCATAACTGCGGAAACATACTTAGCGCAGAGGAAGTATGCAGTGTAGTTAACTGCGGTAACGAGCTCGAAGTTGGACTTTGTCATCTCCTCGAGAGAGCCTGCGCGAACGATACCTGCGTTGTTTACAAATACGTCGATACCGCCGAACTCTGCAACGGTAGCCTCGATCATAGCCTTAACGCTTGCCTCATCAGATACGTTAACTGCAACGGAAATAGTGTCTGCACCTGTGTCAGCGGCGATAGCGGCAGCGGTCTTAGCGGCGCCCTCAGCGTTCATATCTGCGATAACGACAGCGGCACCCTCCATAGCAAGGTGGCGTGCGATACCTTCACCGAAGCCCTGTGCGCTTCCTGTTACGATAGCGACCTTGCCTGTGAGGGACTTACCCGCACCTGCTGCAAGGCTAACCTTGGAACGGTAGCTTTCAACCTCCCAGTTTACGATAAAGTCTGCAAGTCTGGGCTGCATATGGGACACACCGCCGAAGTTTCTTGCAAATACGGTGATCTTCATAGCGTCGTGCCATACCGCACAAGCGGTAGCAGCTTCCTTGAGAGTTGCGCCTACGGTGAACATACCGAGACCCTTGACGAATACTACCTTGGGCATAAAGGAGCGGCGTGCTGTGAATGCATCGAACTCTGCCTTGAGTGCATCGACTGAAGCTTCCTCAACAAAGAGGGGCTCTGCCTTGCAGTAAACGATGTGGTCGGGAGAGAGAGGCTCAACGAGGTCAGCGAATGCCTCGCGGCTCTCAGCGAACTTCATGATCTCAGCGTTTGCAGTGAACTTGACCTTAGCATTACCCTCTGCACTGTAGAGCATACGGAGAGCGGGAGCAAGCTTTGCTGCTGTCTCAAGGTCTGCATCAACTGCAGAGAAATCGGGACGGGCTGTGATCTTACCGTAGATCTTACCCATAACGCTTACTACGAGAGCATCAAGCTCGGGCTCGCTGTCAGCGGCGAAGAATACACCGTGATTCTGGAGGAATACGAGATTTGCAGCCTTGCCCATCTTCTCGGCATATGCGGAAAGCTCACCTCTGCAGAGAGCCGCAAGAACATATCCGGGCTCTGACTCATCCACCCAAACGCAGTCGGGGAAAAGCTCGAGAGCCGCGCTCTTGCCCTGAACGGAGCAGGTGAGACCGTTTACAGCCGCGGGATGAACGTGAAGAACGAACTTCTGGGGGAACAGGTCATGGAGAAGAGTTTCAACGGAGGGACGCTTTGCCTCCTCGCCTCTCTCTCTTGCAGCCATAAGGTCAGCAAGAATCTCTGCTTCACGCTCTGCTGCAGTCTCGGAGTACTTCTTCTCCCAGATAGCCGCAAGTGCCGCTCTGTTCATCTTAACGAACTTGTCTGCAGTCATATCGGCAAGGGATGTACCGCTTCCCTTTATGTAGAGATTACTCTCATCCTTATAGGATGTGTTTCCGCCGCCGGCAAGGACGAAGTTTGCGTCTGCGCCGTATCTGCGGGAAAAATTCACGAGTGTTTCAATATTGCACATGATATTATCTCCAATCTGCCCTTTGGGCGAATAATTTACTTATTAAGACCGCCGAGAGCGGAATACTTAGCAACACGCTCGGGAAGTGAAGGAACTTCTGCCTTAGTCTCTGCTGAGAACATAGACTTTGTAAGGTCCTCGGTAGCTGCATTCTCATGACCGATAAGCGCATATGTTGCTACGTTCAGGTGACTGTACTTGGGATCTGCAAGTGCCTTACAGATGAAGGACTGACGGGGAGAGTTGATGTCCTCACCGCTGATCTGGAAGAGATCGCCTGCATCACAGCGTCGCATGATCTCTGCAAGCTGTTCAGCCGTATTACGTGAAGGCATATATGTTACAGCGGAGAAGCTCTGCTCCTTAAGTGTATCAAAGAGATCGTCAAGGTACTCGTCCTCGAACTTCTGCGCCTTCTTATCGCCTGTGGGGCTCTCTCCGACGTCGCCGAGGTAAGCATATGCAGAGATAGCGCCGAGGCGCTTAGCAAGAGCTGTGAACTCAGAAATGTGCATGAGCTCATCGGTTGCGGGAATATAGAACTTCTCGACCATGTGTCCCTTGAGAACGCCGAGAATATCGTACTCATAGAAATTATCGGGAGCTTCCATGAGCTTTTCGCGGGTCTTGCCGAGAGGAGAGGTCATCTTTTCGATGAAATCACAAGCCTCTGCTCTGTCGGGGTAACGTGCTGTGATCTTCTTTGTAAGAGCGAAAAGAATGTGGCGCTCTGTAATGCTTCCGCCCTCGTGAGCCATAGAAATAGGATATACGTCACGGTCAAAGTCAAGCTCTATGCCATAGGGAGAAACAAGCTCTGTAATACGCTCACACATCTTGCGGTTACGGTTGTTTCTCTTCTCGCGGATGCCTTCGAGAACGCGAGCCGCCTCGGGTACGCTCTGATGAGGAATACCGTGCATTGCAAGATATGCGCAGGACTTCTGGTCAGGGTTGTTGATGCGTCTGCCCTCAAGTGCTGTGCCCTCAACGTTTACACGGCACTCAAAGCCGCAGGTAACGGGCATATCCATGATAGCACCTGCTTCGATAAACTCATAGATTCCGCCAACGCTGTCGTGATCCATAATTCCCGCTGTGCCGAGTCCTGCCTTCCATGCGTAAAATACAGCAGAGGTAGGGGTATAGGGAGAAAATGAGTATGAAGTGTGGATGTGGTTGTTTACCCATGAGCCGTCGCCTTCGCGTGTGATCTTACCTTCCTTGATAAGGGCTGCGATCTCACGGAGAGCTGAAAGACGCTCACTTGCGGGAATATCGGTCATGCCGATCTTTTTGATCAATGCTTCCATAATATGTTTATCTCCAATCCACCGCGGATGCGGTAATTTATTATTTCAGTTTTGGTAGTGGTGTCGGATCATAGCCGTACATGAATCTGTAGGCTTCGGTATAAGCTTTCTCAGCTTTTTCTTTTTGGGAGTCTGAGAAGGACTTCTTAATATATCCCCTCAGCATAATGTTTTTTGGAGTATTTTCGGGGTCGATAAGCTCCGTTGCGTCAGTATCATAGCCTGCCGCTTCAAGGCGCATAAGACGAAGGGCATCTGTCGCCGCGGTGCAAAGCTTCTGTCTGAGCAAAGGCTTGTCTGCAATAAATGACAGCGGCTCACAGTCAAGCTTAACGCTCAGCTCATGATGACAGCAAGGAGTTGAAAGGATGACCTCTGCACGGTACTTCAGCGCACACTCAAGGACAATGTCCGTTGCGGTATCGCAGGCGTGGAGAGATATTACCATATTGGGTCTGTGATCTGGAACAAACTCAGTAATGTTACCGCAGGTGAATTTCATTCCTTCAAAGCCGCACTTCTCTGCTATATCTGCGCAGTAATCTATTACGCTGCGTTTGAGATCCACGCAGTACATAACGCACTCACGATTCAGAACCTCGGTTATGGTGTGATATGCCGCAAAGCTTAAATAGCTCTTACCGCAACAAAGGTCTGCAACATAAAGCGTTCCATCCTTCGGAAGTCTTGATTCAGCTTCGCTGATATATTCACAGAAGCGGTTGATCTGTCTAAACTTCGCCTGCATCTTATCACGAACTCTGCCGTTTTTATCTGAGATACCGAGCTCGAAAAGGAATTTTTCTTCACCGCTAAGAAGGTGATGCTTCTTTCTGTCATTGTCGGGAAGCTCTTCCACTTTTATTTCCGAAGAAATCTCAGCAGGCTTTCCGTGTGTTACAAGAGAGGCACGGTCTCCTTTTTTTGATATCATCAGAGTTGCGCTGCCGCTGTATGTAACGAGATCAGCTCGACGAAAGCTCTCCATAAGCTTGGTAACACACAGGATAACCTCGTCGGTTTTCACATTCTCGTGAGTTACACGTCCTTCTGTAAGAAAAGACTCAAGCTGAAGGATCTTTCTTGATGAAACGTTTTTAAGCGTTCCCTTGATCTTTAAAACCTCGGAAGCTTTACTTGACGGACTGTGGAACACAATATTCTGAACGATTCCTGCCGCCACGGATGCCGAAGTGATCTCGGCAAACTTTAGAATATTATCGTTCATATAGCGTTACGCCTCCGTATCATCGGAGTCGGTACTGTTCACAGGCTTCTTATCCTTCACCTTAAAGGTAAAGCGGCGTTCTTCTCCCTTGAATATACGTTTAAGATTCTCTCTGTGGGCAAAAGCGCAAAGAAGTCCCATAACAAAGGCGATAAGAACAGGAAGACCCATAAAACCGTTATAAATATTATGAAGGAGCACAGGATACACGAGAAGGCAGATAACAGATCCCGCAGATATGTATTTTGTAATAGCTACGATAACAACAAAAAGAATAAATAGTATAAGACAAACGACCGGATTGGTCATAAGAATCATAGCCGCCGCTGTAACAACACCCTTACCGCCTTTAAATCGGTAATAGCAGGGGAAGATATGACCGAGGAAGCAGAAGAAGCCTGCGATCATTGCACCGTGATAACCGAGAACAAGTCTGCCAACAAGCGACGCAACGACTGCCTTGAGAAAATCTCCGGCAAATGTAATTATCGCCATCTTTTTACCGTATGTACGCATTACATTAGTCATACCCGCATTGCCGCTTCCGTGTCGTCTTATATCATCCTTGTAGTACTTTGAAGACAAAATAATAGAAAGGTTGATGCTTCCGAGAAGATATCCCGCAATGATTATCGCAAGGATGCATATACCCGTAACTATACCCAGAGAGGATTCTGTCGGAAATACTATCTGAGGCAAAAAACCTTCATTCCAAATCTTTGTGACAGTCATAATTATGACCATTCCTTTCTTTGATTTGTAGCATTATTTCAGCTTTTTTCGTATTAGGAGTTCTCGTCCTCGCCCTTTTGACGTACAATAAGCTTAATTGGAGTTCCCTTAAAGCCGAACGTTGTCCTCAGGCAGTTCTCAATATATCTTTGATATGAGAAATGGAAAAGGTCTGCGCGGTTACAGAACATAACAAAGGTGGGAGGAGTAATACCGCTTTGTGTCATGTAGTAAATTTTGAGACGTCTTCCCTTATCTGACGGAGGCTGAACACGCGCGGTTGCATCTGCAAGAACATCATTGAGCATACCCGTTGAAACACGCATGGTAGACTGATTTCTCACATAATTGATGTGCTCGTAAAGCTTGTCTACGCGCTGTCCCGTCTTTGCTGAGATAAAGAGAAGAGGCGCATACATCATATAGCTAAGCGAATCATACACCTGCTTTGTAAAGCTGTTTGTTGTAGCATTATCTTTCTCAATGGTATCCCACTTGTTTACGCAGATAATGGAAGCCTTCCCTGCCTCATGAGCAAGTCCGGCGATCTTCTCGTCCTGTTCGGTACATCCCTCGTTTGCATCTATCATAATTATGCAGACATCGGCACGCTCGATCGCCATTTTAGCTCTGAGCACACTGAATTTTTCAACTCTGTCCTCGACCTTACTCTGTCTGCGGATGCCCGCTGTATCTATAAAGTTGTACTTACCGTACTCGTTTTCAACGTAGGTATCAATGGCGTCTCGGGTCGTTCCAGCGATATTAGAAACTATAAGACGCTCATCACCGAGGATCTTGTTAATAAGAGAGGACTTTCCTGCGTTTGGTTTGCCGATAACTGCCACGTTGATAACATCGTTGTCAGTCTCCTCAGCATCAAAGTCCCCAAGGATCTCGAGGACCATATCAAGAACGTCGCCGCTTCCGCTTCCATGAAGAGCAGAAAGTGCGATGGGCTCATACTCAAAGCCAAGAGAATAGAAATCATAGAATTCGGGAGCTACGGTACCTACTCTGTCTGATTTGTTAATACAGGGGATAACCGGCTTACCGCTCTTTTTCAGCATAAGGGCAATGTCCATATCGTCCGCAAGAAGCCCTGTTCTGATGTCACAAACAAAAAGGATAACATCGGCTGTATCTATAGCTATCTGTGCCTGATCACGCATCTTGGAGAGAATAAGATCATCGCTTGCAGGCTCGATACCGCCTGTATCAATTACGATCATTCTCTTTCCACGCCACTCTGTCTCACCGTAGATTCGGTCACGGGTAATACCCGGAATATCCTCAACGATAGCGCGTCTTTCGCCGATAAGCTTATTAAAAAGGGTACTCTTCCCCACATTGGGGCGCCCTACTATTGCAATTACTGGTTTAGCCATTATTATTCACCATGTCTTTCTTTGATTTGTGATGTTTTTCTCAGCCTTGTGGCTGAGAAAATGCCGACCGACTTTTATCGGCAAGACACAAATGGGTCTGAAATAACTGACGTGCGCATTTGACTCACTTCATTTTCAGACTTATTCACCATGCCTTTCTTTATTCAATGCCGAGAAGCTTTAATAAGAACTCTCCGCCGTCACTTTCAACGAATGTTATTTTTACGCCGAGCTTATCTTCAAGCTCACACGGTGTCATTCCGCAAAGGAACAGATCTCCTTCAGCGCGAAGTGTCGTTTTTGAGAGAAGGAGCTCATCTCCTAAAGGTACACCGTTAAGAGATTCTGCAAAATCACAGCCTGTCAGGAGTCCCGTTACAGTTACTCCTCCTCCGAAAAACTTATTTTTAACTGTATACAGATGTATTTTAAGATTCGGGCATACAGACGCGAGCTTTTCGGTAAGATTACGGAATACCTCTGAGGAAGCCTCACCTGTTGCGACAGAGACCTCTCTTCCCGCTTCCTTTTCTTCATCGGAAAGTGTTGAGAGCATCACATCAAACTCATGAATAAAGGATGATAGCATACCGACACCGTTTTCGATCTGAGTAAACTCTCCCCAAAAGTCGAAATCGGGAAGCTCTACACCGCCGCGGATATAAAACTCATCGGAAGCGTAGAATATGCGCTCACCGAATCTCTTTACACAGTCGTCGCCAAAGCACGTAACCTGTTTTATTACCTCACGGCATTCATCGGGAGTGAAGAGCTCAAGAGGATAAAGCCCGTCGCGGTAACGTGTAAGTCCTGCCGGTACAACGGATACACTGTCAAGGGCAGGAAAATATTTTGCAAGCTCCTTCATAGTATAGTCAAGCTCATCGCCGTCATTGACAGACTTACAAAGTACGATCTGACCGCGGAGCTTAATTCCCGCATCCGCAAGTATCTGCAGATATTCGAGTACTTGTCCCGCACGTTTATTTTTCATCATTCTGACACGAAGGTCAGGATTAGCCGTGTGGATAGACACATTGACCGGCGAAATATGCATTTCTATAATGCGGTCGATATCCTCGCGGGAAAGGTTTGTAAGAGTAATATAATTTCCATGAAGGAAAGAAAGCCTTGAGTCATCATCCTTGAAATAGATACTCTCTCGCATACCCTTTGGGTTTTGGTCGATAAAACAGAAAATGCATCCGTTCTCACATCTGTGCTTTTTATCCATAAGGGGAGTTTCAAATTCAAGCCCTATATCGTCATATGTGGACTTCACGATAGCAAATTCAAGAATATCGGCACCTCTGTGAACGCTGAGCGTCACTCTCTGATCTGCAAGATGGAATCTGTAATCGAGAACATCCTTGATTTCACGTCCGTTGATACTGAGAAGGATGTCACCGTCCCTTATGCCGGCTTTATAAGCTCTTGAGTTTGGTAGTACACCAGTTATCTCTACCATATGTACCGAGCAGAACAGTCTGCACCCTCCTTTTTTAGATTTGCGCATAATATCGCTTATATTATTATACACCATATGTTTGATAAGGTCAAGTTTTTGGAATGATTTTTTAAGCGAACGGCAAAAAGAATCACAAAAAAATACATTCCTTGATCAACTGACCAAGGAATGTATGGATAAGCTTTACTGAGCTGTATTATCGGACAGATGCTTGACGAGAGCGTTTATTGCCATAACATAACCGTTGAAGCCATAGCCTGCGAAGGTCTCAAAGCAAGCCATGCCTGCATAGGAAACCTGTCTGAACGCTTCCCTTTCGTTAACTGCAGAGATATGTACCTCAACAGCAGGGATCGCCACCGCCTTCAAGGCATCAAGGATAGCTACGCTGGTATGTGTATATGCTGCAGGATTTATTACGATGCCGTCGATGTTTCCGTAAGCTTTTTGGATCTTTTCGACGATAGCGCCCTCGTAATTTGACTGGAATATCTCAACATCAACTCCCGCGCTTACCGAAGCATCGGTAATAACGCGTACAAGATCCTCATAAGTATCGCTTCCGTATATCTGAGGCTCACGTACACCGAGCATATTGAGATTCGGACCGTTTATAACAAGAAACTTCATTTTATCTGACTCCCTTACATTATTTCCGAATAGCTTCCGAGGTATCTGAACTCCTCGCATATTGTGTCAAGCTCACATATAAGTCGTACGAACTCCGAGGAATAGATGGATGTTTCAAGGTCAAAATAGAACATAAATTCAAAATCGCGGTCGGGCATGGGACGGCTTTCAAGCTTTCTGAGGTTGATTCCGAGGGCATAAAGTCTGGCAAGTGCCTTATAAAGAGAACCCGGCTTATGAGGAAGGACCATCATAAGGCTCGTTCTGTCGGCGCCGGGATATATCTCAAGCTCTCTTGAAATACAAATAAATCTTGTATGATTGTTATCATTGTCCTGAACGCTTCTGACGATGCAGTCAAGACCATAGAGCTCCGCACATGTGTAGGATGCAAGAGCTGCGATATCGCGTCTGTCGGACTTTGCCACCATTTCAGCCGCTACGGCAGTATTGGCACAAGGGATTACTTTAACTCCCTTGAGTGAAGAAAGGAACTTTGCGCTCTGATTGATCGCCTGCTCGTGAGAGAAGATCTCACGTATATCCGACAGTTCAACGCCCGGTTTTACAAGAAGATTGTGATCTATCTTGATTCGGGTGCTCCTGACTATGGTAAATCTCTTTGAGATCATAAGATCATAGACCTTATTAACGGAGCCTGCTGTAGAGTTTTCAAGCGGGATCACACCGTATCTGCAGAATCCGTTCTCAACTGCATTAAATACAGATTCAAAATCCTTCATGTACATAATTGAGGGGGAACGGAACATTTTCTCGCAGGCTGCCGTTGAGTTTGCTCCCTCAACGCCCTGGCACGCTACAGTACAGCGCTCGGGGAACAAGCGGGGGGTATTCTCGATAGCATTTGATATTTCGTCAAAGATCTTGGGGGTAGGATTTATGAGAGAAGACTGATAAGAACGGCTGAGCTCAAACATCAGCGAATAGAGCACCCGCATGGATGCACTGAACTCTGCAGGCACAGAATCGGAAATGGCAGAAAGCTTTTCCCTTTCACGCTTTGAGTCAAGGATCGGTCTGCCGTTTTCTTTTTTATAACGGGCTATATCACCCGCGATCATCAATCTTTCTGTAACAGCCTCGGTGATAGTCTTGTCGATCTCGTCTATCTTCACGCGAAGCTCATCAAGATTAAGTTCCAATTTGATTCCTTCTTTCGATTTCTGTTAGTTATTATTCTGTTTTAAGGTCATAGCCGTCCTCAAGTAAAGCATCGAGGAGAGCAATGGCGCAAGCTGCCTCAACGCACGGTACGGCACGGCGTACAATGCAGGGATCATGTCTGCCCTTAATGGCAATTTTTCTGTCCTCCATTGAAGATACAGATACGCTGTCCTGCTCCTTGGCTATAGACGGCGTAGGTTTAAACGGTACACGGAACACGATCGGCATTCCCGTGGATATGCCACCGATGATGCCACCGTGATTATTGGTCTTGGTACGGATCACGCCATCCTCTACCGTATATGCATCGTTATGCTCGCTTCCGCGGAGCCTTGCCGCCTCAAAGCCGAGACCAAATTCAATACCTCTTACCGCAGGTATACCAAATACTGCCGAAGCAATACGGTTTTCAAGTCCTGCAAACATTGGGTCTCCGATACCGCATGGGAACCCTTCTGCAACACATTCAACGACACCGCCAACGGAATCACCTTCAGCCCTTGCCGCATCTATAACGGCTGTCATATCTTCTTCGGACGTAGTAACCCCACCGATTTCTATGACGCGAGCACTGATATTTATGCCGTTCTTTTTAAGTAAGCCAATTGAAAGCGCGCCTGCGATACAGAGAGGTGCAGTCAGCCTCCCCGAAAAATGTCCGCCGCCGGAAAAATCATTATGCGGTCCGTATTTCACAAGTGCCGGGTAATCTGCATGAGAAGGTCTCGGAATGTCCGAAAAGCCATTATAATCCCCGCTTCTCGTGTTGGTATTTCTAATAATTGCGGCAATCGGCGCACCGCAGGTGTAACCGTCCGACAGCCCCGAAATGAACTCGGGTGCGTCAGCTTCACGTCGCGGAGTTGACTGAGCGTTTCTGCCGGGAGCTCTTCTCTCCATAAATTCCGTAAGAGCGTCAAAGTCGACCTTGACACCCGACGGAAAACCGTCAATAACCACGCCTATTCCTGCCGCGTGAGACTGTCCGAATATAGAAACTTTAAGCTTATTTCCGTATATGCTTCCCATATATGCCTCATGTTTTATATATCTGTTTATATATACCTGTATTTATTTTATCACATTGAATCACAACTTGCAAGTCTCAATTACGGCACCGAGAGACACGAAATCGTCCCAAAATGCACTGTACGACTTCGAAACGCACTCAGCACCCGTAACTGTCACATCACCATTACACATCATAGATGCAATAGCAGCGCTCATCGCGATTCTGTGGTCATTGTGAGCATCAATGACAGCACCGTTAAGGCTGCCTGCTCCATCTATTATGAGACCGTCTTTAAGTTCGGTAACACTTGCCCCCATCGCCCGGAGAAGCTCTGACATTACAGCAAGGCGGTCACTCTCTTTAAGACGAAGTCTTGCAGCTCCCGTTATATGGGATCTTCCCTCTGCAATTGCGCAAAGAACCGATATAACCGGAACAGCATCCGGAATATGAGTGGCATCCGTATCGGTAGCATGAAGATAAGTTTTTTTGACCGTTACGGAATCATAACCGTATTCAATTTCGGCACCCATAGCTGTAAGTACGTCAAGTATTCTACGGTCACCCTGTGTTGAAGAGAGATCAATACCTTTACAGGTGATACCATTTTCGGAAAGAGCACCTGCCGCAATCCAGAAGGATGCACCTGACCAGTCACCGCAAACTGTAACCCTCCCGGGCGAAGTAAATCCTTTAGCGGGAACAGTAAGCACATTACCTTCAAAGGAAACATCAACACCGAACACCTTCATAGCATCAATAGTGATCTTAATATAGTCAACAGACTCGACCTTGCCTTCAAGGATAACAATGCCGCCGCCCAGAACCGGAAGAGCCATGAGGATACCGCTGATAAACTGCGAAGAAACACTGCCGTCTATATGGAAACTGTTTGAGGAAAGCTTACCTCTTACGCTGAGCGTTCTCCCGATTTTATCAAGAGTAACGCCATGGCGCAAAAGCTCAGCATCAAGCGGATAAAGGGGACGTTCGTGGAGCTTGCCCTCCATATAAAAATCAGCATCGGCACCCAACGCCGCAGAAACGGGAATAAGAAAACGCAGAGTAGATCCGCTGTCGCGGCACTTTAGCAGAGCGTCCTTGGAAGTTTTACTTACAGGTGTTATCCTGTAACCGAAGTCCGTGCGGACTACTCCTGCACCAAGGGCAGAAAGGCAATCAGCGGTGGCTTCGATATCACTGCAAATCCCATGGATCACCACATCAGTAACCTTGTCTGAAAGTGCTGCGCATATCATATATCTGTGTGCCTCGGATTTTGATGAGGGCACTGTGACCTCACCTGAAAGGTGCGCACTTTTTATCAAAACGTTCATTATGCTCTAAGCCCCTTTTCGATGAACGCAAGTAAGTCATCTGTAGAAATCGGAAGAATTTTGCACCTGCCTATATCCTCGACAACTATCAGATCCACCGTGTTTCCGTGTCGCTTCTTATCGGAAAGCATAGCATTGCAGAGATCCTTTGCTGAATATTCACAGCTAAGCTTATGTCCGAGTGCCAACACTGCATCGCAGATCTTATCAGAGGTGTCTTTCGTACATATTCCGGCAGAAGCAGACGCTCGTGCAATGACCGCGCAGCCTGTGGCTACTGCGGCGCCATGAGAGATCGTCATATTACTGAGCTTTTCAATGGCGTGAGCAACTGTATGTCCAAGATTAAGCATTGCACGCTCGCCCGTGTCGAACTCGTCGCGCTTGACCACATCGGCTTTAAGCTGTACACAGCTTCCTATAACATACTCTCGGTCAAAGCCTGTTCCCTTTTCCGAGAGATGTGACAAAAGATCCGGAGAATAGAGTATTCCGTATTTGAGCACCTCGCCGCAACCGTCAAGGAATATTTCACGGGGGAGCGTATCGAGAGTTTTATAGTCGCAAATTACGACGGAGGGCTGATGGAATGCGCCGAGAAGATTCTTTCCCATTGG
Source organism: Clostridia bacterium (assembly GCA_017481265.1). Lineage (GTDB taxonomy): Bacteria > Bacillota > Clostridia > Oscillospirales > CAG-272 > RUG11130. The sequence continues at coordinate 21,198 of JAFUPK010000127.1, forward strand.
AATATCCACGGCACACTTTCCTCCCACTGATGAGTCAACTGCCGATAGCAATGTTGTAGGCACCTGTATATAACGTATTCCGCGAAGGTACGTTGCCGCGGCAAATCCGCTTATATCACCAACGACTCCGCCTCCGAGAGCTATCACCGTGTCCGATCTTGTAAGATGATTCTCCGCAAGAAAATCTATGATTTTTATGAATGTTGAGGTATTCTTTGACGCTTCTCCGTGAGGAAACGTAAATTTTACAGTCTCAAATCCTGCTGAAGCGAGGTTACACACAAAAGGGTCGCCGTAAAGAGAATCCACGGTGTCATCGGTTATAACCGCAACTTTTTTGCTCGTTGTAACCGAAGCAATATACTCTGCCGCTTTGGTCAGTGCACCTTTCTCGATTATTACTTCATAAGGCTTACCTGCTTCAACTTTAATTCTTGCCATGTCCGTCCACCTCTTCTTTTCTTCGCCTTCCTTCATCAAGCAGATTTCTTAGCCTATCTGCATCAGTATCTGCGATAGCATCACGATATTCAGTCAGATTATTGATTATTGTATCGAGCTCATACAGCAATGGCTCACGGTTTTCAAGGAACAGCTCTGTCCACATAACAGGATTCAGCCACGCAACTCTTGTCATATCCTTGTAACTTCCCGCAGAGAATCCCTTATGACTTGACGCTGTAGGACTCTTAATATAAGCACTCGACACTATGTGGGCAAGTTGAGAAGTGAATGCGATCATCTTATCATGTGCATCGCCTGTTGTCACCGAGATGCTTCCGAATCCGGCTGGCTCAAGAAGTTTCTTTACGCGGTCAAGAAGCTCAATATCGTCATACACAGGAGGAACTATGACCATGGGAGCACCGCAGAACATATCTGCACGCGAGAATTTGAATCCCGAGTTATGAGTACCTGCCATGGGGTGCCCTCCGACGAATGTGAAGCCATACTTTTCAGCCGCTTCAAACCCCACCTTACATATCTCTGATTTCGTTCCACAGAGATCCATTATAAGCGTATCGCTTGGAAACGAGCCGGCGTTTTCTTTTATGTAGTCAACGGTCGCATCGGGGTACACAGCTATAAAAATCACGTCACAGCTTGCAAACTTGTCCTCGGTAAGCTTACCGTCAAGGACTCCTGCGAGAATACCGTATTCCGTCACCGTGTCGGATATATCGCTTCCGAGAACACGGTGTCCGCCTTCTTTATATGCCTTGGCAAAGGAGCCTCCTATAAGTCCGAGACCTACTACGCCTACTGTCAGCCTTTTGTTTTCTGTATACTTATCCATTGATTGCTTCCCTTATCTTCATAACCTTACGCGCAACCTCGCCGAACTGTGCGGGAGTCAAGGACTGAGCACCGTCGCAAAGAGCGTGCAAGGGATCATTGTGGACCTCGATCATTATTCCGTCTGCACCGCAGGCAGCCGCCGCAACCGCCATAGGTTCAACAAGCTTCGCCTGGCCTGTTGCATGGCTCGGGTCAATGACAACAGGTAAATGCGTCAGTTCATGGAGAAGCGGAACCGCTGAAAGATCAAGAGTATTTCTGGTGAAAGTCTCAAATGTTCTGATTCCGCGTTCACATAGAATTATATTACTGTTTCCGCCTGCCATTATGTACTCTGCACTCATCAATAACTCCTTGAGAGTATTGGCAAGTCCGCGCTTTAGGAGAATGGTCTTACCCGTTTTTCCGAGCTCCTTGAGAAGCTCAAAATTCTGCATATTACGTGCACCGACTTGAATCACGTCAACGTCCTCAAATAGCGGAAGGTGGTTGGCATTCATGATCTCCGTTACGATCGGCATTCCCGTAACCTTCTTTGCTTCAAGAAGGAGCTCAATTCCGTCTGCCTTGAGTCCCTGAAAATCGTAAGGCGATGTTCTCGGCTTAAAAGCGCCTCCGCGAAGAAGTGTTGCTCCGGACGCCGCAACAGATGTAGCTACTTCAAGTATCTGATCATGACTTTCAACAGAGCAAGGTCCCGCGATCATGGCAAAATTACCACCGCCGATCTTGACATTACCGATCTCTATAACAGTATCGTCAGGATGGAACTTTCTGCCGCACTGCTTGAAGGGTTCAGCTACTCTTTTAACAGACTCGACGATCTCAAGGCTTGCTATAAGATCCATATCAATACGACTTGTATCACCGATAAGACCCAGCACTGTATAATCATGTCCCTCAGAAATGTGAACCTCTATCCCTTGCCCCTTGATCCAGCTTATAAGGTGTTCCTTCTGTTCAGTTGTAGCGCTGTTTTTTACTACTGCGATCATGATGATTTTTCCTTTCGTTTGTTCGGATACAGCACGACACGGACGGTGCAATATAAAAATCGCACAGACCGTGATCTGTGCGACATTTACCGAAGATATAATCGGATGATCCTTTATGCGGTGTCTGTCAGTTTTCAGCACAAATCACTATTACTCTTATTAAAAAAGTAATAGTAATAATAGTATGCAAAAAACTGAGTAGAAACTGTCATAACGGACTCCTGAAATTTTGTATGGAATTAGTATAACTCTCTTTTCACCGTTTGTCAAGGACTTTTCAAAATTTTATGAAAAAGTTTTCGCGAGAATGTATAAAAACACACGCACCTGAAATTTCAAGATCAAATGTGCTCTTTACTGCGGACAAAAGAAAACATCGCTGAAATCAAAGAGCAAAGTGCCGAAAATGCTGCAAGAACAAGGATTACAGCACGCCAACCGTGAGCTTCAGACGTAAAACCTATGAGACTTCCCGCCACTGAGCTTCCGACGTAGCACATAGTGTCAAGAATCCCGGCAGAAAGCCCCGAGTCAAAATAATCTCGGTTATCAAGAGGAAATATGCTTGCCACTACATTGTTTACAGCCGCCATAGAACAGGCAACGAGAACAAAAATGACCACAGTCACAATAAGAAGCTTGAACGGAAAAATAATGTATTCTATGTAAAGCACTGTTGACGCCAAACCAAAAAACAATAGCAACAAAATCCCTTGATTTTTGATCAGGAAATATGTTTTTCTTGCCATAACCGCACCAAATACGGAAAACAGAGGCAAAATCAATGTCAGAATGATGGACAAAGACTCATTTACTCCAAAGCTCTCCGAAATAAGCTTCGGCATCCAGCTATTTACACCGTCACGCACAAATCCGTTAAAAAATGCCGCAAAGCACATAAACACGAACATAGCTAAAAAATATCTGCCTAAGGAAGGTTTGTTTTTCTTTCCCGTTACCGCCATAGCAGTTTGCTTTGCAGGTTTGCCGAGTTTCGAAAGCACCTCCGCCCATACAATACCCGAAGCTACACAAAGTACACCTGCAATAATAAAGGTCAGCCTCCAAGCGTCAACAGCAACAAATATAGCAGACAATGCATATGCCGCCGTTGTTCCGACAGCAGTTGTTGTACTTATAACAACGACAGCGTGTCCAATGCTTTCTTTTCTGACATACAGTGAAAGTGTCCGTATGATGAGACTCCACAGAACAGATTGAGCAGCACCGTTAACGGCCCATAAAACAGCCATCAATGCGGGCGAAGCTGTAAAAGGCAGGGCTATTGTCACAGCCGCTGAAACTGTCATAACAGCAGGAACGACTATGGTACAGTTATAGAATCGGCAAAGTATTCCGTTTACAAGCTGTCCGGTACCGTACACGATCGCAAACGCTGTCAGGACTGCTCCCGCCTGAGAATTACTTATAGACAGCTCGCTTATGATCTTAACCATGGCTGCTGAATATGACAGCCTGCCGAGAGTTGCAGCAGCGTATACCAGCCATGCTGCAAATATAAGTCTTTCGGTTTGCTTTTTTCCAAGATACATATTACAGTTAAATACTTGCTGACATCAATCTTTCGGTGAGCATATCTTCCATTTCGTAATAAAATTCAAGATTGGGATACAGCTCTATAAAATCAACTGCACGTTAATAACAAAAGTCATCCCATGCCCCGTCTGCTCTCGTTTTTATTCTTCCGTAAAGACGGGAGATCTTTGCTTCTGTAGTGTCGCCGACAGTAGATATATTCCGCATGGTGCACCACACCCTTCTTATCTTTTCATTAAAGATACGTCTGTGATCCACCTCATAAGAAAGGATATAAGGATCAAAGAATCCGTCATCCTCCGGAGTAAATCCATCAAACCCCTGAGCATGGAGGAATATACGTCCGAGAACACAGTTTCCACATTCAGTATGATGAGTTCTGTCATCGCTTATAAGAGCTGCCCTCTCAAGAAAGGGGGTCATATACGTATAGAGGTCGCAAAGGCATGAATCATATTCCATGGCAAGACGGAGCATTACATCATGGGCGATTCTCCTCGGTCTGTATTCATCAGTGCCTTCGGTGGGCGATTCCATGGGACACATATAGTAAACCGTAATACCGCGAGCACGAAGCAGTTCCGTCAGCTCTTTCATATCGTCATAAAAGCAAGCTTCCCTGTGGACGGCATCCCCGCCGTAGCCCCCGATATCATTTACACTGTACATTACAACAACGTGCGTAGGTCTGTAGCGCATAAGATCCTCATCAAGGTGCTCTATCTCATATCTTGCGGTACCTCCGCCGATGCCCACATTATACATACGAATATTATCAGACTTGAAATTACTGAGATAATACTCAAATATCATTTCCGTCCAAATTCCGCCGGCGGTGAGACTGTCTCCGAGAAAGCAAACACGGGAATCCCTCGGAAACTTGGGTATGCCGCAGCCTTTGTAATCATTATAATTCATAAGATGTCCTTCCTTGTAGTTATGTTATTATTTTAGAGCAAGGCATAAAGGATTTCGGTAAACTCATCAAGAGTAGAAGCATGATTCAGTGCATCACGAACAGCTGATGAGCCTCGTATTCCTCTGATAAAGTGAGCGGCGCGTCCTCTTGACTCGCGGATGCCCTGCTCTTCTCCCTTGACAGCGACAACGTCACGAACAAGGCGGATAGCGAGCTCTATCCTCTCTTTTACGGTTGGCTGAGTATATATCTTACCCTCTGCGACATATTTGATCTCCGAAAACAGCCATACGTTCCCAAGAGCAGCTCTTCCCACAGCAACACCGTCGCATTCTGTTTCTTGAATCATTCTCAAAGCATCGCCACCACAGCAAATATCGCCGTTGCCAATAACGGTAACACTGCGGTCAACTGCCAAACGGACATCACGAATAACGCCATTATCGCTTGAAGGAGCATACATTTGCTCACGGGTACGCCCGTGCACTGTGATCTGTGAAGCGCCGCTTTCTGCCATAAGAGAGGCAAAATACGGTGCATTTATACAGCTTTTATCCCATCCTGCGCGTATTTTTACCGAAAGCGGAATTTTATACCTATCAGTTACAGTTCTTACACTCTTCACTATGCGTGCAGAAAGCTCCGGATCTCTCATAAGAGCGGAACCGTCCCCCGATGATACTATCTTTTTAACCGGGCATCCCATATTTATATCTACAGAACCAGGAAAGGTCTTATCTTTGTAGAACTCAAGAAGTCTTTCGGTTGCTTCCTTCATCTGTGACGGATCATGACCGAAAAGCTGAAGCGCACAAGGGCCTTCACTCTTGTCTATGGCGGCAAGCTTAAAGGTCTTTTTATCTCCAAAGCAGACAGCCGCTGCCGAGATCATTTCTGTTACAGTTCCGTCAGCCCCCATTTCCGTGCATATCAGCCTGAATGGAGCATCCGTGAAGCCCGCCATTGGGGCAAGATATACGGGAAACGTCACTTCTCATCCTTCTTTCGTATTTTCTAAGCTCATTTTATCACACAAGTGCTCTGTTTTCAATAAGGCTTTAAAAATAAATTCACTTTTTCCCTTGACATTGACTCGCCAGATGGCTGTCACGAAATATTTAGCATATTTCCATTTAATTTTTACATTAAGTTCTTGTACTATCAAAAGAAAAATAGTATAATATACTATGTATAAGTTTAAATAACCTTGCGTATATCGCTGAAAGGACTAAATATGAAAATAAGTGACATCAAAACAAAAATCGCAGCCGGCCTGCTTGACGCCTCTATGTGTGACCTGCTTGCAGTTCCTACTGCAAGACTCGAAAATGAGCGCGAGCGATACATCAATGCGGCTGACTCCTTTGCCTCGATCTACGGAGACTCGGATAGTATACGTCTTTTCTCCGTCGGAGGACGCAGTGAGATATCCGGAAACCATACCGACCACAACTTCGGCAGAGTTATCGCAGCATCCGTAAATCTTGATATCCTCGCTTTTGCAGTTCCCACTGATGACGGTGAGGTTCGCATCAAAAGTGAAGGATTCCCTGAGGACATCGTTGCCGCAGGTAAATGCGAAGCCCCCGATCCGAAGCTTTATTATACCTCCGCATCCATAATTGCAGGTATGCAGAAGGCTTTCCTTAATGCGGGCTACAAAATCGGCGGATTCAAAGCATATACCACATCCAATGTACTCAAGGGATCCGGTATCTCATCATCTGCCGCATTTGAGGTAATGGTCGGTAATATCTTAAATCACCTGTACAATGATGGCAAGGTTTCAAATGTTGAAATCGCTAAGATGGCACAGTTTGCTGAAAATGAGTATTTCGGTAAACCATGCGGTCTTATGGACCAGACTGCCTGCGCGGTCGGCGGATTTATCACTATTGATTTTGAAGACCCCACAAATCTTAAGATCGAAAGCATCGGGTTCGATCTCACCGAAGCAGGATATTCCCTTTGCATCGTCAATACAGGCGGAAACCATGCTGACCTTAACGAGGACTATGCATCCGTACCCGCTGAAATGAAGTCTGTAGCCAAGCTTCTCGGAAGAAACGTTCTTCGCGGAGCTACAGTCGAAGAGCTTCTTTCCAAGGTGGGTGAGATTCGCGAAAAGTGCGGAGACCGTGCGCTACTCCGTGCACTCCACTTCATAAACGAAAATGAAAGAGTCGAAGATCAAGTAGAAGCTCTGAAAGCAGGCGATATAGATGCATTTTTCCTTGGCGTTACAGGAAGCGGCAACTCAAGCTTCAAGTATCTGCAGAATGTTTACACCACAAAGAATGTCTCCGAGCAGGGACTCTCTCTTGCGCTCTGCGTAACCGAGAATTTCCTCAAGGGCAAGCGTGCTGTATGCAGAGTTCACGGTGGCGGATTCGCCGGAACGATCCAGGCATTTATCCCCGTTGGTGACACAGAAGAATACAAAGCTCTTATGGATTCCGTGTTTGGCGCAGGTGCCTGCCATGTTCTTTCTGTTCGCCGTGCGGGTGCTGTCGAGCTTACATTTTGATCATGAAAAAAGAGAATAAAACTACAGCGGCCGAAAAGAATAAGCGCATACGAAAAAAGGTTCTGCTTTTGATCTTAAGCTTTATTCTGCAGTTTGGACTTTATGTTCTGTTGCTCGTTTTGGGCACGGCATTTCATGAGCTGTTCTACACCATAGGCTTTACGGCTTACCTTACGGTAGGAGCTATAGTTCTTGTAGCGTACTACGTCATGAACGGAGCCACGTTCTCTTCTTCAAGCTCCGCTGATGTACGCAGAATCGACAGCGCATACGCAGACAAGCTTGAACGGTCAAAGGAGAAGGCTAAAAAGCTTCATTTCATACTTCTGCCAATGGCAGTCCTCCTGCTTCTTATTTTCGCTGATATGTATTTCGGTGAAACAATGAAAAACCTTTTCGGGTGATCTGTATGCTATCAGTTTACGTTATTGCCGTCGGTCAGCTACGTGAAAAGTATTTCAGAGCTGCTGCCGATGAGTACAAAAAAAGACTCGGAAATGTCACAGAGATTGAAATAAAGGAAGAAAAGCTACCCGCTGATCCGTCGCAAGCACAGATAATCAGTGCGCTCGATAAGGAGTCATCACGAATCCTCGAGGCTATACCCAAGCGCTCCTTTGTTATTCCAATGTGCATCGAGGGAAAGCAAATGAGTTCTGAAGAATTCTCGGGCGTGCTTGACCGAGCCGCGCTTGCCGGCAAGTCCTCAGTCACTTTTATAATTGGCTCATCTCACGGACTATCCGAAAAGGTAAAGGCGGCGGCAGATCTTAAGCTGTCTATGTCAAAAATGACGTTTCCCCACAAGCTCGCACGGGTCATGCTCTTCGAGGCAGTCTATCGAGCTTGTGAAATATCTTCGGGAAGTAAATATCACAAATAATGTTATTCACTTTCTTAAAGAAAGGCAGAAAAATGAACCTATCCCTACGTAAAAAATTCACAAGAATCGGCTCAGCTATCCTATTTGCAGCCCTTTCGCTCGGTGCAGTAATGTATTTTCTTGCCTCTGGCAAGGAATCCGGCCCTATAAACATCACTAATCATGATTCACCAAGCACTGAAGCGGAAAGTGATACACCGAGCTACATCTTTATTGAGGATGAAAAAGAACCCACACTGACAGTTGATGAATTGCTTTCACAGATCAAAAACACTGAATACGATTCTGTAATTGATGTAATTGATCCTTCACTGCTGTCAGACAAGCTTACATCTCTTCCCGGTGCCGGTCATCTTGCCGCCGCAGGATATTACACTACAGATTATTCATACGAGGACGGCAGTTATGTTCTCGGAAAAATGCCGGGGCTTGTCTTGCCGCTTTCATATTCATTGCGAAACAAGATTGTGCAAAAGCTTGAGTATAAGCAGCTAACGGATTATGCCCCATTCACCGCTGTTTACACAGATGCAGATGTAGAACGTCCTGCCATAGAGCTGTATATGGGTTATATATTTGTAGACAATGGGAACACCATAGACATCTACAGCTCCCTCGGATATTATCTCATGTCCTTCAATGATTCGGAATATGTCCCCGCATATACAAGAGACTCCGCGGGCAATCCGCTATTTTACCGAATGGAAACCGTTGAAATTCCGATTCCCGAGGACGGTGATATCGTTCGCGATACAGACGGCGAAAGAGTTCGTGATCCTCACGAAAAGGAGGAAACTGTTCTCATGCAGGGCGAGCTTGACCGCGAGGAAGACGATACCTCCGAATATGAAAAAAAGATCGAAGAAGAAAGAAAGGCATACTATTCCCTCTCGTATGACGGAACATATTTCGTTCGTTCAGATTACAATGATCAAACAGACGGACGTGGCATATATTTTAACTATCCCTCGTACTACGGGCTTACAGATTCCAACATTTCTATGGGAGTTGAAACATTCGAAAAGTTCACTCAAAACATAGACGGAGAGATCTCTGTAAAGCACGATGCCGAATGGCAGTATTACAGATACGGTTATCCCATTTCCGATGACAAATATGAACGGGCATACAACTTCAAGGGCGGTCTCGGTTGTGTGTTCACCGAAGCATATTATAATGACGGCGGACTCTTCTTTGTAAATGCAAACGGTAATAAGGCGTTCAACACTCTGCGCAAATACAATGATGAAAACGCAGACAGATATGTTATTGAGAACTACATGCCTCCGATATCCGCAGGTCCTGAAAGCATTGGCTATTTTTACTTCGATAACGGATACGTACGCGCTCGCTTTGAGACCATCGACTATTGGAACTACTCAAAAAACAACCGCATACAGGTCTATTCAAGCGAAGAGGTGCTGCTTAATACCAAGGGTGAACAGTTTCCTATACCAAAAGGATATTCTCTTAAGGGATATTCTGACGGTATGCTGCTTCTCGAGCACAACGGATACTACGGTTTTATGAACACTTCAGGCGACTGGGTGGCTGAGCCTATCTTCACTTACGCAGAAGCCTTCCACGAGGGGCTCGGTGTGCTTATGACTCCCGACGGACGCTATGGAATGATCGACACCGCAGGTAACATCGTACTTCCCTTTGCGTACAAGCATATATCATCCTGTTCTGACGGTCTGATAGCCGCTTATACCGAAGAAAACGGCTGGGAGATCATCCGAAAGATGACTGTGTAAGGCATATTTCCAAAGAGGACTTCATAAAATCAAACATATCATCAGCCATATCAGGTCACATGATCCGATATGGCTGAATTATTTGGAGATTCTATGGAGCTTTTCGCAGCCTTTCTTAATACTTATATCATGCCCGTTATGCTTATTCTATGCGGATGTATTCTGGCTTATAAGATAAGATTACACCGAATCCTGTCACCACACAATTTCATTAAAGCGCTGAAGGATTCACAAAAGTCAAGCGGTGTTTCTCCCGCAAAAGCAATGTGCACTGCCCTTGCCGGAACGCTTGGCGTAGGCAATATTGCGGGAGTTGCAACAGCGATTACCGCAGGCGGAGCAGGTGCTGTAATGTGGATGTGGATAGGTGCTGTAGTCTCAATGAGCGTAAAGTACGGAGAAGTCGCTCTCGCGGTAAAATATCGCAAAACAGCAAATGACTCCTATTACGGCGGTGCCATGTACACTATTAAGGAAGGACTCAAAAAGCGTATCGGCAGGCAAAAAGCAAAGCTTCTCGGAGGAGCATTCGCCGTAATGTGTCTTGTAAATTCTTTTGTTACCGGTAATATAGTTCAGTCGAACTCAGCCGCTACAGTCTTTCCGTCTGTTTCTCCAAAGGTAATCGGCACGGTGTTTGCACTTGGTATTATCATAATAACAGCTATAGGCACAAATCGCATATCGAGCATCACTTACGCGCTCATACCTCCGCTTTCCGCAGTTTATATTCTTTTGTCACTCAGCGTGATCGTGCGAAATATGTCGTACCTTCCGAGCGTACTGTCTGAAATTACAAATAGCGCATTTTCTATAAGAGCCGCAGCAGGCGGAGCAGCAGGGCTCGGCATACGTGAGGCGATCCGTTTCGGTATTACACGAGGGATTTTCTCTAACGAAGCGGGATGCGGAACCGCGCCGACAGCTCATGCATCAGCAGATACTAAAAGTCCGCACCATCAAGGGTGCTTCGGGATCTTTGAAGTTATCGCGGACACGTTGATCCTCTGCAGTATGACAGCTTTTGTTATACTAATCGGGAAAAAGAAGTACCCTGCTCTGTTTACAGACTTCGACGGTGTTCCGCTTACTCTCGAAGTGTTTGATAAGCTGTTAGGGAACTCCGCGTATTACATTATCGGAGTATCCGTTATACTTTTCGCTTTTGCAACAATAATTGCTCAGCTATATTACGGTAAGATCGCAATAGGATATTTCACGGGATCAAAACATTCTGAAGCTCTCTATGCACTTTTGGCGGCAGGCTGTGCGTATTTCGGCGCAGGAATGGATGCTGCACCAATGTGGATAAGTGCAGACATTGTTGTTGGAATTATGACAGTTATGAACGTCTGCGTCCTGTTTCTGCTGAGAGATGAGATAAGAGATTTGTCAAAGTACAATATAAACAAATAGTCTGACGTTGTATTGCAAATATTGCGAAAAGATCGGCAACATTCCATATAAGGCTTGACTTTTTTGATTTTTTGAGGTAAAATATATATCGCCGACGAAGAGTAGCGCTGTTGGTAGCACGATTTCTTTGGGAGCGTGAACAAACTTCTCAGCATCGAAAAATCAAAAGTGCGAAAAAGCCTTGTAATACGGGCATTTTCGGCACTTTACAAAATCTCAAAAAAGCGTAAAAATCGGGTTTGACCACAGTTTGTCCCACTTCTACGCAAAAACTTAAAAATTTAATACAAAATCGGGGTGTGGCTCAGCTGGTAGAGCGGGTGGTTTGGGACCATCAGGCCGCAGGTTCAAGTCCTGTCACTCCGACCAAATTTGCGGATTCGTCCGCATACGAAAGCCGCAAAGTAGGGATACTTTGCGGCTTTTTAATCAAAAACAAGGAGGGTTAAACATGATTTCTTTAAGACAAGGAAAAGCCAAAACTATTTTAGAAAGTTCAGTTAATAGTGCATTAACCGCTGTCGAAACTTACAATCGTCCTCGGACTCAATTCAGAATAGAAAACTACATAATTTTGATGATAATCGCTTGGACTAAATTGTTTCATGCATATTTTCAAAGTGAAATTGGCGAACGTTACTTTTATAAAGAAAAAAATGGACGCTATAAAAAGGTTGACGGCGAAAAAAAGGCTTGGGAACTTGCTGAATGTATAAAGGAATACCAAAAGATGACTAAGGCATATCCAAATCTTTCAGAAGCGGTCGTTGCCAACCTTCATTTTTTCATTGGGATACGCAATAAAATCGAGCATAGATATTGGGAGAGTTCATCGCTGGATATCCTTCTTTTTGGCGAATGTCAGGCATTGTTATTTAATTATGAAAACTTTTTAGTACAACTTTTTGGCGAAGACTATTCCATAAACACCTGTCTTGCCTATGCCCTTCAATTTTCGCATTTACGTGCAAAAGAACAATTAAAAGCGCAACGCGATCTATTGTCAAAAGATATGCAAGATATAAAAAAGTATGTTGACAAATACAAAACGGATTTGTCTCAAGAAATTTTTGACAGCCAAGAATTTAGTATCAAACTTCTGCAAATCCCAAAAATCAGCAATACAAATCGAAATGATTTAGCAGTGGAATTTGTAAACTGGAACAACTTAAACGAGGAGGATCGTGAAAACTATCAAAGAATTACCACAATTATCAAAGACAAATTGGTTGTTCAAAGAGTCTCGAATGCAAACTTATTAAAACCGGGTGATGTTATCAAATCTGTTGAAGAGCAAACTGGAATGAGGCTATCCCTTCACGAGCACACGTGTTTATGGAAATCCTTTAGAGTACGTCCTCTTGCAAACTCAGAATCTAAATTTGATACCATGTCAAAATATTGTATTTATGACGAACCGCATAATGATTATCTTTATTCAGATGAATGGGTTCAATTAATTATAAACCTAATACAAAATCACGGTGTAAGCAAAGACACAATTCGTTCTTTTTGCGCTGAAACACACTTAACTTCAGAATATAGTACATAAGAAGAACTCTGCATCCCACAAAATGCTATAGCTGTGTTATGCTTTTTACCAACTATTATTTTTTCTTTGTTTACTGCAAACCAAGTTTTGAGGGCGTCTCTTACGAGTCGCCCTCTTTTAGTTCCGTTTTTCTTTGTTTACTGTGGGGCAATTTTGATACGCTCCCCATCGTTTGATACTTATTGTATGTAGACCTATTGTATTCAAGGTGATATATTATTTATATTGGAGGTGGTGTATATGGATATCGTAAAAGTGTTTGGAGACAATCTCAAGAAATACCGCACACAACTCGGTCTCTCGCAAGAAGCCTTTGCCGAGAAATGTGGATTGCATCGTACATACATTAGTGCCATTGAATGCTACCGCCGTAGCATCGCTTTAGAAAACGTTCAAAGAATTGCCGATGCGCTCGAAATCGAAGCATATAAACTGTTTTTGGAGGATCATGTAAATGGATAAACTTGAAAGAATAAAAATTTTATTAGAAAATCATGTAGGAAAAGGAAATGAAGTCTCTGCCGGAGTTATTGAAAACGAATACGGTAATCCAAATGATTCGACGCACCGAAAAGCTCGTGATTTAATCGATGCTTGTATTGAAAAATATGGGATTGCAGTAGCAGCCAATAACAGGGGTTATTTTCTAATTTCTAATGAGAATGAGTATAATGAATATATGGCATCTTTAGATTCGAGAAAGGCTGGCATAGATGAGCGGAAAAGGATTATTACAAAAATTTTCAAGGGAGAAAAATAATGGAATATACACTAAAAAATGAAGCCATCGAAAGCTACAATAAAAGTGATACAATAAGCTTCCCTAAATACACTTCCCAGTTAATCAATTGGGCAAATCAAAATGCACAAGGCACTCGTCCGGTTGTGGTTGGTCAAATGTCTGAGCTGTTTCCTGAGTTTATGGATTCCAGAAGTGATATTACAATTGAGAATTGGCGCGATTGGTACACACAAAAATATCCTGATGCTTTTGAAAAAGCAACAGATAAGATTTACGCACAAGTACAGAATCTTCGAGAAGCTATCCAGTTAATTGACCGAGAAATGGTAGAACAGTGGGTTGAAGATTTAGTAATTTACAAAACATTTAATGGGCTTTACGTTCAAAAAGCTATTTTGGCTTCTTTGGCTGAGCGTAAAGAAACAACATATAGACTTGCAACTCCTGAAGAAGAATCCGTTGGAATCGACGGATATGTTGGAGATGTTCCCTACTCCATAAAACCTGACACATATAAAACCATGAATAGATTGTCAGAAACAATAAATGTGAAAATGATCTACTATACGAAGAAGAAAACCGGATTAACTATCGAAGTTGAAGAATAAAACTTGCGGGCGAAGGTTGTTAAACCTCCGCCCGTATTTTAGTTTGGTAATGAATTCAAGAATTTCTTTTGGCAACTATACTCGAATGTAGTGTCAACATCTACATATCCGGTACGAATCAAATGATTATTGATGAAAGTCTTGTTATCAAGATAAACATAACACATCAGTACATTATTAGAATCGTATTTTATGCTGTCATATTTTAAGAATACTTTTCTCTTGTTAAATTTACCTTGTAAAAACTCTATTGCTTGACTGCTATGCTCCAGCTTTTCTTTTACTCCGAGCAACCTAACAACCAAACCATTACTTAATTCAATTTTGTCCGGAGAGATTACCTTTTTCACAGTGAATAAATCTTCTCTTTTGGCTTCACTCGAATCAATTTTAGAGCCGAATTGAAGTTTCTTTACATCAACTTTCTTATCCATTCGATGCGGATCAACGAATATGTACGGCAGATTATCAAAAGTTTGGTTTACTCCAAGTGTATCCTCATAGAATTTCAATTCGAAATCATCGAACATTGAACGCGATCCGTTTATCTTTTCGTTAATTATCGGCGCAAATTCTTTGTTTATTTCATATCCGATTGAGTTTCTTCCAAGATTCTTTGCTGCCAATGAAGTTGTTCCACTTCCTGCGAATGGATCAAACACAGTTTCTCCGGCAAATGAGAACATTTTAATTAATCGTTTCGGAAGTTCTTCCGGGAACATAGCTATATGTCCCATCTGTTTAACACCATTGAAATTCCAATGCGAGGAAAAATACTGTCCCCATTCTTCTTTTGTCATAGCAGACTGTTCTTTTTGTTGTTGAGTAGGCTTAGGTGCGTTCCCTAACTTTTTGAACAGCAGTATAAACTCATAATCCATTTTGAGAATGCCATTGCGTGGATAAGGAAAACTTCCCATAATTGCTCCACCACCGGAGGTATTCATAGTGGTTGTTTTCTGCCAAATGATTGCTCCCATATAGTCCATACCGAGAGACTCACAAAATCGTATGATTTCTGTTCTAATCGGGATAACTTTATATCTTCCATAATACACGGAACGAGCGAATTGGTCTCCTATATTTATACATAATCTGCAACCATCTGAAAGAACTCGATAGCATTCTTTCCATACCAAGTTCAAGTTGTTTATGTATTCTTCGTAGCTATCATTAAAACCAATTTGATCTTCTGTACCATAATCTTTCAACTGCCAATACGGAGGAGAGGTTATGATTAACTGTACTGATTTATCTTTAATATGATTGAGCGAACGACTGTCGCCAAATACTATTTTATGTTCAGTCATAACTAATACCTTTCTTATTTAACTTGCTCGCCATTTGCTAAAACAAAATATTGTTCATACTTTACATCAAGTACTTTTGCAATTTGATTAAGTTCATCTTGAGTAACCGTATTTCTTTTAAGTTTTGCATTGAAATTTTGAGGTGTTTGGTCAATTCTTCGCGCAAGTTCAGATATACTTATACCAGTTCTCACACATAAAACTCTAATTTGTTCAGACGTAGTCATATAACTCCTCCGCAAACATTTTCTAATTGATATTATAAAACAATTGATTGATAATGTCAATTAGCATTAATAAAGTTTTATGATTTCTTATGAGTTTTCGAGGGCGCCTTAGTCGGCGCCCTCTTTTCGTTTTGCTTTTTCTTC
>JAFUPK010000128.1 GCA_017481265.1 Clostridia bacterium
AAAACCAATAAGTTTTCATATCACTTTGCCGAAAGGCAAAATATCACTGTGAGACCTGTCTCACAATATCACTTATTATTCTTATCTTTGAGATAGGTTAATTTTATAATATGTAACCTCGTTACGCACCTTTTGAAAGTGCGTAACCCACTATGACACTTTCAAACCGAAAGTGTCAATTTTTATATAAAAAGAAAGTAGGGAGAACACTTCTTTACGAAGTGTCTCCCTATCCGAGCTTTTGTTTTTACTGAACGGGGTCAATAGATGTAACGTAGATCGTAATGATAAGCTCATCACTTCTGATATACACAGGCTTGTTAAGTGCAATAGTTTCGGTCTCTGCACCGTTGATAACAAGAACTCCGGTATCAGCGGTTAGCTTTCCCTGAACGGTGAACTGACCTGTGATGTCATATCTCTTGAGATGGGAGATATCCTTGCCATCCTCGCTTCTGTCAGCGGTATTTTGAACGGTGATGTAATTACCGTTCTGGTCGAAATAATGCTTGTCCGCATCATCAAGATTGGGGTTTCCGAATGTTGTTCCGAATACCTTGTTGGTTAAGGCGAAGCGGAATACCTGACCGTCGGCAAGATAATCTGCAACTCCTTCTCTCTGCTCACGGACGATATAGGAGACGGTGTATTCCTCCAAAGCTACATCGGGAAGAGTCATGGGGTCTGGTGTGTTCTTTATGAGGAGCATACGGAGTGCGATTCCCACAGCGGCAAGGATGAGAACTGCTACGATGAGGATATCTACGACATTAAACTTCTTTTTTGCAGTGTTGTTTTCCATTTTTGTAACCATTCCTTTCGCTTTAATTACTGTTCTTTTTTATCTGTGTTTTTTTCTATTTCGGGAAGGCTCTCATTTGCATCCTCGATGAGACCTGTGTGAGCTCTGTCTGCAGGATTCTTAAGGATCATAATGTAAACAAAGAATATAGTCAGCGCTATGAGAGCAACGGAGATGGACTTGAACAGTATGCCGAATGTGAACATCTTGTCGCACATGAATACGGCAACAAGTCCGAGTATACCGCAGATGGAGTAAAGGATCTTTACGGATTCCTTCTGTGTAAAGCCCATGTCAACGAGCTTGTGATGCAGATGACCGCGGTCGGCTGAGAAGGGACTCTTTCCTGCAAGGAGACGTCTGATGATCGCGATAGTTGTGTCTGTAAGAGGAAGAGCGAAGATAATGAGGGGAACGATAAGCGAGATGAGAGTGTGCGCCTTGAACATACCCTCAACGGATATGACGGCAAGGGTATAGCCGAGGAAAAGGGCACCCGTGTCTCCCATGAATATCTTAGCGGGGTTTCTGTTAAAGGGAAGGAATCCGCAGCAGGAACCGATAAGTATCAGGGTAATAAGAGCGGAGGTCTAGTCGCCACCCTGAATGATGATAACGAGAAGAATTGAAATTGACGATATTGTGGAGACTCCGCAGGACAGACCGTCAAGACCGTCGATGATGTTGATGGCGTTTGTCAGACCTGCGATCCAGAAGATCGTGATGGGGATGCTCCACATACCAAGCTCAATATAGCTTCCGCCGATGTTGATCTGGTCTATCTTAATGCCGCTGAGAACCGTTGCAAGAGCGACACCGAGCTGCCATATCAGCTTGAGCCAAGGATTAAGCGAATAGATATCGTCGAGAACTCCGAGCATTACCATAAGCATTGAGCCGCAGAGCACGGTCATAAGCTGGTGGTCGATGTTACAGAAAAGAAGGCAGGTGATAAGGAAGCTTAAGAAGATGGCGAGTCCGCCGATACGGGGGATAGGCTTCTTATGCATACGTCTGTTGTCACGCGGAATATCAATAGCGCCTATCTTAAAGGCGAGAACACGTACGATGGGAGTCAATGCGTACGCAAGCAGGATAGCACATACAAGGGCAATAAATCCGTAAAGAATGCCGCTGTCAATCATAACTTTTTCACTAAGTGTCATAGTAATCTCCATTCAGCCTATGGCTGCACAAAATTTAACGAAACAAGCGCGTGTCTGCGAAGCAGACAAAAATCGGACTTTTGATTTTTAGTGCTTGTTTGCGCGTGAAATAGTTTTTCTTCAAGCGAAGACTGTTTGAACTTTCACGCTGATCTCCATTCAGCCTGTCAGTCGAGAACGGTATTTCGAACGCAAAATGCGGTGCAACGGAAATCACCGATCATAAGATTTATGGACGAGTTTACGGGGATATATACTGAGTCGGAAATGCAATATCCCCATTCATCATGCTCCGCTTCTGCGGTAAAGGTGATGACAAGGTCGATAAGATCCTCGGCAAGAGTGTATACCTCTTTGTTTTCTTCGTTGCTGTAGCCCGCCTTATAGCAGTCAAGTATCTGGGGCTGCTTTGAAACGGTGCCTACATACTTGTTTCTGTTGTCCTCAAGGGTAATGATATCTCCTTCGGCAATGCTGTTTAAAAAGGCATCCTTGTTTACGGAATTTACTTCAACAACATACTCCACCGTGTGACGCTCGCCTTCGATGATCGTATCATCGCTGAAAACGAAGATATAAGCGAGGACCGCAACGGCAACTGCGAGAACGAGCAGGATCAAAATGTCGATGATATTAAGTCTGAATTTTTTGTCAGTCATGCTAACCTCCTGTAAGCCTTTCGGCTGATAGAAATTCGATAAGATCTTGTGTGGGATTCCGTGCTGAGACGGTATTTGTGAAAGGCGCTTAAATGTCCTTTTGAGTTACTGTCAAAAGCCTCAGCTTTTTGAGATACGGATATCTGTGCTTGCTTCATCGGGGCTGTCCTCGCATCCGCGAACTGCAGAGCTGTCTGAGTCAAGAACGGCATTTGTGCTTTTGACAAAGGCGGGAATAAGTCCTATCATAAGCCAGAACATCAGGTAAACGCGGTAATTGTACCATGAGTTATCCGTAAGTCCCTGAATGAGAACTGCAAAAAGTCCGCAAAGGGGACCTGCAACAGCCAGCTTGCTGTTGAGCGAGAAGCCTTTTTCAAGCTCAGACACGTCCTCTCTTCCGAGACGTGAGAAAAGTGAGAAGGCGAGCTTTGCAAGGAGAAGCAGGATAATGAAGAAAAAGAGAATTCCGAATATTCCTGTTTCGAGGGTGATCTGTATGAACAAATTGTGTGAATGAGGTGCGGCTTCGATACCGGGAAGTGTGTAATCCGGATATATCTCTCGCCAAGCACCCTCGCCGACGCCAATTCCCGTGACGATATGGTCATATGCCATGTGCATTGCACCGCGCCAGATATTCACTCTGTAGGATGTGGACGAATCGGCAAGATTTCCGATACTGGTGAATCTTGAAACGATAGTATCGGGAAGGACAAAAGGTAAAAACGGAATTGCAATAAGTCCGAGGACCACAAGCCACATAGCACGGCGGTTCCAGATAAGGAGGAAAGCCACCAGTGCGAATAAGAAGCCGAGCCAGGCACCGCGGCTCCATGTGAGGATAAGACACATACCGAGGCAGGCAAATGCCACGAAGGAATACTTTCTTGACATACCCTTTCCCGATATAAATGACGCAAGTGCCATCGGAAGTATCATGATGAGGTACTCGCCGAGCATATTGGGGTTTTCAAGGGTTGCAACGGCTCTTCCGGATATTCCCTCAAAGAGGTCTGAGTCAAGCCATGCACTTGCAAGAGTACCTGCAAAAACATATTGCAGTATACCGTAGAAAGCTACGATAAGACCTGCCCAGATCGCCGCAGATGTGCAGCGGTGGAGCCACTCGCCCGACCTTACACAGCAGGAAACGAGGAAGTAACCCACAATGAAGCTGACGTACATAAATGACGGGATGAGAGATTCCGAAGAGAAGGAAACAAGTCCTCCGAAGAGAATGAGAACAGCAAGCGCGGCTACAAAAAGATCCACCTTTCGGAAGGAGAGCACGCGCTTTGCCCTTATCACCTTCATAAGGAAAGCAAATGCCACAAGAGCCACAAGCAGTATAAGCGCCGATGTGGGTGCCAGAGGTGCAAGGAAGAACAGGCACATTACACCGAACTCCGGCAGGGACAGCACCGCATACGCGAATATTCCGAGGGCTATAACGGCGAAGATATAAAGGGGAGATATTGCAAAGGTGGCGATTCCCGAAAGGATACCGAGAACAAATGCCGTGGTGTGGCGTCCGCCGATCTCCTCTGTGCGAAGCTTGTTCTTGGAAAAGCCGCAGACGTCGATCACTCCCGTGCAGATGCGAGAGCTGCTCATTGCCTTCGATACAGTCTTGTTTGACACAATAAACGGGATCGAGACAGCACCGATGGTGAGTGACTCTGTGAGAAGAACATAAGCGTCAAATCTGCCTGCAGTTGTATCCGTAAGGATAAGGGAGACAACAGCAAAGATGCAGGTGTACGCGGCGAAGGTCAGAAGATATGTTCCGACCACTCTGAGACGGCAGGACAGAAGCGAGTAAGCGATGGAATTGACTTTTGCCACAAGGGCGGAGTTTTCGATCTTTTCGGAAATAAAGCTGCGAAGCTTTGAAAAAAGTCCGCGCCTTGATGGGATGCAGCGTCCTTGCGGATGTGGTGCTTGGGAAGTGCTGAATATTCGGGCGAACAGACCTGAGCCGAGCAGACCGTATATCCAAAGACAGAATCTGTCAAGGGCAGATATTATAACACTGCCGCGGACTGCCGAGCCCAGCTTTTTTAAAAAGCCTGTGCGTGATTTCGATTCGGTTTTCACGATGATGGCACACTCCTTGTAAGTATATCTGTCCCATTATACATGATAACAGAGTAAAATTCAACATTATTTTATAAATTTATCCCTTACAGCGTTTTTTCTGCCGTGTTTCTTCCTTAAATAAGGCAAAAAATACGTATAAGAGCACGTTTGAGTCGCTTTAGATCATAATTGCGTGGTATAAGAAGGTATTGACAAAGAAGAGAAAAAGATTTATACTATAGTATCATTTGAATCTCATTTATAATAAAGGTATGGAAATAGCTTTGAAGGATAAAAACGTAGTTACACTGCAGGATATCTCCTGCTTCGGAAAGTGCTCAATAACTGTGGCGCTTCCCGTCATCTCTGCCATGGGACTCAGCTGTGCCGTGATCCCCACGGCGGTCCTTTCCACTCACACGGGTGGCTTTAAGGGCTTTACCTTCAGGGATCTTACAGACGACATTCCGTCAGTAAGCGAGCATTGGCAGCGGGAAGGTCTTTCCTTTGACGGAATATACACAGGCTATCTCGGAAGCCGGAGGCAGATAGGAATGATAATTGATTTTATCGAAAGCTTCCGCCGCGATACCCTCATTTTTGTTGATCCCGCAATGGCTGACCACGGCAAGCTCTACACGGGCTTTGACATGGATTTCGTTTCCGCTATGCGTGAGCTTTGCTCAAAGGCTGATATCATCGTGCCAAACATCACTGAGGCTGCTATGATGCTTGGATGTGAGTATAAGGCTTCGGGCTATGATGAAGCATACATACACACCATGCTTCGCAGACTTTGCGACCTCGGATGCCGCCGTGCCCTCCTTACCGGAGTGTCCTATGACAGCGGTCACAGAGGATGCGTGTGCTATGACAGAGAGAATGACTGCTTTGAGTCCTATTTCTCGGAAAACATTCCGGTCGAGTCTCACGGTACCGGCGACGTATTTGCAAGCTCCTTCTTCGGTGCGCTGATGCTTGGCAAACAGATCGGTGAAGCCATGAAGATAGCCGTTGATTTTACCGTCGCTTCCATTCGTGCCACTCTCGGAGATGCCGGACACTGGTATGGGGTCAAGTTTGAAAAGTGCCTTCCGGGTCTCATTGAGAGCGTAGCGTGCGAAAACTGAAAGAAATAGCCTGAATAGTATAAATTCCTATTGATTTCAGAGGAATTATGTGATATAATACATACAGGAAATATCCCGAGCTGTGAGTCCTTTCTCAGGTGAGGCATATCCGACATGAAAAACGTGTCATCCGAAGCGGAAATTGTTTTGACGCCCAGGACGGACACCTATATCGTCATGCCGATCGCCGCGCCTGTGCGCGGTTTTTTGCATTTCGGGAAAACTTGAAAGGAAAAGGTCTTATGGAAAAGAGAGTTGCCATAATAGGCATAATCGTGGAGCGCAACGGGCAGGTTGATCGGCTCAACGAGCTTTTACACGAATACGGAGAATACATAATTGGCAGAATGGGTCTGCCGCACCGTGAAAGGGGCATAAATATTATCAGCATTGCAATTGATGCTCCGCAGGATATTATCAGTGCTCTCGGAGGAAAGATCGGACGTCTTTCCGGTATCACCAGCAAGACCTTGTACTCAAATTCATGAATAAGATAAAAACGGCAGTTGACAAGCTGAGAAGCTGTGAGACTGTTTCGGACGATGAGCTTCTCTTGATGCTTGGCGCAGAAGGCGAGGACATGGAATACCTCACGGAAGCGGCAAGGCTTACAAGAGAGGAAAACTACGGAAACGATATATTTATAAGAGGACTTATAGAGGTGTCGAGCTACTGCAAAAACGATTGTCTCTACTGCGGAATAAGACGGAGCAACCGTGCGGCGGACAGATACCGTCTTACAAAGGATGAGATACTCGCCTGCGCGGATGCAGGTTATGACCTCGGATTTCGTACCTTCGTTTTACAGGGAGGCGAGGATGCATACTACACCGACGAGCTTCTTTGTGATACCGTGCGGACTGTTAAGGAACGGTATCCTGACTGTGCCGTGACTCTTTCCCTCGGAGAACGGAGCCGTGAAAGCTATGCCGCGCTGAAGGCGGCGGGAGCTGACAGATATCTGCTCAGGCATGAGACTGCAGACGCCCTGCATTATTCATCCCTCCATCCCCGTGAGCTGACGCTTGAGAACCGTATGCGGTGCCTTCGTGACTTGAAGAGCCTTGGCTTCCAGACAGGCTGCGGCTTCATGGTAGGATCACCGGGGCAGGAGCTGTCCCATTTGATAAAGGATATCAGATTTATTGAAGCATTCAAGCCTCATATGGTGGGCATTGGCCCCTTTATTCCTCATAAGGATACACCGTTCCGCCATGAAGCTGCAGGAAGCGTGAGCATGACATTAAGATGCCTTGCTATCGTACGTCTTATACTTCCGCAGGTGCTTCTGCCTGCGACTACGGCGCTCGGAAGCATAGAAGAAGGCGGCAGAGAACGGGGAATACTTGCAGGTGCAAATGTAGTCATGCCCAATCTTTCGCCGGCTGATGTAAGAAGCAAATATTTACTATATAATAATAAGCTTGCAACGGGAGTCGAATCTGCCGAAGGCATTCGCTCTCTTGATGAGAAAATGAGAGCCATCGGATGCAGGATAGTCACTGCCCGAGGCGACCATATATCAATACAAAAATAATAACCGAAGGAAGGTAAATGAAATGTATAATCCCAAATCTTTAAAGGCTGAAGAGTTTATCGACCATGAGGAGATACTTGACACTATCCGTTATGCTGACGAAAACCGTGATAATATGCCTCTCATAAGACAGATACTTGATAAGGCTGCAACGAGAAAGGGACTTGACCACCGTGAGGCATCCGTCCTCCTTGCCTGCGAGGATAATGATGTTATCGAGGAAATGTATGCTCTTGCTCGTCAGATCAAAAAGGACTTCTACGGCAACCGCATCGTAATGTTTGCGCCTCTTTATCTTTCCAACTACTGCGTAAACGGATGCGTCTACTGCCCTTATCATTATCAGAACAAGCATATCCCCAGAAAGAAGCTTACTCAGGAGCAGGTAAAGGCTGAGGTCATAGCGCTTCAGGATATGGGACACAAGAGACTTGCCATTGAGGCAGGTGAGGATCCCGTAAACAATCCTATAGAGTATATCCTTGAGTGCATCGACACCATTTATTCCATCAAGCACAAGAACGGTGCTATCCGCAGAGTTAACGTAAATATCGCGGCTACCACCGTTGAGAACTACAGAAAGCTGAAGGAGGCAGGCATCGGTACATATATACTTTTCCAGGAGACCTACCACAAGGAATCCTATGAAAAGCTCCATCCCACAGGCCCCAAGCATAATTATGCTTATCACACAGAGGCAATGGACCGCGCAATGGAGGGCGGCATTGACGATGTCGGTCTCGGCGTTCTCTTCGGACTTGAGCTTTACAGATATGAGCTTGCGGGACTTCTCATGCACGCGGAGCACCTTGAGGCAGTTCACGGTGTCGGTCCTCATACCATCAGTATGCCGAGGATCAAGAAGGCTGACGATATAGACCCCGATCAGTTTGATAACGGTATCAGCGACGACATTTTTGCAAAGCTTTGTGCCCTTATCCGTATCGCCGTTCCCTACACCGGAATGATAATTTCCACACGTGAGAGCCAGGCTGTCCGCGCAAGACTTCTTGAGCTTGGTGTTTCACAGATCAGCGGAGCATCCCGCACAAGTGTCGGCGGATATACCGATGAGGAGCGTCCCACAGATACCGAGCAGTTTGACGTTTCTGACCAGAGAACTCTTGATGAGGTGGTGCGCTGGCTCATGGAGAGCGGATTTATTCCCTCCTTCTGCACAGCCTGCTACAGAGAGGGAAGAACCGGCGACCGCTTTATGTCACTTCTCAAGAGCGGAAAGATCCACGATTGCTGTCACCCCAATGCACTTATGACTCTTAAGGAGTTCCTTGAGGACTACGCAAGTGAGGAAACAAGACGTATCGGTATGAAGATGATCGACCGCGAGCTTCTCAACGTTCCTACAGAGAAGATCAGAAACATCTGCAAGGCAAATATTGACGCTATCGCAAATGGAAAGCGTGATTTCAGATTTTAAGTAAAAAAGGAGAAGACTATGGCAGCAGAGCTGAATCAGACCCCTTCGGCTTCGCGTCTGCATATCGGATTTTTCGGCAGACGGAA
The DNA here is from genome assembly GCA_017481265.1 of Clostridia bacterium. Lineage (GTDB taxonomy): Bacteria > Bacillota > Clostridia > Oscillospirales > CAG-272 > RUG11130. Next base: position 8,901 of record JAFUPK010000128.1, read on the forward strand.
TGCGGGAAAGTCAAGTGTTGTAAATGCTCTCACGGGACAGGAGGTCTCCATCGTTTCCGATCATAAGGGAACGACTACAGACCCTGTGACCAAGGCAATGGAGCTTCTGCCCATCGGTCCTGTGCTTATTATTGACACCCCGGGAATCGACGACGTGGGAACGGTGGGAGAGCTTCGCGTGAAGAGAAGCTACAGAATGCTTAACAAATGTGATGTAGCCATTCACGTTATAGATGCCTCAGAAGGCAAGAATGCCTTTGACGAGGAGCTGACAAAACTTTTTAAGGAAAAGAATATACCATACATCACAGTATATAACAAAAGTGACCTTGCAGATACCGCTGACGATAAATCGGCAGTTGCGGTGAGTGCGCTTACGGGAGAGGGAATAGATAAGCTAAAGGATAAGCTCATAGCCCTTGCCGCTTCAAAGGGAGAAGATAAGCGTATCATTGGCGATAAACTGAGCGCGGGAGATGTTGTCGTGCTCGTAACTCCCATTGATTCATCAGCACCCAAGGGACGGATGATACTTCCGCAGGTGCAGACCATACGGGATGTGCTTGACAGCCATGCTGTATGCATGGTAACACAGACGGATGAACTGAAGACGACACTTTCGGCGCTTGCAAAAGATCCCGCGCTGGTTATAACCGACAGTCAGGTTTTCGGAAAGGTGAAAAATATAGTCCCCGAGGATGTCCCGCTGACTTCATTTTCAATACTTATGGCATCGGTGAAGGGAATACTTGAAGGCGCTGTCCGCGGAGTCCGAGGAATTGATAAGCTGAAAAGCGGAAGCAGAGTTCTTATCTGTGAGGGATGCACACACCACAGACAATGCGAGGATATCGGAACGGTCAAGCTTCCCGCATGGCTTAAATCATTCACGGGAGTTGAGGATCTGAGCTTTGAGTTTACCTCCGGCGGACAGTTTCCCGAAAGCCTTGATGGGTATGACCTTGTGATTCACTGCGGAGCTTGTATGCTCGGCGAACGAGAGGTGGCGTACAGAGCAAAGTGCGCCGCAGATGCGGGAGTTCCGTTTACCAATTACGGCACTGCCATAGCTTACATGAACGGCATACTGAAGCGGAGCCTTTCCCCGTTCCGTGAGCTTTATGAGCTGATATAAAAACGGAGGCAGAAATGAATACTGTACGTTTTCCTTACGGAAGGAGCTTTATTGAGCATACCTTTGATGAAGGCTGTGAGCTATGTGTGCTGAGAGGAAAAATAAACGAATATGTGCCTGATGCAGACGAGAGCGCACTTGTTGAGGCGGCTCTTGCCCGTCCTGTGGGAAGTGAGAGACTTTCCGTGCTTGCAAAGGGGAAAAAGAAGATCACAGTCATTGCAAGCGATCATACAAGACCTGTGCCGAGTCGTATACTTATGCCGGCACTTCTTCGTGAGATAAGGCTCGGAAGTCCCGACGCGGAAATAACCATACTGATCGCTACGGGTTGCCACCGCGAAACCACACTTTCCGAGCTTGAAGCAAAATTCGGAAGCGATATTGTCAGAAACGAGCGAATAATCGTACACGATTGCGATGATGCCGAGCACCTGAGATGTATCGGTAAGCTCCCCTCAGGCGGAGCCTGCGTGCTTAACAGTGTTGCCCTTGATGCTGATCTTCTCGTATCCGAGGGATTTATTGAACCGCATTTCTTTGCGGGATATTCCGGCGGCAGAAAGAGCGTACTTCCCGGAGTTGCATCGCGTGAGACGGTGCTTGCAAATCATTGCTCGGAGTTTATAGCACATCCCAATGCACGTACAGGATGCCTTGAGGGAAATCCGATCCATGAGGATATGCTGTGGGCGGCAAAGGAGGCCCGCCTTGCGTTTATCCTCAATGTTGTGCTCAATGAGGATAAAAAGATCATCTTCGCTGCCGCGGGAGATGTGTCTTCGGCACACGGTGCGGGAGTTGAATTTCTGTCATCCCTTTGTCGGGTCAGCACGGTACCGGCAGATGTAGTCGTAACGACAAACGGAGGATATCCCCTGGACCAGAATGTATATCAGTCCGTAAAGGGAATGACTGCGGGAGAGGCGGCTGTAAAAAAGGGCGGAGTCATCATAATGTGCTCCGAGTCCGGCGATGGGATCGGAGGCGAGCATTTTTACCGACAGCTTGCGGATGAAGCCGACGTCAGCCGTACAATGACGGAATTTTTGAAGCGCCAAAGGGGAGAGACAGTCCCCGACCAATGGCAGACGCAGATAATGCTTCGAGTGTTGATGCACGCGACGGTGATTTACATATCGTCTGTGGATGATGAGACGGTAAGGCAGATGCATATGATCCCCGCTCATTCCATCGGAGAAGCTTTGGATATTGCAAAAAAGCTCCTCGGACAAGAGAAGCTTTCAGTCAACGCCATCCCTGACGGCGTTTCGGTTATAGTAAAATAAAAAATATCACGGATATTTTCCGTGATACAGCTTGCTGACAAACCCTGTGCCAAAGCACAGGGTTTGTCAAATAAAACAAAGACTAAATCAAAAGTAAAAGGAATACGCGAGCTGCAGCACGTTCGCTTGCGCGAAGTGCGTCACCAAACTTCGTTTGGTGCGGGTCGCTTTTTGGACGAATAAGGGGAATTTCGCGCTCTGCGGAGCGCGCCTCGGGGCGCTGCCCCAAGACCCTGCGCCCTTTTA
>JAFUPK010000129.1 GCA_017481265.1 Clostridia bacterium
CCTCCTTGGCTTATGTTTATCTTTTGTTGCCTTCGGCAACAAAAGATAAACGGAGAAAACTTTCATTACTCTCTTTCATTATTTTTCTTTTATCTAAAATAGTTATTCTACTCATAGCTAAAGCTTTTTGGCACCACCAGCACTGCTGGTGGTTTACAGGGACAAACAAAAACATCCGCAAAAAGCGGATGTTTTTGTATATATGATCCTTTAAGCTTATTCTTTGTCGCTGTCAGAATTCTTTTCGCCATAACCGTATTTACGTCCGTAACCGTACTTACTTCCGTATCCGTATTTATAGCCGTAACCGTACCCGTACTTATAACCGTAGCCGTATCCATAACGGTGTCCCTTCACATCTGCACCGTTGAAAATGAAGCCTGCTACAGATCCGCCTCTGTCATAAAGCGAGTTTACCGCGTCGATGATCCTTGATCTTGCAGCGAAATCAGCTCTTACCACATACAGAACAAGATCGGCATATCTGCACAGAAGTGCTGTATCAGCTACAAAGCTGCACGGCGGTGTGTCGATAACGATATAGTCAAACTCTGCCGCAAGCTCGGATATAATCCGCTTCATGCCGACATGGTCGATGGAGTATCTGTTTCCGTCAACGCTGTGAGATGAGAGATAATAAAGACTCGTTCCCTCCACGCATTTGAGAGCCCCCATGACCTCTGCTTTGCTGTGCATCAGCTCAAGGAGGTTCACGCTTCCCTGCTCACCGGAAAGGCGCTGAGCGATGCTCTGATTGCGAAGATCGGCATCCACAAGAGCTACCCTGTAGCCGTCGCGAGCCATGGCAAGGGCAAGATTTGCCGCAACTGTGGTCTTTCCCTCATTTTTAGCCGTACTTGTAACAAGAACGGTCTTTCCGCCGGCTTCCGTAAGCTTTTTCTGCACCTTATGGCTCATACCCTTAAAGGATTCGGATAGACCTGCGTCCATCGTCGCCATAACGAAGTCAGAAGATGTATTTCTTCTTTTTTTGATGCGAACAAGGGGGAGCGCTGAGATCACAGGTCTGTTAAGCTCACGCTTTAGCTGCTCCACGCTTGTTATCTTATTAACGATAAGGCTGAGAAGTACAATAACAGCTATTGCAGCAGCCGCACCGAGAAGCGCACCCTCCATAAAGGGAGCCTTATAAGAGAACGTAAAAACAGGCTTTGTGGGCATTACAGGCTCTTCACGCAGGATTATCTGCGGGTCATCCACCATGTATGATGCAACAAGGGGATAGCTCTCTATAGCCGCCCACAGAATGTCATATGCGTCCGAGGGAGATCGGCTTGAAACCCGAAGCACGAACATTCCCGTGCCTTCGATAGTCGCCGCTGACAAAGAGCCGTTTATAGAGCTTTTTCCGAGATAATCCTTCATGAGATCAGTCATGATTCCGGTACTCAGCATATAGGGAAAGGCTTCTGCAAGCTGATCTGCAGCCACGCTGTCGTAATAGTTGGAATTGAAGATATCGCTTTCCGAATATCCGGAGTCTACCGAGAAGAACGCGCTTGCTTCATAGATGGGAACATAGCTCTTCTTGGCTCTGTATGCAAAGAAGCAGCCTCCGAGGATGGCACAGACAAGGACTATAATCCACATACGCTTTAAAAAGCGCAGAAACTTACCTACAAGCTCGGGAAGATCAATGGGCTTCAATTCTGCAGTATTTTTGTTCTCAGTTGCCACTGTGCGCACCTCCCTTACCGCTGTGTGAGGATGAGCTTCGCTTCTTTGAGGATCCGTAGCCGTACCCATATCCATAGCCGTACCCATATCCATAGCCGTATCCAAATCCACCGGGAATGTCCCCTATCATATCGTTAAGAACGCATCCGAGGAATTTACTGTTTGACTCCTTTAGGACATCAACTGCATCGTTAACATCGAAGGAGGGAGTGCGATCCTGTCTCACAACAAGGATAGATGCATCTGCAAGATCTGCAAACACCTCAGCATCGGTAAAGAATCCCATAGGAGGCGTATCTATTATTACGAAATCAAACACGCAGAGCTGTCTGATAAATCGGCGTGTGACCTCGCTTTTTAGCCTTGAAGGTATCTCATGGTCTGCTTCATCGGAAAAGCACATATAGAGACCGTGATCGGGGTGACGCACTATACAGCTAAGAAAATTCTCCTTTGAAAAGGGCATTTTAAGCATACGGTTAAGAGGAAGTGCCGAGCTGTATACTGAATTAAAGATCTTGTTCATGGCGGGCTTTCGGAAGTCTCCGTCCACAAGAGCTACCTTTTTACCCTTAAGCGCAAGCATGGTAGCTACGTTTGCTGACACCGTGGATTTTCCCTCATCCTCGCCGACACCCGTGATAATAAATACGCGTGCGCCGTTTTCGTTGTGCTCATTTTCAAGCTTTGAGCAGATGGTATTTATCTGCTCGGAATATCGGCTTCCGATAGTGGGAGACGTAATAAGCACCGAGGATTTTTTTCTCTTGAAAACGTCGCGGAGGGTACGTATCTTCCTTTCATGACCGAGAACAGCGATAATGCTTGCATCAATGAGTCGTTTGGCTCCGGACACAGTTTGTACGGTCTCGCGGCTCAAGGACACGGCAAGAAGCAGCACGACCATAAGAAAGCCGCCTACAGCTCCTCCGAGCTTAACATACTGATCCTTGTTGATACGGTTTACGGGATTTGCTGAAACCGTGGGATTCTTTACGACCTGAAGAACAGTATTCTTTGATACATACTCGGATATCTCCGGGAACAGCTCTACAAGAGCTTCAAGTGCAAGATACGCGCCCTTGGGAGTCACATCCGTACAAGAGACGTTTATAAAGTTGCTTCCCTCAACCTGAGAGGCTGAAAGGCTTCCTCCGAAGGCAGCAAGCTTCTCTGACGAGTCCCTTACATTGTTATTTATCACATCCGTTTCAAGAAGCTCTGCAAGCACCTTTGCTATCTCGTTTGTAACGGTTATGTTGGTGTTAGTGACAGTCGAGGATTTTCTGGCTGTCACTGCATAAGTCATATTGGCGCGGTATCGGGGCACATATGTCAGCTCAAGCACCAAGGACATAGCCATAGCCGCCGTAAGCACCGCAAGGACTATCATCCACCAATGCTTAAGAAGCATACGGACAATGCACGCAACGGATATATCCTTAAGGCGGATGCCTTTATTGTTTTCGTTCAAGGATCTGCACCTCCGTTCAGCGTACCGAGACGGTCAACGCCGTCCTGCCGGTATGATTTTCAGCTGTACATTCAAAGAAAAGGTGATATGTTCCGGGAGTATTCACGTCGAGCTCTCCCTTCATGACAACGCTGTCATGAGAAAGCTCATTCCCCTTGTAATTCACCGAGGACAGATATGCCATGGGATCAAATTCACTGCCCGTCTCAACATACTCAAGGTAGGATGACAGAGTAATAACGGGGGCACTGCTGTCAGTTGCAATAATAACGGGAAGCTTGACCTTTGCGCTGTCCCCCATGCTGTTCATGACCTGCACAGATATATAGTACAGCGACGGATCTGAGCTTGGAACCAAAGATGATATGCGGACATCATTCGAAATATCCCCATCTATAACGTCATTTGCATTAAAGTAGCTGATTATACCGGTTACATCCTTTGAGGGGAATATGAGAGGCTTATTTATGGATATCTCGGGACGTCTGTAGTCCGTATATTTTATGCTTCGCGTGGCAGTTGCAAGATTGTCATGACTGTCAAACACCAAATAGGTCACCTTTGCAGTATTATCTGAGAGAAGCTTGGACACGCCGGACACCAAAATTTCGTCAGTCAAGCTTCCGTCAAGCTCATCATAGGCAGTTACGCCGCTGAGAAGAACAGACTCCGGGTCGTTCACGGATACCTCAAGGACACCCTCCTCCACCGTGATAGAGGGACCTTCTTTTACTCCCGATGAGCTTATGCGGTATTCTGAGTACACGTATATTGCGAGAACTACGGCAAACAGCGCTATGAGCAGAGATTTTATCAGTCTCAATTGAGTATCCTCCTGTTTTTTGATGCAGTTTTTGTAAAATGGGCAAAAAATATTGAAAGTATTAAAAAAATGCTGGAAGTCGGATAATTAATATGTTATAATATAATTTGCCAAAAGTCCCGTGTGATATTTCAAAGCTCATACGGGGAAACTACCCGTTTCCCTCTTAAAATACGCGCAGGATTCTCCGAAAGCAGTATTTTTGCATAGTCTGCACCGAAGCTTTCCACAGCATACCTCTTTATATCGGCAAGGTACGGCGTGCGCATCCTTGAGCTGTGAGCATCGCTGGCTATAGCGTGGGCAAGTCCGTGGGAAAGGATATAGTCTGCGGCTTCCTCGGATGCCTGTCCGAATCTGCCGAGAAGGCTTCCGCGGTTGACCTGAATAATAATACCGTGCTCAAACCAATTGCCGATAATCTCGGGGTCACGCTGAATATCCTCATACCGTTCCGGGTGTGCGACCACAGGAATATATCCCTCGCGCTTTATGGCACCAAGCACATACTCCATGGTTCTGACAGACTCGTCGAAATAAAACTCACAAAGAGCATACCTTCCGTCGCCTATAGTGGGCAGGCATCTCATCTGCGCAAGAACAGGGGTTTCCTCAGTGCATAGTATCTCAGCTCCGCTATATACCGTAAGCGGAATGCCTTCAGCCGAAAGCGCACGTCTGAAGGAGTCAAGTCCTTCCTTTATCTGAGCCAACAGTCCCAGCGATTCTTCCTCGCCGAAAAAATGGGGTGTCGCCGCAAGCTCTGTGACACCGGAATCGTATGCCATCCGAGCCATTTTTATAGATTCTCCCATATCTGAGGCACCGTCATCGATGTCCGGCAGTATATGGCAATGAATATCCGTCATAACGATGACCGTACCTTTTCTTAGATTTGTTTTCCCGGCTTCAGTTACCAATTGTCCGCACATTAGGCTCGTTTCACCGCAAATGCTGACAGTTTACATTATATTATAACATATTTTCTTTTCACGTGCAATAGATACAGACATTTTATAATTTCCACACTACAGAAAGGAGTGTAGCATATGGATCATGAAAAAAGGACACAATCCGAGGCTTCGACTGTGGATATCCTGAAGGAAAAGCTTCACAGCGGCACTATCCGCGACATCCTGCGCGACTGGAAGTGGATCTTTTCATTTACCAAGTTCAGGATCATGTCCGTAGTTCTCTACACCGTGTTCGGCATGGCGACAAGTGCTCTTGCCCTTCTTGCCGGAGTAGTATCAAAATATCTTATCGACGCCATATACACCTTTGATTCCGAAAATGTAATTCGATTTGCACTTCTCATGGTCACCTGCGCGGTGCTCTCTCTCCTTCTTCGTAGTATTGCGTCCCGCTTTGGCGCAATGCTTCACATCGATATGCAAAATGATGTTAAGGCGCTTGCCTTCGACAGCCTTATCGCCTCCGAATGGATGGAGATATCCCGTTTCCCCACAGGAGACCTGCTCAACCGCTTCACCTCAGACATCACTACCGTTGCAAACAACGCGGTAACATGGCTTCCAAACGCTCTCATACAAATATTTTCGGTCCTCGCCACCCTTATAGTCATCCTGTACTATGATCCCATAATGGCGCTGATCTGCTTTGCAACAACACCGATACTGTTTTTCGCCTCACGCCGCCTCATACAAAGGCAAAGGGATTATGCGCGAAAAATGCGTACCGTGTCCAGCGAAATGTCCGCTTTTGAGTCTGAGACCTTCCGCAACATTGACACACTGAAGAGCTTTGGAGTCGAGGACAGTGTAAGCGGAGACCTGCGTGAGCGTCAAAGGAAGTACCGCCAGGTATCCCTTGAGCACAACAGCTTTATGATCCGCACTAATATCTGGCTTACGGTAATGAGTACAGCAGTTCAGTACATTGCGCTGGGGTATTGCCTCTGGAGACTCTGGAATGGGGACATCATGCTTGGAACTATGGTGTTCTTCCTTCAGCAAAGAGGCACGTTGGCGTCCTCCTTCTCAGCTCTTATTGCCCTTGTTCCGTCTGCACTCTCCGGATCGGTAGCAGCCGAGCGTCTGCGTGAGATAACGGAGCTAAAGAAGGAGCCTGAAGCTGAGCCTTCCGATGTTGCCCCCGGTCCTTGCAGTATAAAGATCAGCGATGTCAGCGTAAAATACAAGAATGAGGACAGATATATCATCTCTCACGCCGAACTTAAGGCAGGTCCCGGGGAGATCGTAGCTCTCATCGGTCCATCAGGTGAAGGAAAGACAACGATGCTCCGCATGATACTCGGGCTCATACGTCCCGGTGAGGGCACGCTTGAGCTTATAGATTCCAAAGGAAAGAGCTTTGAGCTCGGAAGCTCCACACGTCACTGCATTTCCTACGTTCCACAGGGAAATACCGTGATCGCGGGAACCGTGGCGGACAATCTAAGGCTCGTCCGCAAAAATGTCACAGACGGAGAGATTGAAGCTGTCCTTAAGGATGCCTGCGCATGGAAATTCGTTTCGCGCTTGCCTGACGGCATAAACAGCCAGATAGGCGAAGGCGGTAAGGGAATATCCGAGGGACAGGCTCAGCGGCTGTCTATCGCACGTGCATTGCTCCGTCGCGCTCCGATCCTGCTTCTTGATGAAGCCACAAGCGCACTCGACAGCGAGACCGAGAAAAAGGTACTTAACAATCTGACAAAGCACGGCGTCACCTGCATAGTCACTACTCACCGTCCCTCCGTGCTTTCCATGTGTACCAGCATATACAAGATCGAAAACGGCGAAGTAACATTATCAGCTTCCGTCCATGAAGATGACTACTGAATCTGAAGCCAAATCAAAAAACTTCCCATATTACCGCACAGTACTTGGCAATATGGGAAGTTTTTTTGATATTCAGATAATTCCATGGGATGAAAGCCTTTGAAGAAATTCTTCAACATCGCGTTTTGCCGTATCAAGGTCTACATCATACTCATCGGTAACGATACGGCATATATCCTCGGCGATATCCGCTTCGGGAAGGTGTTCCCAAATAAATGCGCCAAGCTCATTTAACATGAACAGCCCATTCGAGTCATACACCGTCTTTCCGACGGGGATAAGTACAGTCTCTCCTGCGATCTCACGCTTTATCAGCTCTTTCTTAATTTCCATTTTCAGACTTCCTTTCTTCATATGCAGCCTTTGTTTGACTGATCACCGCATCCGTCATGCGGCAAACGTATTCCGGCACCTTGCCGAACTCTCCCGTTTCCGTAACGCATACAGCGGCGCACATAGCACAGACGCTTCGTTTGGGGCAGGTCTTACACTTAGGCGGCAGTCTGATCTCGGATGTGGCACGCCTCAGCTCTTGCCATGCCGCCTTGAAGCCAAGCTCGAGAGGATGCACGACCGGGAATGTCATCATTCCGCACGGCACCATACGGCCGTCCCACGTCATCCAGAAGGACGTGCTTCCTGCACGGCATCCTACGCCCTCGTCGCTGTCTACAGGGCACTCTGGCTCTTCTGTAAGCCTCAGCTCAGCCATAGCCTCTGCGCGCTTCGAAAAGGTCTCGTCATCAAAGCGGAGAACGTCCCATCTCACGGATGCCGCCGCCGCTTTTTCGGGGCTCAGTCTGTCGCCGTAGCCATATTTTCCGCCGTTTACGCGCACCGACGGGTACATATAGCTCGCCAGCTTCATATGGACTCCGAGCTTTTCTGCGCAAGCACATATATCCTCCACGTCTCCTTCATTATACGGTGTTACCGAAACATTGAGTCTTACGTCGATTCCTGCGTTTTTCAGCGCAGCTATGTTTTCGATAACGTCATCAAACGCAGCTCTTCCACACATTCTACGATAGGTCTCGTTACTTCCGCCGTACAGAGACACGTTTACGCGGAACGGAGGATCATCAATAAGCCTGCGTAGTACCTCCCCCTTCAGCATAGAACCGTTTGAATTTATGGAGACCATGATCCCCATCTGCTTCATAGCATGATATATTTCAAAAAAGTCGCTGCGGACGAAGGGCTCTCCTCCCGTGAGAAGTGCGAACACCATTCCCTCATCCTTTGCCTCGCGGGCTATGCTTATCCACTGCTCTGCGCTCAGCTCACGACCTGCCGCCTCAACATCCTCACTCTTGAGGTGAACATAGCACATGGGACAATCGAAGTTGCATCTTGCGGTGAGCTCAAAGTTACCGGCTATGGGAAGTCCCAGTGCCCGCCCCTTTGCGTGCAGATATTTTGAGAGCTGCGGCTCTGTCTGCTTTCGGTTCAGCATTGTTCTGCCTCCATTATCTTTTTAAGGGTTTCCACGGCTTCAGCGTCCGGTCTGCAAGCCAAATGAAAAATAGGCGTTTGACTAACTATTTTTTCAAGGCATTTTGTTGCCGAATATATGTCTTCAGGGTACCATACGTTGACTGTACAGCCCTCCCAAACTCGCATAAATGCTCTGCTCCCGTTCAAGCGAGTCACTCTGTTTTCTTTTGATTGTTCAAGATAGACAATCGCCTTTATCGGCGCTGTTACATTTCGCCTTACAGAAGAGCTACCGGAAAAGGGAACCCCGCACGCAAGGGCAGCTCCGTCGCGCATAATAATGGCTGCGCGGTCACCGTTCACCAAGGATGCACCGGCGTACCTGCACCACAGCTCGGCTTGAGTTGACTTTCCCGTTTCGGAGGGAGCTGTGAACAGGATCGCTTTTCCGTTATGCTCAATGTATGACGCGTGGAGCAGCACAGCTCCGTGTGAAACGAGCAGGTGCTCAAGCTCAAGCGCCGCAAGCAACAGCTTGGGCGTTACTCCCTCGAAAAGCCGACTTGCCGAAAAATACAGCTCGCGATCCCTGCCTCGATTTACAAGGCATGACAGAGCTTTACTACCGTCTCCGCCGCTGTATCTCATCACAGCCCCGTCCGATGAATATATGGACATAGCAGCATCTGAGTAGTACAGCTCACCCTTCGGGGGCGGCAATACGGAAACTATCTCAACATTGTAGCTGTAGTCATAATCTCCCGCAGCAGTAACAAATCCCTCAAGAATGCCGTGGGAATCAAACAGTTTTTTCTCCGATGTCACGCGGATGCGTACACCGGCTATCTCATAGTAGATCTCCATGGCTTAGCCTGCCACATCCACGTGGACGACGGTACATCCGGACGGTGAGTAGTGCGCCGCAGGAAGCTGGCGAAGCTCTCCGTTTTTGAGTCCACCCTTTACGCTTACGCGGAAGGTGATCCCACCGTAGAACACGTCTGAAGCAGAATATTTATAGTATACATAGATGTCACCCGAGATATCCTCTCCTGAAATGTTCTCGATGTTCATCATACCGTCAAGTCCTCTTATTCTGACAAGGCTCTCCTTTGTGCTCATGGGCTCGTCAAAGCGTACCACGTCCTCAAGAACGGCGGTAAGCTCCGATTTCGAAGGCTTTGGCTTACGTTCAAGCTCAAGGAGCACGACCTTTTCGCCTACCGCAAGGTTCGTAAGGCTGAAGCGGTAGCTTTCGCCATCATTAGAAGCGTTGATCACAGCATACTGTATGTCGTCCTCGCCTTTATTCTCAAGCACGAGCATCATGACCCCGCTGACGATATCGTCCGTGCCGTCCTCCATGTAGAGCCCGGTATAGCTTCCGACCTCGATAATCTCAAGGCCGTATCCAAGATTGATTGGTGCCTGCTCCCGGTCGATGTCCACGCTGATGTCGGCTCCGCTTGAAAACTCGGTCGACTCTATCTGGGTTGTGGCGGTATTTACGTCATTTTGCGGAGCTCTGCTTGTGTCCTTTGAAAGGAACGCCATGAGCACCACTATCCCGACTCCCACAAGGATCACCAAGGCAGGGCCAATTACGCCTTTGAGACGAGACGCCTTTTTATTCTTTTTCTTGTTCATTACAAGTCCTCCCTGTAACGTGAGAAGACCGTGCCGAAAACGGCACGGCCTTCCTTATTTTTCTTTTGCTTAGGAGTTGAAGAGATTATAATCCTCTGTAGGAACATCATAGCAGATCGCATCCAAATTAGTAGGAGGAGTAGATAAACAACCTAATTCCGGATCTACAAATACATTATCACCCATCCATCTGTCGTCCGGTTTATAACCACAGAGCTGTCCTTGGGTTGGGTTTTGAGTTATAACTTCACAACCTGCGGCAATACTTGTGCTGAGGGAGAAATCTTCAAATATGATTATAGGTTTTTCGTAAGTCTTTTTCATAGTTTATTTTTCCTCCTTTCAGCGGAACAGCCAGCCGAGAAGCTTCGAAACAAAGCTGATAAGCTTATCAACCGTTTTGTTACCCGTGGACGGGAATGTCACTTCGGGCTCAGTCTCTTCGGGAACTGTTGTCTCGGGTGCGGATGTTTCGGGCTCGGTTACTTCCGGCTCAGTTGTCTCGGGTGCGGTTGTTTCCGGCTCGGTTGTCTCCGGCTCGGTTGTCTCCGGCTCGGTTGTCTCGGGAAGTGTCTCCTCGGGAGTATCCTCAACAACAGGTCTGTTGATGGAACGGAGCGTGAGAGTTGCCGCCGCGGGTGTCATATAAGCATACGCAAGTCCGCTGTCAGCCTCTGCAGCATCATCCTCAAGGCTCAAGGTCATTACACTTGCTTCCGCTGCCGCAAAGGGATTGGATTCGTAAGTGAACTTAATATTTGTGAGCGATAGGATACCTTCAGTTCCGCTATTGGTAATTACTATAATATCGCCCTTCAAACCGGTGATATCATAGTACATATCAGTTGTTGTACTGATCTCGCGCGTCTTTTTGTTGTACTCGTCTCCGGCATTGACACCTGTCTCGGAATTTGTAGCCTTCGCGATGTTCTTGATCTCATAGGTTACAGTCTTTCCGTCAGCACTCTTCATACCGAGGTGAGCATTTGCAAAGTTTGCAGGAGTTTCAAGCATGAATGCCACACTCTGTCCCTTTGCAAGGTATACCTCGTTGTTAGGGCCGTAGTTTTGGTAGTCGGAAATCTGTGCGTCACCTACTGAAGAATCACCGTCGATGAACACGAGACCCTCTACCTTTGTATTGGTGTCAGAATTACCGAATGTATTAGCTTCAATAAGCACGTTTCTCAGCTCAAGGTAGCTGGGCCAGCCTTCGCCGTCTGCCTTGTATGCATTCTCAATAACTTCGTCGCTATCATTCGCACCGTTATTTGCGGGATCGTAGATGCGGATCGCGTCGAGATAGAAATCGTAAGAGCCCTTATCAGCATGGTCAAAAGATGTTGCATACTGAGCAGTGATCTCTACCTTATACTTTCCGTAATCGAGTCCTGCTATCTTCATAACGGGAACCTGATAGATACTGTCTGTTGCGTCTTTGTTGACGACCCAATTACCATCGGCATCCTTAGTATAACCATAGTAAGTGTCAACTGTATGGTTTCTGACTGCGGTTGTGCTGACAGTACCATCAGCGCTGACAGCGAATACCTTAACAAATATCGTACCTGTTGTGCTGTTTGTCATAGAGATGACATCAAAGCCTGTGCCGTAGAACTCAAAGGATGCCTTTGCGTAGTTGTCATAGTCTACGGTTGCCTTCAGCGCAGAGCCAAGGGAGAAGGTAGACATACCAAGGTTAATGTGATCATAACCGTAGATGTTGTTAGCATCTGTAAGTGAATACTTACCGGGACGGTCCTCATCCTGTGTTTTGGAGGTGTCAGCTACACCTTCAACACTCCACAGTGAATCGGTTTTTGTTACCCAGCCATTATTCCAAGTGAAGCTTTCAGTTGTAATATAGCTGTTACCATCTGCATTTGTAAAGTTATCCTCGTAGTAGATGGTGGTTGCGGGGATAACGGTTACTGTGTCATAATAGTAGCCTGCATTCTTGCTTCCGGTGTAGTTTACAGCGTAGGCGAACTTTTCGTAGCCGTTCATCTCCATTGTATTGAGGGTATAGCGAACCTTACCTGTGGAAGCGTCAGCCTTAGCAGTACCGTACTTACCGGTGTAGCTTGTGCCGAAGCCGGTTGCAAGGCTAATGTCGTAGCCGTCGAGATTCAGATTATTGCTGTACGCGCCGACACCTGCGAGCTTACCATTTTCACCGAACATATCGTTGGTGAGGACGGAAATATCTACAGGGAGACCGTAGTCAACAACTACTGAATCGGGGAGCGCCTGAACCTTCCATACTACTGCAAACCAAACGGTGGTATGAGTATAGTCATGACCGACCGTGTTATGAGTCAACTCATTGGAATATGCAGATGCATTGACGGGGTCATACTGGGTTACGTATGTGGTAGCTCCACCCTTAACAGATGTAATCTCCCATGAACCCGTGGTGTTGGAGTTGATTGTTACTGTGTAGGTTGCGCCGGTTGTACCGTCATAGTCATACAGTGTATAACCCTCGGGAAGAACTCCGAGAGAAGCAATGTCGATAGAGCTTACTTCCTCGTCATTATTAAGAAGAACTGTCTCGTACACAACGGGGTTGGTAACAGCTACCTTATTCGCAAAGGAGCCTGTCTGACCTGTTGTCTGGTTTACAACGATCTTACCGTTTTCATCTACAAGGTAGAATGCATAGGAAACGTTTGCTTCCTTCCACGCCATAACGGGAGATACGGTATCCTTATGGCAGGGATTACCCAAATAGTTGTCGTAGTAAAGGACAGCAAATTCGTTTGTTGCGTATGAACCGCCCTCTTTTGTACCCTCCATGGAGCCATCGAGGTATACATAGTAGCGCATAGCAAGCTCGGAGCTCTGTACTGTACCCATCTTCCAGTAGAAGGTCTCTGCGGGAAGTACATTTGTGGAGCCTGTGGTAGTTCCGTCTGTCGCGGTGTCGGTAGGAATATTTACTCCTTCGATAGCAACACCTTTATCGGGATTGGTATTGTAAATGAATGTCTTGGCATAGATGACACCCTTCGCATATCCGGTCTGCGTTCCGTCGGCAAGAATGTTTGTTGTTCCGCCGCCGATCTGGTCGGAGTATGCCTCGGTACCGTCAGCATTAAAGGTTACAGTTTCAAGAACCGTGTATGTTCCCTTACGGTCACCGATCTTGTCCTCTGTAATAGTGCCGTTGAGATAGTCCTGGCGAGTATAGATATCGTAGGAGATGATCTCGATCTTAGGTGTAATGGTCTTATTTGTAGTATTATTTCCGTCTACAACTACGTAATTTGACACAGCCATCTGGAGATTGAAATTTCCGCCCATCTGGTCAACAAAACGAGCATTGTTAGCTGCGTATGCGATCTCTGTACCGATAACGTTGAATGCGCTTGTAAGCTCGGCTGCAGAGGTAACCTCATAGTAATAATTTGTCGTACCTGTCTGAGGAGAAGCCAAAGTAGCTATAGAGGTTGTCATGTAATGTGCTTCAACATTACCGTCAGCTCGAGGATCAAATGCAATAGAGAACAGCTTTGCACCGAGACCGGGAACCATGTACATATTAGTTTCACCGGTAGGAGTGCCGAGAGTATTTGTCTTACGGATTACCTCATACTGTTCAGCAGGATCTCCCTTGATCGCATTTGCCATACGATACTCATTAAGGAGTCCATCTCCGTTATGGTCAACTTCGTCGTAATAGTACGCGTGTGTAGTACAGTTAAGGTTCGTTGTAAGCTGATTTGCTGTCCACGTACCTGTGATCCATTCACCCCACAGGTCGGAGTTACCCTGTGAGTGGTAGTAGTTCCACTGCATCGCGGCACCGTCAGACATGAAGATAACGTAAAGATCGCGATCCTCGGTATTCGCTTCCTTGATAGCTGTACCCATCTGGTAAATAGCATCAAAGGCATAGTCGTAGTTTGTACCGGATGTGTAGTTAAGGTTATAGGAAGCTGCAAGATCCTCTACGGGAATAAATGCACCTGCACCGAGCGTTCTGTCGCCGGTGTAGACCTGCGCTTCGGAATTTGCATTATATGAAATGTTATCGGACATCATATCCGCAGCGTCGCGGTCATAAGGAGTGCCGCTTGAAGCATGATTATCTCCATAGAATCCGTTAAAGTCTGCGATCGCAACACGGATGTCAAGAAGCTGTCCGTCATCACCGGGAGTTTTGAACTGTGCAATAAGGTTTTTAAAGGACTCTTCAAGAACTGCGCTGCGGCGCTTATGGCTGCTTCCGGTAGAATTACAATTCTGTGTGCCACAGATGCACCAGCTTGTCATAGAAGAAGAAGTATCGAGCATGACAATAACGTCTGCGCCCTTCTTGATCGGCACACCGGATGCGGATACTTCGACCTGAGCGATACCGGAGGACTGGAAGTCGATACCGGTAGCGGTCTTGTTGACCTTAACAGCACCCTCGTCGGGGTACTCGGGGTAGTTGTTTACAACACCGGGCTCAACTCTTACCTCGACCGTGCCGAGAACCTTGCCCTGATAGCTGATCTCTACCCAATAGGAGCCTGTAGAGTTACCGTTAAAGGTGTTCTTCCACTTCCATGTAAGATCAGAGTCAGAAAGCTCAGTCTTGCCTGTGCCGTTTGCATCGGTCGCTGTGTAGCCTGTGATGCCTGCCTTAACAGCGGCAAGCGCCTTTGTAGCGGAGGAACCCTGAGTTACGGTGTAGACAGTGTTACCTTCAATAAGAGCGTAGACGGGGCCTGCAGGAGTGCCGCCGATGGTCTCAGAGCTTGTGTACTTGTAGAGACGGACGCGAGCTGAGGTAGTTTCGGTAACCGTCCATCCTCCATTATAAATGATGTACCAGTTTGTACCGTCGATATCGTGAATATCGTAAACACCGCTTCCATGGTGATTTACTTGGAACTTAACGGAGGTTCTTGTACCATAACGCACTCCGTTAGATTCCTGATACAGATACTGAGAACCGTCACCCTTTGTGATAAGCTCATAACGAGTACCATTATAGGTAGTACGAATCATATGATACTCATAATCACGGGTGTTAAGTGTAGCAGTATTTCCGCTGATAGTGATAGAGTGTGCAGTACCGTTGCTTGCGCTATTGGCATTGAGAACTATAGCTTCATTGTCGTCAACGATAATGTACTTATGCTCTTCACCGTAATCAATACCATCGGTATCAAGCGTATAAGTTACGGTAGTAGTACCGCCTGTCGCCTCGGTCTCGCCGATGTACGTCCAGTCGGTGTTGATACCTGTCTCATACCGGATATTGACCTTGACCTCGACTGTACCGAGAGAGGTGCCGTCCTTGAGGATCTCAACCGTGTAGGGACCGGAGTCGGCGCCGTTGTAGGTGTCCACCCAGTTCCATGTTACATCACTGTCGGAGATCGCTTTCTTAGCTGTGCCGTTTGCATCGGTTGCAGAGTAAACGGTTACGCCTGCCTTAACAGCAGCCATAGCGTTAGCCTCTGTGGTGTTCATATCAACAAGATAGAGACCGTTACCCTCAGCAGCGTAATAGGTTGTAATCGCGGGAACTACGACCTCAGCGGTGCCGAGCGTCTTACCGTCCTTGGTGATGGTAACCGCATAGTCACCCGCGGTGCTGCCACTGA
This sequence comes from Clostridia bacterium, assembly GCA_017481265.1. Classification (GTDB taxonomy): domain Bacteria; phylum Bacillota; class Clostridia; order Oscillospirales; family CAG-272; genus RUG11130. The sequence goes on from JAFUPK010000129.1 coordinate 15,487, forward strand.
AATTCGAATCCAGCGTCCAAGTCACATCGCTGTCAGAAACCGCGGTGCCGGTCGTGCTGGTAGTGGGAGCGGTCGTGCCCTCGTACTTGTAAACGGTGACACCGTCATAGACGGTATCCATTGCCTGCTGCGTGGATGCGCCAACAGGCAGATCGTAGGAGAAATCATTATCAGACTTATTATCAACGATCTTGTACCAAACGCCGTTGGTGGCGGGTTGAGTTTCTTCCACATAGATGTAAACACGGTTGGAAGTACTGCTGCTAGTAGACGTCGTAGTAGCAGAGGTCATGTATCTATATGTTGAACCATAATTGCTGTACTGACGTGCGCGCAGTCCATATGAGTCATCATAGCTCCACGTAATGTAAGTGGTATTGTTACTAGTGCTTGTTGTTGTTCCCAACGTATTACTGTTGCCGCGAAGATAGCGATTCGTAGTATTCACATTCTGGAATCTACTACTCGTGTATGTCCACTGAGCAGTGGTCGAGGGGACCTCAATATAAACGCCGTTGCTATCAGACTTAACCTCAACACTAGTGGAATTGATACTGCTACCGCTGAGATTTACCGCATTACCAGTACCAACGGTATTTCTATTGACGATAACATACTTCTTGCCGGCTTCCAGAGTATCGGTCAGTCGGTAAACCGTACTGGTAGACGGCGCAGTAATCTGTACCCAGCCGTTACTGTTGCCCGTCACATCATCCGTGGTTTCAGCTTCAACTTCGATCCATTCGCCGATGGTGCCCATATCAGCCGCACTGTTCTCAACCAGATTGATGGTCTGAGGAGATGCATAAACAGTGGTATTATAGGACAGACCTATATTTGCACAAGTGCTTGCGTTGGCATAGAAGCCTTCACGACCGGCGGACTTCAGATTATAAAGGCCATCCTTGCTCCAACGCTCAACGGTAACCTGATTGTTTTCGATCTTGAAAACAGTCATCGTCAGCTTTTCAGCTTCATAGGTGTTGACGTTATAGTAGTTCTCGTTATAGTAGCCGACATAACCCGCGTTCATATAGGTGAAGTTCAGAGTTTCTTCGGTCCACTTCGTCTGGTCGCCGGGAACACAGATATTGATCTTGTCGCCCTTGGGCAGATAGATAGCCTCGCCGCCGAGGTAGTTGTCAGCTCCGTATGCGTGGTCATGTCCGTGCATGAAAATGATGTTCAGGCCGTTGGCAGCAGCATCATTCAGCACGTCAAAGACATACTTGCCATACAGAGAATCGCCGTTTGTATAGGTACGGGTGGTGTAGCCCAGAGGCGTGTGAGTAGCAACGAAGATAGGAGCTTCATAGCCCTCGCCGATCTTGTTGTTCAGCCATGTTTTCAGGTTGTTAGCTACGTTCTGGATCTGAGTGCTCTTGCCCGCCTGACGCTCGCAGAAATCAGTCTCGTTGATCAGGTAGACTGCGTAGCCGTCACAATCATACCCACCGGTGGCATCAATGCCGGAAACGTTTCCGGTTTCGTGGTTACCCTCAATCAGGTAGGAGTTGTCATGATTCAGGGTACCGAATCTCTCGGACACCTCTTCCATCATTGCAACAACACCGGCGTTAGCATTGCTGTCATTATGGCTATCGCCATCATAGTCACCCACAAAGATAAAGCCGTTCATTGAAGAATAATTCTCTTTGATCTTATCCAAAATATTCCCCATATTGATGCGGCTGTAATAATGATCTTCCTTACCGTTGTCTCCTGCTTGGAAGTCACCGCCTGCGAGGACATATATAGTATCCCCTTCAGCCGCTGCTACGCCTGCAAACAGCCACATCGGAACGATTCCGACGAGCATACAGAGCGTCAGGAAAAGTGAGAGCAGCTTTGTAGCATTTCTTCTCATTATTTTACCTCCTAAAAGTTTTGCGGGACGGTCACGGTATATAGATTTACCGCTCCGGGGTTACTCCCGCGTTGCTTTATTTACTGTGTTGCCTGCCAAATGGGTATAGTAATCCCATAGGACAGTTATACAGATATATTATACATCAATACCCTTGCAATGTCAAGAAAATATGAAAATTATAAATCAAAAACAGCACAATTTTTCCACTTTCCGCCGCGATAGTCTTTGTGCAAAATAACGCTTTCGTTGACAGCTCAACAAAAGCGTTATTTGATGGGTTTATTTAAGCGTTTCGCACGTCAGTCTCTTCTGAAAACGTCACGGGTGTACACCTTTTCCTTCACGTCATCAAGGATGGTGTCATAGCGGTTTGCAATGATGGCATCGCTCATGGATTTGAAGCGCTCCAGGTCATTTACCACGCTGGAGCCGAAGAAGGTGGTGCCGTCGGGCAAGGTGGGTTCATAGACGATGACCGTGGCGCCCTTAGCCTTGATGCGCTTCATTACACCCTGGATAGCGCTTTGGCGGAAGTTGTCCGAGTTTGACTTCATGGTCAGGCGGAACACGCCCACGGTGACCTCGCCCTCCATGCTCTCGTCCCAGCTTGAGTTTGCGCCGTAGCCGCCTGCGAGCTCAAGCACGCGGTCTGCGATGTAGTCCTTGCGGGTGCGGTTGGACTCCACGATGGCGCTCATCATATTCTGCGGCACGTTCTGATAGTTGGCAAGAAGCTGCTTTGTGTCCTTGGGCAGGCAGTAGCCGCCGTAGCCGAAGGAGGGATTATTATAATGGGTTCCGATGCGGGGGTCGAGGCACACTCCGCTGATGATCTGCTGAGTGTCCAGCCCTCTCATCTCAGCGTAGGTGTCGAGCTCGTTGAAATACGATACGCGGAGCGCAAGGTATGTGTTGGCGAAGAGCTTTACCGCCTCGGCTTCGGAAAATCCCATGTACAGCACGTCCACGTTCTCCTTCAGCGCCGCGTCTTTCAGAAGTCCGGCGAAGATATGCGCGGCTTCCGTCAGGCGGCTGTCGCCAAGGTCCGTGCCGACGATGATGCGCGAGGGGTACAGATTATCATAGAGGGCCTTGGACTCGCGGAGGAATTCGGGGCTGAAGATTATGTTGTCACAGCCTGTCTTTTGGCGGATGCTTTCTGTGTAGCCCACGGGGATGGTAGACTTTATGACCATAATGGCGCGGGGGTTGCACTCCATGACACATTTTATAACGGACTCCACGGCGGAGGTGTCAAAGAAGTTCTTCTTGCTGTCGTAATTCGTGGGAGCCGCGATGACCACGAAATCGGCGTTTGAGTATGCTGCCTCGGCATCGAGGGTAGCTGTCAGGTCAAGCTCCTTTTCGGCAAGGTATTTCTCGATATAATCGTCCTGTATGGGTGACTTCTTTTGGTTTATAAGCTCCACCTTTTCGGGAACGATATCCACGGCGGTCACGCGGTTATGCTGCGAAAGCAGGATCGCGATGGAAAGTCCGACATATCCTGTGCCGGCGACGGCGATATTATACTTTGGCATAACGTTTGCTCCTTTTCACATATAGAATTCTTTGTACCACTCGGCAAAGCGTCGAAGTCCGTCGCGGAGGCTGGTGGATGGCTTGAAGCCGAAGTCGCGCTCAAGCGCGGATGTGTCCGCATAGGTCACGGGAACGTCCCCTGCCTGCATGGGCACGAGCTCCTTGCGGGAGTCAAAATCGAAGTCCTCGGGGAGGACACCTGCACGGACGAGCTCCTCGGAGAGGACCTCCACAAAGTCGAGAAGATTTTCGGGAGAGTTGTTACCGATGTTATACACTGCATACGGAGGCACGGGGAGTCCGTCCTCGCCTACGGTGCGCTTCGGCGGTGCCTCGATAACGCGCTTTACGCCTTCTACGATATCATCAACATAGGTGAAGTCGCGCTTGCAGTTGCCGTAGTTGAATATCTGTATCTTTTCGCCGCGCAGAAGCTTGTCTGTGAAGCCGAAGTACGCCATGTCGGGGCGTCCCGCAGGTCCGTAGACGGTAAAAAAGCGCAGTCCCGTGGAGGGAATATCATAAAGCTTTGAATAAGCGTGAGCCATAAGCTCATTGCTCTTCTTCGTTGCCGCATAAAGCGAGACGGGATTGTCCACCTTATCATCTGTGGAATAGGGTATCTTCTTGTTCACTCCGTATACCGATGAGCTTGAGGCATACACGAGATGCTCGACGCCTGCCTCGCCGTTATCGTAGGAATGTCGGCAAGCCTCAAGAATATTGTAAAAGCCGATGATGTTGGACTCTATGTACACGTCGGGATTCGTAATGCTGTAGCGAACTCCCGCCTGAGCCGCCAGATTCACGACGACGGACGGCTTATAGCGCGCAAAAATATCATCAATCAGCGCCTTGTCTGCAAGGTTTCCCTTTATGAATGTCCACTTTGCATCAGTTTTCCCGCCTGCAAGCTCGTCTATTAAGCGAAGGCGGTACTCCTTGATAGAGACATCGTAATAGTCGTTCATGCTGTCGAGGCCCACAACATGGATGCCCTCGCCTGCCGAGAGAAGCTCGCGTGTGAGAACAGAGCCGATAAATCCTGCGGCACCTGTGACAAATACGGTTTTGTTTTTCATTATACCAACCGATCCTTTTTTTATTTGTAATGTATTTTTTGTTCTTGTGAAGCTCAGAGGCCGAGCTCCTTATAGATACGTTTAAGCCGCCGTGCTTCTTCCTCATCGGCATTAACTATGCCCTTGGCATGACCCGCGTAGCGCTTCCATGAAGACGGGTTACCTGCGATCCTGTGGACCCAAGCCACGGGCAACAGCCACCGATGCTTCTTTAAATAGGTATATCTGTTTTCAAGACTTGACACCGGCGGGAACACATGAAACACAAGGGTTTTCCACTTTGATATCTCCTCGCTGTTCCTGTTCTGTTGCTTTAAGAACACCGCATTTTTGTCTCTGCCGACCTTGCCGTAGACTCCACCCTCCATGGTGAAGCAGAGAAAGTCATCCATAAGCTCCGCGGAAGTCTCCTTTGGCGGAAGCGGGCTCTTCACGCCGAACCACTTCTCCACAGCCGAGAGCACCGTGCGCGCAAAATCGGAAAGGCTCAGCCGCTCAAGCTCGGCAGCGATATACTCAATGTTAAGCTTTCCGTCGAAATGCTTTAAGAAAAATGCGAGGTCGAGGTACATCCTTATCCCTGCGCCCGAGCTGCTGATATGCTTTGCAATGTGGGTCAGGAGATAGATAAAGTGAAAATCAGCTTCAAGCTCAAATACGTGCTCATTGCATATACTGCTGCTCGGAACAGCGTGATCCCACACGGAATTAAAGTACCCGCGATAGTCAGCCTTGTCCGACACGTCCACCTCCATCACATCGGTGTGTATCTCATAGTACTCCGTACCCTTGAGGTATGAGTACACAGGCTCAAAGTCACATTTCACCTCATATCCGAGACCGCACATAAGCTTGTGGCAGGCTTCTCTGTCCGATGGGCGAATGAGAAAATCAATGTCGCCGAAGGTACGCAGCTCGGGGACAGGATAGTAGTCCCTGAGCACAAAGCCCTTAAACAGAAGGTGGTCTATCCCCTCGCGGCTCAGAGCATCCGAGAGAAGCTTCATCTGCTCGGCTCTCCGCGAGTAAAAGGAGATCTCACCGAGACACTGCTTGCGCAAATACTGCCGACGCTCCGAGGCGGCAAGGTTCGGCTCCTTCATCAGAACGTAGCTCAGTATGCCCTCTGTCGAGTTGATCCTTGCGAGAGCCGAAAGCCCGTCCGGATCCGCACCGAAAGCTGTCTCCGGCAGTTCTCCGTGCACGAACGCCCTCAGCAAAGCTGTATATTCGTTATATAATTCTTTCAAGTTTGATAGCACCGCCCGGGTGTCCTTTCTACCATATCCTGCGCGTCCACAAGTAGAAGCGGATGGCAATGCAGGTGATTCTGTATCCGAATACGCCGCAAAAGCTTCGTATCATCTTGGTCTTCTTGTCAAGCCCGTATTTGAGCAGGTACCGTCCGTCTCGAAGGCGTCTGCGAGAAGCCTTGTCAAGAAGATGATAATTCCCCATGCAGATGCCGTATTCGAAGGCGACGATCCCCGAAACGGCACGGCGGTGCGGAAGAGCTTCGTCATCAAGGCGAGCCCTCCACCGCTCAACGATGGCGGCAAGATCACGCGGAGCGTCCTTTTGTGTACTTCGCGACACTGTGTGATGTTGAGTATAGGCGTATGAGTCCATGCCCAGCAGGCATATAGTCGAGATGCTCGAAAAAAGCTGCAGCACCCAGTCGATGTCCTCACAGCCTGTGTCCTCGAGGAAGCGCAGAGAGCCTGCCTCAAGCACCCGGCGCCTTACACATTTGTTACACGCCGATGCCAGAGCCTGTCCGTCTCCGACCAGCTCCTCGTACACATCACCTATACTGAGAGACTCGTTCTCCCTGGAAAACGGAGGCTTCTCAAAGCGGCGGAGCACGCGTCCGTCCTCAGTGACCTTGACGCTTCGGAACATATACACGTCCGCAGGGCACTCAAGCACAGCTTCACTGAGCTTCATAAGGAAGTCAGCATCCCGCCAATAATCATCGGCATCAACAAAGAGCACGAACTCCCCCGACGCCGCCTCGATGCCGCGGTTTCTTGCAGCTCCCGCGCCGCCGTGGGGGATGGCGAGAAGCTTTATCCGCGGGTCGGACTTCGCGGCAAGGCGCGCCTTCTCAAGGCTGCCGTCAACAGATGAATCGTCAACCGCGATCAGCTCAAGATCACGGTATGTCTGGGAAGTGATGCTCTGCAGGCATCTCTCAATATAGCGTTCGCAGTTATACATCGGAACGATCACGGAAAAAGTCACAGGCACCACCTCCTTTGATATGTAAAATATGTGTTAAGTCTGTCCGTTTCTTCTAATGATCAGTCTTAAAGCCACCGAAACAGCGCCTGCGGCGGCGATGCCCGCAAGAGTTCCGAAAAGGTTTCCCATAATGTCGTCTATCTCACAACAGCCCCTTCTGAGGACGAGCTGAAGCAGCTCGATAAGCGCGGAAAGCCCAACTCCGCACAGCAAGCTTGCAAGGACGCGAAGCCTTCGGAAAGCGAAAAATCCGAAAGCTCCCACAGGCACAAACGCCGCAATGTTGACAAGCACCTGTCGGACAAGCTCAGCTTCCCCGCCGTACAATAGTGCTCTGTAGGAGTACCCCATGTCGAAATTGTACCTGTAAACATCCCATGAGCGCCGCCCGAGTACGGTAAAGAAAAGTATGCCCATTGCGCAGACGGCAAGAAGCCATGAGCAGACAGCCTCAACGCGCGAAAGACGCTCTTCCGACAATAGGCGCCGCAAATGCAAAAGCAAGCACACCGCTACCCCCGCCATCAAAAATATCGTAATAAAAAACTGCAACGGAAAATGTTTGTACACCGTTATTATTGGACTAAGCATTATTATTCCTCGGCTTTTTTGGGGTGGGAAACACGTCTTTCCACCGCTTTCTGCACTCTGCGAATGAAGTGACATAACTTATTGTGTTGCGTCACATCCATGTAATAAAAATACAGGGTGAAATACCTCTTATGCATACACCATTCGAATAGTTTTCTCCATTCTTCATTTAACCCTGCAGGATTTAACACTTCACACATTTTTCTGACAAGAGGATCTTTCACGATAGCTTTAAAATCTCTCACACTATGGAATATACTTACCTTTCCGAATCCGTAAGCAATATTAGTAAAGCTCGGGCGAATACTGCGCATAATAAACAGAGGAAATGTCTCTGTTTCCCATGGAGAACAAAAACGCTCGATGACATCAGCTAAAACACGCATAAGCCGACAACGTTGTTCCCAATAATCAGGCAAATATCGTCTGGTAAGGCTTTGTGAATTACGAGCATTGATGTACAGCTTCTCATTTTTTAGATATACCATGCAATCAGCATTGTATGTAGCAATATAGGAAAACAGACAATCCTCGCTGTTTTGTAATGTTTCATCAAACCTAAGACCAATCCGATCAAGAAAATCCTTGCGAAAAAATCTACGGATAATGGCCCAATCTATCTTTGCTACGTTCCCCTCATCATCTACATGACCAAGAAATACCGGTAACACCTCTTCTAATATCTGTTTTTTAGCAAACACTCCTTCTCGAATCACATCGGAGTATGATGTTATCTTTCCGGAATCAAATACTATTTCATAATCACAGACACCAATATCCGCATTACATTTTATGCAAGCATTATACATCTTTTCACAGATATCGGTTGATACATAGTCATCAGCATCTACAAAGCCGACATACTCTCCGTTCGCGACAGAGATGCCCATATTTCTTGCAGTTGAAACGCCACCGTTTTCTTTTTTGAAATAACGAATTCTGTCATCACAATATGATGTACATATTTCTTCGGTGCGGTCATTTGAGCCATCATCAATAATTATGAGTTCAAAATCGCTGAGTGTTTGAGCAAGAATACTGTCTATGCACCGTGCTATAGTGGCTTCAGCATTATAAGCAGGTACAATAATACTTACTTTCATATTCTTCACCTATTTATGTTATCAATGAATAAGAATACTACGCACTCTCATTTTAAAGTGCCGCCATTTTCGGGACAGTGCAGCCCGACGGGGCATTACCGCTTCGTACATATATTCGTGTGCATACAATGGAATATTCAACTCATTTTTGATCCATTTTATACGCCTTTTCAGTTCTGTTTTCATACGCTTTGTTACTGAATTGTCACGTTCGATTTCCGCTCGTTTTATCGCTTTTTTTGTTGAATCCAACATTCTGCGTAACGCCGTATCTCTTAAGCCAACCATCTTTTTTTCATGAAAAAATACAGCCTGTTCTTCATAAGCCTCGCTTGAATAACGCATTTCCTTAACATTCAAAGAATTCATAATACCGTTTGGGTTTTGATAATACCAGTACATTGTCAACGGCAAATATGCAATTTGCGGGCATTGAAATATGATCTTATATGTTAAAAATTCATCTTCATGTATCTTGCCTACAGGGTAACGCAAATTGCGAAACAATTCTTTACGGTAAATCTTCCCCCAAGCGACTGTTGCTTCAACATTCCTTTTACAGAAAAACTCTTCGGTATTATGTATTTCAATCAATGTCGGAACAAAGCTCAACTCATCACTATCAATTTCATCGCGTACTCTTTTAAAAGACACTACGCTAACAGGAAGCTTTGTGATTTCCGCAGCGGCAAGAAGTGCTTCCAAATACTCCTTATGTACCCAGTCATCGCTGTCAATAAAAGCAAGCCATTCGCTGTCGGAATTGTCAAATGCCCAGTCGATACCGGTGTTTCTCGCCGCCGAAAGACCGCCGTTCTCTTGATGTATCACATGGATCCGTTCATCCTTTGCGGCATATTCGTCACAGATTTTTCCGCAATTGTCAGGTGAACCGTCGTCTACAAGAATAAGTTCAAAATCGCTGAAGGTTTGACCAAGAATACTGTCTATGCATCTGCACAGATACTGTTCAACCTTATATACCGGTACGATCACGCTGATCTTTGGCATTTTTGTTACCTCTTGAGAATTTTTTGTTTGATCCCGGCATAGCGTTCCACCCCGAGAATTTTGTTCAACATCCTAAATGGAGTATGAAGAAGTTTCCGGCATTTCTTTTTCCTTCGTTGACAAGCTAATTCTTGAACACGTTTTTTATGTTTTTCCTTTTGTTCCGGTTTCAGCCAAGAAGCCTCATAATGGTGGATTGCATAGGTATTTTTAGTTTTACATATTTGTCCTGTCCAGTAATCCTTGGGACAAAAATACTCAGTTGATAAGCAAATCACACCACCATCAATCTGTTGAGTTTGATTTTCCTGACGCAAGCCATGCCGGAGAAACACTTCAGTATTTCTAATGGGACAACTTGTATCGTCAATACTGCCATTCTCTCTGACAAAGAGGAGATTTTTATAATCTTCCATCAGTTCCAAAAGAATGGGCGCGTTAGTCTCCGCACCAAAGCCCAAACCAGTAGCAATCCACTTGTTACCTTCAAAACCAAAGAATGCATTATATTGTAACAAGTCATCCAAACTTTTCAAAACTTCCACATCAGTGTCTAAATAAATACCGCCATGGTCATATACGACTTTTAGTCTGATATAATCTGTAACAAACGCCCATTTTTTCGCTTCATACGCTTGTCTTACATAAAGCGGAGCTGTTGAAAGGTCAAAATTATCTTCATTCCATTCGATAATGTCATATCCTTTACAATGCTTTTTCCAACTACGGATACATTTTTTTGCAAGTGTCGGCAGAGGATTTCGACCAAACCAGCAGTAGTGTATTGTTTTAGGAATCATTGTTTTTACCTCATGTTCTAAACAAAATTTTCCGTATTTTCCGTTTTGCTCGCTTAATGTTTTTTTCTGATTTTTGTATTATCACAGCCATAAAAGGATGCAACTTTTCCCAAATACATTTTTTGTGATATTTTGATAGAGGGAGAGAAGATAAGCCAATCCCTTTTTTTATGCACTTCATATGGTCACGGATGCATTCTGCAGCATTTTTATCTTTTAACAAGTGTATACACTTATCAATATTCCATACTGCCTGTATTAAAAACTTAGCTGTCATTTTAATATCAAGCTTTTTATAACCTATCTCTCTAAAGAAATTTACTTGATCCTCCAGAGCCCACAGCCAATCTAATTGTTTGAGTGAAAACTTCTCTTTTGAAATCCCATTTGGATTCACTTGATAAAAGCAGTATGGTGCTCCTATATATGCAACCAAGCGAGCTTCATGCAACCAACGAAATACTACTGCATTATCCTCATATATTCGTCCAACAGGCATAGGGAATTTTTGGACAATATCTTTCTTTATCAGTTTTCCCCACGCTACCCAATAACAATATACCCAATTCTCTTGTATCCAAATCAAACCATCTTCGTCCGGCACTTTGCATTCTATCGAAGGGTTCCATTCTCGTTCGAAGTCAAAAGGTGCATTTTCAGCTTCAATTGCACTACAAGCAACAATATCAGCCGTGGTTTTTTTGACAGTATTATACATATTATCAAGCATTTGATGGTGGATAAAATCATCACTGTCAACAAAGCATATCCAATCGGATTTTGAATGTAAAATGCCGGTGTTTCTCGCCGCCGAAAGACCGCCGTTCTCTTGATGTATCACATGGATCCGTTCATCCTTTGCGGCATATTCGTCACAGATTCTTCCGCAATTGTCGGGGGAACCGTCGTCTACAAGAATAAGTTCAAAATCGCTGAAGGTTTGACCAAGAATACTGTCTATGCATCTGCACAGATACTGTTCAACCTTATATACCGGTACTATCACGCTGATCTTTGGCATTTTTGTTACCTCATATCAATAATCTCTGGAGTAGGAAGCTGAATATATCCCCAAACTTGAGGACGCCAAACCCATTTTTGATCAGCTTTTGTTGTCATTTTTTGAAAATGTAATCCGGGAACGCAATCTAAATCGTGATTATTTCCAACATCGTCTTTGTTAAAGAATGTATAATATCCGGTATATTCTGCATCCATAAGCATAGAAGCATCAAGTTTAAATACCGCTTCGGAAACCTCGCCTTGCTTTCCCGAGTAAAACTCATACAAAATGTATGTTGCCTGCGCCACTCTATGTGAATTCCAAATTTCAATCCGCAATCCGGCATTCTCTACAGACTGTAGGCATTTCCATTTAAGGCGAAGTGTTATGGGTTCAGTAACTTCAAAATACGGCACCTCTTTATTTAAAAACTCCGCTTCAAGTACTTTTATACTTGGATTCTTTAAAAAGCCCGGTCTCTTGTAGGATTCATAATCCCTAAAAGTACTCTCATTCATCTTATTGCCCATATAAATGTTGATCGCCTTGTCCACATCGCCGTCGAAAATGACCTTTCCGTGATCCATAACGATGCAACGGTCGCAAAGAGTACGTATTGTATTCATGTTATGGCTGACGTATAATACCGTTCTGCCCTCTTCTGTTGCAGCTTCCCGCATCTTTTTGAGACACTTAGTCTGGAACGCCATGTCACCTACGGCAAGCACCTCGTCCATTATCATGATCTCCGAGTCAAGATGCGCCGCCACGGAGAATGCAAGCTTTACGTACATTCCCGACGAATAACGCTTGACGGGGGTGTCGATAAACTGACGCACCTCGGAGAACTCTATAATATCCTCCATTTTGGCGTCGATCTCCTTCTTTGTCATACCCAGTATGGCGCCGTTAAGGTACACGTTTTCGCGTCCTGTAAGCTCTCCGTGGAAGCCCGTGCCGACCTCAAGCATGGATGCGATCCTTCCGTTAAGGCATATGCGTCCCGAGGTGGGCTCTGTTATACGCGTGATAAGCTTGAGGAGTGTGGATTTTCCTGCACCGTTATGCCCGATGATACCAACAGCCTCGCCGCGCTTTACCTCAAAGGATACTCCATCCAGAGCCATGAAGCGCTCGCCGATGTTCACCTGCTTCTGCCCGATCTTTCTTGTAGGATCCTCTTCGTTTTTGCGCTTTGCACGGAGGCGCTGCAGCTCATCACGAAGTGTCGTTCCGCCGATGGCTCCAAGTCGGTATTCCTTCGTTACGTTTTCTATTTTCAGCATTAAATCTTCCATACTAATGAACATCCCTTCAATTTATCAAACCGTATCCATAAAGGTCTTCTCGATCTTATTAAACATACACAGACCCACAAAGAACACAACCAATGTCACGCATACACTAAGACAATAATACCCGAGATCAAAATATCCCGATCCGAAGAAGGCATACCTCATGGTGGTTACTATGGGTGTTACGGGGTTGAGCATATAAAGCCACATATATTTTTCCGGAATCATTGCAAGGCCGTAAGGAATAGGCGTAAGATACTGCCACAGATGTAATCCAAATCCCACAAGCATCGCAAGGTCTCTGTACTTTGTCGTAAGGCTTGATATTATTATGCCGATTCCGGTAGAAAGCATTATGAGCTGAATAACAAGAAGCGGTAGCATAAAAATATACGCAGACAGATGAATTTCTGCTATGCCAAGCAGAGAGAATACCAGCGCAATCACACAAAACATAGCAATCTGAATTCCCCAAGAAATCAGGTTTGACAGAGCCGTGGATATCGGAGTTACTATTCGCGGATAATACACCTTGCCCATTATACCTCTGTTAGCTATAAATGTGTTTGAGGTTGCAGATACCGTTGAATTAAAGTACGACCATGTAACTGTTCCTATCATGTAAAACAGAAACGCCGGCATCATGAGATTCTGACCGACTACGTCCACCGTGGTTAACCCCGCCAATGATCCAAAGATTATTGAAAACACCACCGTGGTAAGCAGCGGCTGAATGACAGCCCATGCGGGGCCGAGGACAGTCTGCTTATATTTCGAAACGAAATCGCGCTTGACAAACAGGACTATAAGGTCCCTGTATTCCCATATTTCCTTGAAATTTATGTTTATCCTTCTCTTTTTCGGGTCTATGACCGTTTTCCAAGTCTGATTTTCTTCCATACTTATGACCATGCCTTTTCTTTGATTTGTGATGTTTTTTCTCAGCCCAAGGCTGAGAAAAATGCCGACCGACTCTTGTCGGCAAGGCACAAATAGGTCTGAAACGGCTTTCGTATGTTTTCCACACTCATTATTTTCAGACTTATGACCATGCCTTTTCGTTGATTTGTATTATAACTCAAATTATATCACGGCTTCCCATCTGTCTGCGATCCTTTCGCATGACAGCTCACCGCGAAGCTTAACAGCATTTGCGGAAAGCCTTTTGCCAAGTTCCGGCTCTTCAGCAATGCGTTTCATAGCCGCATAAACCGCTTCTGCGTCCCCCTTCGGCACAAGGAGTCCGTTTTCTCCGTCCTTTATCATCATCCGCGCACCGCCTCCGTCGCAGTCAGTACACACGCAAGGAAGTCCTATCGCCATTGCCTCAAGCATCGAGTTGGAAAGTCCCTCATAATCCGATGTGGAAACGAACATGGCGGCATCACGGATCAGCTCGTGAATATCAGAGGTGTAATCCTCAAACGTCACAGCTTCTCCGAGTCCCATATCACGTGCCAACGCTTCAAGGGAATCCTTTTCGTCACCTCTTCCGTAGATACGCAATGTGTAATCGGGAAGCTCTGTCACAAGACGCCCGAAGGCTTCAAGGAGCAGGGGAATATTCTTTTGCTTATTGAGACGGCAGAAGTTAACTATCTCGTGGCGTCTCTCACCTGTAAACGGTTCGGGAAGCCCATCCTTAATGGGATTCGGGATGACTACGCCCTCGCACCTCAGCTTTGTGTAATAATCACGCTCTTCCTCGGTCTGGAATACCGCCGCACTGCATGATTTATACAGCCGGTCGCGAAGCTTTATTATATTTCGCGGCATATCAGGGCGAATGGGATTATTGCGCTCGCAAAACACAGTTTTTACGTTGCATCCACGTGCCGCCATAAGCAGAGCGATATTGGAACGAATCAAAAATCCGAACGCCGTACATCCGGGGTTACGCTTGAGATATTCCCTGTAAGGAAGCGCGTACTTCGCATAGAAATAGAACGAGGTTTCGTTGTGCTTAGCATAGCTTTTACAACCGAGCCTGCGAAGAAGCGGAATGTAAAACCTGAATCTTATACGTTCCCATAAATCAAACAGCTTTCTCACAAGCTTTGCATACAGTGAGTTTGTCTCCATATTGTCAACAGTGAAGACTGAAACTGAATCAGGGAGGCTATATACGATCTCACGATCATATAACATCACAAGGTCAACAGCATATCCCCTCTTTGTAAGCTCAGTACACAATACTGATGTAACACGCTCGGCACCACCGCCTCCGAGGGAGTCTATGAAAAACGCAATTTTCTTTCTTTTCTTCATCTTCCCAAAATATGCGCAAGCTTGTTTTGCGCTCTGTAAAATAAATTTCCGAGTTTGCCCGAGCATTTGATCTTCAGCTTCATATCGCCAAATCCGCCATGGGACATAACGTCCCTTTTAAATCTTGTGTGACGTATTTTTTCCGATATACGGTCAGCATCGGACATAAGTGCATACTTGCCGAGAACGCTCTTGGCACATCGTACAAGGTACATATCTGCCGCCACCCCAACAGCTTCGCCGGTTCGATACATCTCTGACAGCACGTCATATATCTTAAGCATACTGTCATATCTGCGAGCTGCCCCCGAAGACGTCATTATTGACGACGGACGAACACGTCTGGCATAGAGCTGTTCATGGCAATGTGCTGACCTTCCGTCAGCATTGTAAACAAGAAATGTAAACAGCTCATCCTCATGTATAATACCTTCAAGAAAGCGCAGATTGTTTTTTATCAAATATTCTCTTCGAAAGAACATAAGCGGCACTGCAGTACGGTATTCTCCGCTATTCAAAAGCTCAAAAAGCTGTGTTTTCCCAAAAGCCGTAGAATACTGTTTTGATCTGACATAACGCGAAACGGAATCATCCTCTTCACACCCATCAAAAAACACAAGTCCATCAAAAAATACATAGTCAGCCTGCTCCCGCTCTGCTGTTTGCTTAAGTGTTTTCAATGCATCCTGAACTATATAGTCATCGCTGTCAAGAAAATACACAAACTCACCACTCGCGGCACCAAGACCCGTGTTCCTTGCCGCAGACAATCCTCCGTTTTCGCGATGTATCACACGAACTCTCGCGTCACGCTGCGCATACTCATCGCAAAGCTTTGAGCTTTTATCCGTTGATCCATCATCCACAAGAATGATCTCGAGGTCAGTCTCTGTCTGGCAAAGGATGCTGTCGACACATTCCGTAAGATACTTTTCAACATTATATACCGGGATTATTACACTTAACATAGCTATGACCTGCCTTTCTTTGATTTGTGACGCTTTTTCACAGCCTTGAGGCTTTGAAAAATGCCGACCGACTTTTGTCGCGGGGGCACAAATGGGTTTGAAAAAGCTGGCGTACGCTTTAAGCGTGCTATATTTTCAAACTTATCTCCTGCGCAGCTTCCCGTAAAGCTTTGAAATCACTGTACTTTTAAATATGCTATTCATAATCGGCATGATATGTTTCTTTTTCCATGTCAGGCGTTTTAAATATCTAATCAATCCCCTGTGGTCATGATTCTTCATATAGCTGTAAATTTCAGTGTATTCTTTATTCATCCCGTTACAAGATACTGTCTCTACGGCAACAGAGCAAAGAGGATCATTAATTACTTCACACACATTCTCTTCTCTTTGCTTTTTTGATGGGGATCGCAGTTCATTTCTCACAACCTGAGCAGAGAAATAGAAAATGCACATCTGCATGGCATTTGAAAAATCATATTCTCTATATCCGGATGTCATTTCCGCCATATAGCTCATAAGACTACGGATAGAAATCCACATATTCTTTGTATAAGACCGTGATTTAGAGTTTTCATTAGGACGGTAATGATAAAGTTCTCCCGCATCCATCACTACATATGTGTCAGCGTGCAAAGCACACTCAACTGAAAAAGCAAAATCCTCGCATCTGCGGCTTTTTTCATAAAAACGGACATTATTATTTTGAACTAAGCATCGCCGATACAAGCGTGAGCAGTTCCCCCAATCGACGGTTCGGAATGTGCCTGACTCAACCACATGAGGCAGTATGACTGGATATATTACTTTTTTAATATCCTCCCCCCTATATACACCATTTGGCAAATCCAAATAGTCATTTAAGCCTGCCATTTTACAATAGACGATATCTGCATCAGCATCCTTAGCCGCACAATACATAGTCTCAAACATATCTGCTTCTATATAGTCATCGGAATCCACGAATCCAATGTATTCGCCCTTAGCGTGTAAAAGTCCTACATTACGCGCAGAAGCCGTTCCGCCGTTGTCCTTATAGTAATATTCAAAATTCGGATGCGAAGCAGAAAATTCCCTGCAGATCTTACCGGAGGAATCCTTGGAGCCGTCATCGATAAGCAACACCTGAATATCACCAAGTGTCTGAGCGGCAATGCTTTCAAGGCACTCCATCAAATATTTTTCAATATTGTATACCGGAACGACAACACTGACTTTGGGTTCCATCATATTCACCTCTTAAACACCATGTTTCGCAACCTTAAGATCGATTCAACACAAGCTTTAGTCAGCCGCAGTATCTTAAAATGCTTACCGATTATCAGCCGTCCCATCAACATATAATACTTACAAATATGTTTAGGGTCTCTTTCCCTCCAAATAAAGGAAAAAAATTCATCCTCGGCAACATCACGCAGAACTTTTAACCAAAGTGCACGATTTTGCCGGTGATCTGTAATAAGAATACTGAAGATCGTGTTCAGTTGCTTCTGCACGCTCAAATTCTTTTGTTCTTCATCAAAGCTCCACTTTTCCAAGTATTTGTTCACGCGCTGATAAACAGTACGATATGCATAATAATAATCCGGGCGAACATTTTTTGAAATACTGCCGGGATTCCACCGATAAAAGTAAAGCGCCTCTTTCAGATATGAGACTCGCTGTGCTGCATCAAGGATAGGCAAGCTTTGAAAAAGATCCTCTGCTTGACTGTTCACTAAAGAATCCTTCCACACGCTATAGTCTACATCAACATCTACGATCCTTCTTGATGCGGCTTTGATCCAAATACAGTTAAACCTTCCTCCCACAAGAAGCTTTTCATACAGTTCTTGCTTGTGATTCTCTTCAAAAATATACTCATCCTGATAGTCGAACAGAATTATCTCACGGTCCAAAGAGCTGTTTTCCTTACCAACAATATAATTAAACAGGACAAGGTCGCAATTATGCTTCTCAATCATCTCACGTACACGAGACAACACTCTATCGGATATCCAATAATCATCGGAATCAAGACAGATAAAAAAGTCTCCTTTTGCTTCGCGGAAAGCACGGCGGCGAGTCATCATGAGACCCTCGTTTTCCTTGTGTATCACCCTAACACATTCGTTTTCCGCAGCATAACGGTCGCATATCTCTCCGCTGTTGTCGGTTGATCCATCGTCAACAAGCACTATCTCGTAATCCTTTTCCGTCTGGCATAAAACAGACTGCAGGCACTCATCCAGATATTTTGATGTATTATAAACCGGTATACATACACTGAACAGCATTATATTCTCCTTTTTGCCTTAAGCTTCATAAGCGGTCAATTCTTTATTTTCATTAGCTTTTTTTCAATTCCTGTCACAAAGCGAAGGCCTTTGATATTGCATGAGGAGACAAGCCTTGATATCAAGGGAACCGTTATGGAAAGATACAAAGAGTGCGAATACTTCCTTTTGTAATGCTTACGACTTACAACAAAGCCATGCTCTTCCCTCAGCTCTTCTATCATCTCCTTGAGAGGACACGGAAGCCGGTCTGGGCATACCGAAAACATCCAACGTACATAATTGCACAAATGCTCAAGATGATTGGTGTAAAAGCGGCTGCGAATTTCCTCGGACACTCTCCAAATATCGAGATATTTTTCTGTATGGGAAAATAATATCTGTGTTGCCCGCCAGTTTTCAACTGTAGTTTTCCCTGTAATGCTGTCATCTCCTTTGCGGTAATAATACAGCGGTGCATCGAGATATACTATTCTCTTTGCATTTGTATATAACGGCAATACCTGAAGCGCATCCTCACACATATTTCTGATACCGGAATCGGAATAATCCGCATCAATATCCACTATTTCCCGCTTGACTGCACGCATCCACATCATATTAAAGTCAACTGTCAGCAGCTTTCGCTCATATACATACTGCTTACTATCCCCCTCATATAGTGAGCCGTCCGCTATTTTCAGTCTCGACGGATTATGCTCGCCTTTTCCATTGAAGTATTCAAAGTTGTACATTACCATATCCGCGCCGGTTTCCTTTAAAGCATATGTAACCCGCTCCAAAAGATCGTGAGACACATAGTCATCGGAGTCAACACAGATGAAAAAATCCCCTTTTGCCTCACGGAAGCCGCGTCTGCGGGTCATCATGAGACCCTCGTTTTCCTTATGGATCACTCTAACACATTCGTTTTCCGCGGCATAGCGGTCGCATATCTCTCCGCTGTTGTCGGTGGAGCCGTCATCGAGGAGCAGTATTTCAAAATCCCGAAAAGTTTGGGACAAAATAGAATCTACACACTCGCAGAGATACTTCGATGTGTTGTATACGGGAACAAGCACACTAAAAAACATGTTAATCTCCCTTCAGCCTACGGCTACACAAAAAATTATGAAACAAACACGTGTCTGCAAAGCAGACAAAAATCGGACTTTTGATTTTTAGTGTTTGTTTGCGCGTGAAACAGTAAAACATTATGTGACAGTTTTTCGTCCCTTTCACGCTAAGCTCGTGTCTGCAAAGCAGACAAAAATCGGACTTTTGATTTTTAGTGTTTGTTTGCGCGTGAAATAGCTTTTTTTCGGACTAAGGCTGTTTGAACTTTCACGCTATTCTCCTTTTTCAAGTGCTTTCCCGGGTACGCCCACGATCACGGTGCCCGGTTTTAAAAAGCTTTTGGTCACTACCGCATTGGCGCCGATTATACAACGCTCTGCAATAGTAATGCTACCGATAACTGCTGCGCCGAAACCGATCTCCACTCCATTGCCAACGGTAGGAATACCGGCGGAGTTTATAAGTTCTTTATTTCCGATCACAGAATTGCCTCTTACTGCTACGTCATCCCCCAAATTTCCGCAAATAACCACACCGCCGTGCCATATATTCAGTCTGCGTCCAATCGTGCTGTTATTGGTGATCTCTACCGCACATCTTTCGCTGAGAATGTTCTTTTTCCGCAGTGAAAAACGCAAAGCAAGCTTCATAATAAGCTTATGAAATCCGTGCGCAGCAGCAAGCTGTTCCTTGTAATACTGTGCCCTGCGAAAGCAAGATAGGTATTTCCATATCACATAGCGTCGTTGGCGTACGAAACGATGAAAGGAATAATTTGACTTTACGTACATCATCTTTTCTTCTGCAATGATATCCTCAAGTTCACGTTTTGTCATAATTATGACCATGCCTTTCTTTGATTTGTGACGCTTTTTCTCAGATGTGAGGCTGAGAAAAATGCCGACCGACTTTTTGTCGCGGGGACACAAATGGGTTTGAAAAAGCTGACGTACGCTTTAAGCGTACTTTATTTTCAAACTTGTCTCCATTCATCCTTCGATTTATGTTGTCTTTTGCTCAGGCAGCTTTAACCATCCGCCCATTATTCTATCCCACTCCATATCGGTAAATGGTTTAAATCCTGCGGCAGGATAAAATGTCAACTCACCGGAATATATTTTTTTATTTACATAGTAAAAATCCACTCGCAAAAAAGGAATCCCCCTAGACAACTTTTCAGCTATATTTATCATTTCTGGCATTATATTCGGAAAATCAAGTTGCTTATGAAAATCAGGAAGGCAAACCTTCTCACCATAAGGCAAGAGGTTTCTGTCGCAGTCATACCAATTCGCATGGCGTCCTGTAAACCGATCAAAGTCCACTTTAAAGCATTTCACTTCCCCGTTGAAGCAAAAGAATTTATAATCCCGTGCATCATGAGTCTCATTATCCTCAAGATATTCCTCAGCAATTATCCTGCGAGGCACATTTTTATACGGCCATTCACGCGAGACCTTATAATAATCCTGTTTAATAGCGGCGTTAAGCTTTTTACGGGCAGCAGCTATATCGAACTTCGCCTTATCCTTACAGATCACTACATCACCTGATCCGTGATTACATTTAAGTACAAATTTTTCCGGCAAAGCATCAAAATCTATCTCATCAAAAGACCTCCAAACACCAAGAGTAGGAATAATATATTCCTTTCCGATCACATCTGCCACATAATCCTTTGCAAGATACTTATCTACCATACGGGTATACTCAGGTTTGCGGTCATAAAGCTTAAGCCACTGTAACTTTTCATTAAAGGTCTCGGGGTCTTTAAGATTCAGTTTTTTATAAAAATGATTTCTGTATTTAATTGCAACAGCCCACTTATCGGGAATAAAATTATACAGCTTCGTTTTGGTGAGCTTTCTCCAAAACCGTCGCGGGATTTTCTTCATACACTCATAAATCCTTTATGTTTGATCATAATTTTGCTTAGATTATGCAAGATTGAAAGAACGCTCACATATTATCAAGGTTCACTTTTCCCCTCGCCAATACGCAAGGTATTCCTCGCAAATTTTGTAATTGTCCCATTGGGACATGTCAACATAGTGCTTACCGTATCCGTTTTTATCAACATAACAAAGTATCTGCTCTGCCCAATGATCCGCGCCATTCTGCAGCGAAAACGAGTCTATGCACTCTTTCAGGTATTATTCCACATTGTACACAGGTACTAAAGAAAGATACAATTATTGTGTAACTACTCAATCATTCCGGTTATCGTTTTCCTTTCTACTTCGTCTTTCAGGCAGTGTCAGCCACTTTCCAATCTTACGATCCCATTCAGGGGGATTGAAGGTTGCCAATCCTCCGCCAGGATATAGTGTCAACTCACCAACATAGAGATGACCATCGATTTCGTAGAAATCCACACGCATGAATGGACAACCCGCAGACAGCTGTTTACTAAGCTCCAGCATTTTTCCAAGTCCAGACGGAGGTGAAGGGGGTATCGGTGCACTTGGCGATTTCTGTCTGAAGGGCAATTGTTCCCAGTTACTATTAAAAATATTACAACTTGCAATACTGGGCTTATTCCCAAAATCAAGAGTTCCTGCCTGATACACATATATCAGTTTGGGGTCGCCATGGAAGCAATAGAAACGGTAGTCATCCAAACCATTCTTGGCTAACGGATCCGAGGTTAGGGTCAGTAGCTTTTCAGCAATGATCCTGCGCGGTACATTTTTATACGGCCATTCACGGTGTCGGAGATAAAAATCCTCACGCAGTCCTTTTTTCAACTTTTTTTTCACGGCATCCACGTTCAGTTTTGACTTATCTCTGCAAATGCACATTCCTGTTCCGGAGTTATGGTTACACTTTAGAACAAATCGTTCCGGCAGAGCATCAAAATCTATCTCATCAGGATCCTCCCACACACCAAGTAACGGCACAAGATACTCTTCGCCTACTTTTTCTGCTATGTATTCTCTCACGCGGTATTTATCTACCAATTGTGTATACAAAGGATTGTGATCATAGAGCTTCAGCCACTGTAGCTTTTCGCTGAACAGCTCCGGATTCTCTAAATCAAGCGTCCGTCCCATCCGCGCTCTATAGATTTTTTTCAGATATTTCTCATCGTTCATGTAATTATATACACCTGCCTTGGCAAGCTTAATCACTCGATAATTCTTATCACAAAGTAGTTTTTTCACAGTATTAAGTCTTTTCATACATAACAAATCCTTTAATACATAGGCTTTCCACGCCAATAGTCAAGATGCTCTTTACAAACCTTCCGATTATCCCACGCAGTCATATCTATATACTGCTTTGCAACACCGTGAATATTGGTATACTCCAAAATTGCGTCAGCCCACTTTTCCGCTCCGTCTGTCAACGGAAGGAACTCACAAATTCCACAGTTACAATTCCGAGACACATCTGTCGACACAAAACAAGATACGCCCATCGCTTGAGCTTCCAGTGCAACATTAGGAAGTCCCTCTTGTAAAGATGGAATCAACATGATCGTTGATTTAGAAAGAGCTTCGGCAACATTCGAATCTTGCGGAAGAAAAGAAACTTTGTCTTCAAGTCCATTCTCTTCTACATATTTTTTCAAATTAGGCAGATAATCATCGTCTGCGGTTCTCGGGTACCCAATAAATGTGATTGATGAATCAGGACACTTTCTATATAATTCACGGAACACTTCCAATGCAAATCGCTGATTCTTTCTGCTACTGTAGCTTCCAACCATTATCAAATGAATACCGCTTTTATCTACCGTAGGATACTTGCGATAATCAAATTTTTCCAAATCAACAGTGGGATTCTTAATAACAATCCCCTTGCCCTTGCCAAACATATATTCTACCGCAAATTCCGTAACCCCAAAGCGGTGAGTTGCACAACGCTTCAACACCTGAGCACACACCCACAGATATAATCTTACATAAAGTCTGTCACGAAAGTCTTTACGTTTAGGTTTATTGACATGGCAATGAGCAATTCTAACAGGAATACCCGCTTTTTTTGCCGCAGATATACATGGTGCATTCAAAATCAAATGTCTTGCATGAACGGCATCATAGTCACCATGCTCTGCAAAAAACTTATTCATTTCTCGTCTTACGTAAAAATAGTTTGTAACTATTGACAGAGCTCTTTGAATCCTGCTCTTCTTGCGCTTTATCGGGATTCTGTATATATTTCCTTTTTTAGAAAATTCCTCTTCGTAGAAACCTATCGTGTCAGACAGAAGCATTACATCTGTATATACTTCATCTTCCGATAAAATCCTCACAGGATACATAACATCTGCCTGAACGCCGCCTTTTTTGAAGTCGGCGATGATCTGTAGTACGCGGGTTGGCTTTTTATCCATGACTTTTTTCCTTTTTATACGTTTTTCGTGTGTTTTTTATAAGCAATGCTTTGTGATGCAATAAGCATTGCAAGAATTATGCAAGGATTGTCCTTATACATATACGGGATACCGACACCAATAAACAGAAACATTATGTAAAACGCAAGCATTCCCTTTTGCCATACGTATTCCTCTGCGTCGCCGCGGGATATGAACACAAGGTCAAATTGCCGCTTCAATATCCGCACATACGGTATCAGGTACAAAAGACCGATAATACCGGAGCAGGCAAGTGGCTCGACATATGTTGAATGAGAATATACCCCATGCAAAACTTGAAAGTTGCTGAAACCAAGTCCCACAAAAGGATGGTGCAAAAAATCTTTTATTGCCGTTACATACAGACTGATTCGACCGTCATCCGATTCTATTGCACCTTCAGCTCCGCGTCCGAACAGACGGGTATACAGGTTTGTCTCCGAAGCATAGGGTGCGAGCACACTGCTTACGAACACAAATGCCGCCGCTCCGAGGATGAGTGCCACAAAAAGCTTTCCGACAGGTGCATTTTTTATATATTCCAAGCCGTTGAGCAATACAAGCAATACCGCAAGAATTATCACGGCAATAATACTCTTTCTCGAGCCTGCCAAAAATATAACCGAAATCATGGCAATGACCGAAGCATATTTCATGGCAGGTATAAACAATGAGGTCTTATTACGCCTTCCGAAAGCAAACATGACTGCAAAGCATCCGAACGCCATAAGCGCACCGATATCATTTGCGCTGAGATTTGCTCCCGAAGTTATGCTGAGCTTGAGTTGTATATCATCTGTAACGTACAGAATTGCAAACGCCGAGCATACAGCATTAACCGCAAGCAAGCGCAAAGCGAATTTTACGCTTCCTTCCTTTTCACAGATATATACGATCATTATTATTATTATCAGTCGCTGGGCATACTTAAATATTCCGTCCACAGCCTGTCCCGAATTCACAGCGAACCCGACACTTGCCAAGGACAATGCTATATATAATAACCAGCAACGGATCTCATATCCGATATTCACCAAGCGGTCGCGCCACATACTGCACAGCACGCACACAAACGACACCGCAAAAAACAGAGCCGTTCCATAAGGAATGAACTTGCCGGTCACGGTGTAGTATGTATAATAGTTCAAAAATATGCCGTACAGCGCGAGCTTGGCTACAGACAGTAATCCCATTCAATTCTCCATTCAGCCAATGGCTTCGCAATAGTCAAAAAAACAGTTCGGTACACAAGCGGAAGTGACTACAGATTCATAAACTCAAGTATTTTTTCTGCTCTTGCTTCTATACTCAAGCCCTCCGCCGTTTTCTGCGCGCCGGAGGCCAGCGTCTCTCTGAGAGAGTTATCGTCTTTCAGCCGTTCTATGGCTTCCCTGATCTGCTCTACGCTCTCCACGTCTATACGAATGGAGTTTTCAGTGCTCAAAATATCATCGTTAAACGGCAGATCTGAGGAAATGACCGGCAGGCCGCAGGCAAGCGCCTCAACTATGGCATTACAGCATCCCTCTCCGCGTGTGGGAAGAACAAACACATCCGCCGCGTTCAGATACTTTGAAACTTGATCGTTTGGTACTCGACCTGAGTATAAAACTCCTCGACAATTGGGTTTTAAAGCGCCCTGTCCCATAAAGACAGAGTTGGTATTGTCACAAAGATTCAACGCATCATTCAACCTATCCATGCCCTTATTAGATGAAAATGTTCCGGTAAAAGCCACTATAAAAGCATCATGAGGGAATCCTAACTCTCTTCGACAAGTTTCTTTATCAAGAATACAGAATTTATTCTTATCAATTCCATTAGGGAATACCCCCATCTTCATTGACATATCAACGAATCCGCTTTTTAAAAGCAGTTCTTTATTGTTCCCTGAAACACAAACAATTCCGGATAACTTCTTAAGAATAGACGTCCAATTGTGATACTTTAGCCCAGTACAATATGGCATACTGTCCTCTTGCAATCTCAACGAATTCTCACCGCAGGCACAATAGGATGGAATACCGAGCTTTTCTCCCACTCTCGCCGCGGTAAGACCGCATTGATAAATGAAATGGCCGTAGATTACATCCGGTTCCAGCTTCTCTTGCTTTATCACTCGCATAACACTGCGAAAATGATTATTCATGGACAATCCCATCATCCTTTTTTGTGAGCTTAGATGCAAGTAGAAAGGTCTGAATATCTTGATTTTTCTGCCCTTTAAAGTAAATTCCTCAGTATAATATGCCGACTGTTTGACAGTCATGATCCCTGTTTTAGACAAGATTCGCGGAGCAATTACCGTACAATCATACCCCCTGTCTGCTATAGCACAGATAAGGTGCTTGGCAAAAACACAACCGTTCGTTTTGTCGGTAGGATAAGAATCCAAAACAAAGCATATTTTTTTGTTCATCAGCTTGCTCATGTATTTTATTCAGCCTTTAAATCATTTAAATTATCAAATAGCGGAGCATACTGTTTTTCCCAAGTCATGTAGTCAAACGCGTATTGCCTCATTCTTTGAGACAGTTGCGTATCTGCACGCATTTTCAAAACAAAATCCACTATTTCATCCATATCCAGCATAGATTCATCATTTGCAACTTTTAGCCAAAACGGTGAATCGGTATGAGCTAATGCAGGATCCTCCACAGAGCAAAGAAAAGGCAATCCTCTGGCAGTATACTCTCTTACCTTTAATTCAGAAGTAGCACTGAGATTCTTACGAAACTGAGCTAAGGCATTCGCACCAATATCACAGATATCGAACATCTTTGCCAGATCTTCTCCATACATTTTTCCATGAAAGATAACCCTGTCACTAATTCCAAGATCATCCGCTAACTGCTTCCATTCAGGTAATAAGCCTCCGTCATTTCCTCCGACCATATGAATAATAATCTTTACATTCCCTTTATACTGACTGAGAGAACGAATCAATCTGTCATACCCATGCCAATAACTCATTGATGCAAGTGCTAAAATGTGTATCTCATTTTCATGAATTATCGGCTTTCGTAAAGGAATTGCCCCTACATCAACACCGTTATCGATTATTGCTATGGGTTTTCCATAAAGGTTGTCCATAGTAGTGTCGCCGGTAAAAATAAGTACAACAAGATCAAAATACTTAGTCAGGCGAGGTTTCCAAAAGTCGGAATAAACAGAAAACAGTTTCCTCAAGCCATTCATTGCTTTTTCTCCCGACTTAACATATGTCGGAATTTCATAAAGTATCTTGGTTCCCTGCGAATGCAGTTTCTTTGCAACCTTGCAGGAACT
This sequence comes from Clostridia bacterium, assembly GCA_017481265.1. Lineage (GTDB taxonomy): Bacteria > Bacillota > Clostridia > Oscillospirales > CAG-272 > RUG11130. The sequence continues at coordinate 42,244 of JAFUPK010000129.1, forward strand.
GCGCCATATAGGTGCACCTCTCCAATATGCAAAATCAAATCGGATCTTTTTCAGCACCTTCAATACTGCGCGGTGCATATCATAATACACCTTCGTGTGGAAATACATCGGCAGTCCGGTTGTAGCTCTGCAAACGACCTCTTTATTATCTCCGTTGACCAAATAGAAGTACTTCTTGTCAAACACTAAATAATAGACATCCATCCCAAGATTTTTGAAAGCCGCAAGCTGACCATCGAATTTCCCTTTCAGGTTGAAATCCTCGTAAATCTGGTACCGAACTATATACAAAAGCTTTTTCTTCTGTTCCATTACAGTCTCCAATATGTGATTCCTGATTTTTCGATCTCGCGAATGGGGTAAAGGCCCTTGACATCCACAAGAATCTTTTCGCTGTCGCATATATCCTCTCGATAAAGCTTCTTGAGCTCGTCCACGGTAAGGCTTTTAAACTCATTATGAGCCACGGCAATAATTATGCAATCAGCTCCGCCAACATCCACAAGCGGGGTAAGCGTCACGCCGTATTCGTGCATCGCATCACTTTCGCTTGCCCAAGGATCCACCACAACAGGTGAGATACCGTACTCGCCAAGCTTCTTTATGATATCCTCAACCTTACTGTTTCTCGTGTCGGGGCAATTCTCCTTAAAGGTAAGTCCAAGGATAACTACCTTGGATGACCTTGGAGCCTTTCCGGCCTGAACCATCTGCTTGATGGCGGCATCGGCTACAAAGCTTCCCATATTATCGTTCACTATTCTGCCGTTTAGGATTATCTGGCTGTGATAGCCAAGCTTTTCTGCCTCGTATGTAAAATAGTAGGGGTCAACGCCGATGCAATGTCCGCCGACAAGACCCGGTCTGAAGCCGAGAGCATTCCACTTGGTATTCATGCCGTCGACAACCTCATTCGTGTCTATCCCCATGCGGTCAAACACCATGGCAAGCTCGTTCATGAACGCGATATTGATATCTCTCTGGCTGTTTTCTACAACCTTTATGGATTCTGCAGTCTTGATGCTTGAAACAGTATATGTACCGACCTCTATAACGGCATCATAAAACTTTTTGATCTCTGAAAGTGACTCTTCATCCATTCCAGATACGATCTTGGTGATATTCTCA
>JAFUPK010000130.1 GCA_017481265.1 Clostridia bacterium
AAAAAGGTCGATCAAAACTTTTGTGCATTTTGTCAGCGTAAGACCTTTGTCAGCACTCTGAATCCTTCACAATCAACAGAATGTGAAGGATTTTTTACTATTTAAAGCTTATGCCTGAGCAGCTTCAACGATCTTCGCAAACTTTGCGGGAACGAGGGAGGCGCCGCCGATGAGTCCGCCGTCAACATTGACCTTGGAGAGAAGCTCAGCCGCATTACCGTCGTTCATAGATCCACCGTACTGAATAACAGTTGCGTCAGCAAGGTCAGCACCGTAAAGCTTTGCAAGAGTTGCACGGATCACGCCGCAGGTTTCGTCCGCCTGATCGGGAGTAGCTGTGAGACCGGTGCCGATAGCCCATACAGGCTCGTAAGCAATAATAACATTCTTCATGTCATCCGCGCTGATACCTGCAAGGTCAAGCTTAGTCTGCATAGCAACAACCTCATCGGTAATGCCTGCAAGTCTTTCTTCCTTGATCTCACCAAGGCAGAGGATTACCTTGAGACCTGCTGCAAGAGCAGCCTTTGTGCGGAGATTTACAGTTTCATCAGTCTCGCCGAAGTACTGTCTTCTCTCGCTGTGTCCGATAATAACGTACTCAACACCGCACTCAAGAAGCATGGAAGCGGAGATCTCGCCGGTGAACGCGCCCTTAGCCTCGAAGTGAACGTTCTGTGCACCGATCTTAACGTTTGTACCCTTTGCAGCCTCAACAGCAGCGGCAATGTCAACGAAGGGAACGCAGAGAACTACGTCACAGCCTGTCATAGAATCGGTAAGAGCAGCAGTTTCTGCAACAGCGGCCTTTGCCTCGGAGGGAGTCATATTCATTTTCCAGTTGCCTGCAATGACAACCTTGCGCTTTGACTTATCCATTGTAGTAATACCTTTCAAATTAAGAGAATTATATTCAAAGCCGGAGATGGGATACCACCTCCGGCATTTTTAGTGTTGATTACTTGTCGAGGAGGCAAGCGATACCGGGAAGCTCAAGACCCTCAAGGAACTCAAGGGAAGCGCCACCGCCGGTGGAGATGTGAGTCATCTTGTCAGCAAAACCGAGCTGCTCAACAGCCGCTGCGGAGTCACCGCCGCCGATGATAGAAACAGCACCGGACTCAGCAACAGCCTTAGCCACTGCGCGAGTACCTGCAGCGAAGTTCTCCCACTCGGAAACGCCCATAGGACCGTTCCAGATAACTGTACCTGCGCCCTTGATAGCGTCAGCAAAGTTTTCAGCAGTCTTTACACCGATATCGAGACCCATCCAACCGTCGGGAATATCATCGGAGTTAACGGGCTTGAAGTTAGCGTTCTCATTGTACTCGTCAGCAACTACATTGTCAACGGGAAGCATGAAGTTTACACCCTTAGCTTCAGCCTTGGCAAGAAGATCCTTTGCGAGATCGAGCTTGTCCTCTTCGCAGATGGAGGTTCCGATGGTGTGACCGAGTGCGCGGAAGAACGTATAAGCCATACCGCCGCCGATGATGAGTGTGTCAACCTTTTCAATGAGGTTGTTGATAACGCCGATCTTGTCGGAAACCTTTGCACCGCCGAGGATCGCAACGAAGGGACGTGCGGGATCAGCGAGAGCCTTACCCATGATGGAGATCTCCTTCTGGATCAGGTAACCGCAAACAGCAGGGAGGTAGTCAGCAACGCCTGCAGTGGAAGCATGAGCTCTGTGAGCTGTTCCGAAAGCGTCGTTAACATAGATCTCAGCCATGGAAGCAAGCTCCTTGGAGAATGCGGGATCGTTCTTTTCCTCTTCCTTATGGAAGCGGACGTTCTCAATGAGCATTACCTCGCCGTCCTTAAGAGCTGCAGCCTTAGCCTTAGCATCGGGGCCGATAACGTCAGATGCGAGAGCAACCTCACAGCCGAGCTTCTCGGAAAGTCTTGCAGCAACGGGAGCGAGGGAGTACTTCATATTGAACTCACCCTTGGGTCTGCCCATGTGAGAGCAGAGGATAACACGTGCACCGTGCTCCTTGAGATATTTGATAGTGGGGAGAGCGCCGACGATTCTGTTTTCGTCAGTGATAACGCCGTCCTTGAGCGGTACGTTGAAGTCACATCTTACGAGGACTCTCTTGCCCGCTACGTCAATGTCTTCTACAGTTTTCTTGTTGTAAGTCATTTTCGAAATTCCTTTCAAAATTATATGTTCCCAAACATATATAATATAACACAAAACGGCGGAATAATCAACAGTTTTTCATAAATTTCCGTCCTGCGCATAAAAAAATCTTGCAATCGTAGCCTTTATCATGGTTACGATTGCAAGATATGGGCTTAGCATAATTATTATTAGATTTACAAAATTAAGAATAATCGATTTATTCGGTAACCTTGCCTGTTTCGCCATCCCCCGTCATATCTTCGATATTCCTCGGAAACTCAAAAGTTCCTATAAAGCCCTCGACATCACTTGACGAAACGTCACCGCCGATGACGCGGCTTTTGTACACGATTACACTTGCTGTGACCTTGCCCTCGTAGCCGGGATAGTTCGTCACATTATATGAGTATCTTGTTACTTCCCGCCCCTTGTACTTTGACAGGTCGAGCCCTTGTCTCTTTTGCAGCTCGTTATAGGTGCTCATAACACGGTCAAATTCCCGTGGGATCTTCATTGTCACCTCTTCTGTAGCTTCTGCATCGACCTTCCATCCGAATTGTTCGAGAAATACTATTCTGTCCTCATTGGTTTTGATCTTGTCGTAGTGGTATTCTGCATTTGCTGCGGCTATGGCGGCTGTGGTTTTAGGTGTGTACTCGGGAGCCGCCCAGATCACCACTCCAAGTGCAACCGCAGCTGTTGTTATAACTGCCGCAAGTTTAAGCGTGCTTGCCTTGATACTGCAAATAAACATTATTGCCTCCGGAGATAAATTTGTTAATACAGTATATTTGGCAGAGCTCTTGTGTATTCCTTTAAATTACAAAACCTCACGAAAAGTGAGGTTTTGTTAAATGTTCAGTTGAATTTCTCACAGAATCTCTGGAGGATAGTTGCAACCTGCGCACGTGTTGCATTTCCTCTCGGGTCGAGGAGCACCGCGCCGCCTTCGTTCTTTCCTGTGATAAGCTCTTCTGCATACGACCAAGCCATAGCATCCTTAGCCCATGAGTGTACCTTCTTCACGTCAGGGAAGCTGTCAAGGCTCTCGCTCTTTGTGATATCGTACTTTTTGTATTCGGAGTATCTGTAGAGGATAGCCGCGAGCTGTTCTCTTGTGATAGAGCCGCTCGGATCAAATGTGGTTGCACCTGTTCCGGTGACGATCGCATTTTCGTATGCCCATGCGACAGCATCTTTATACCAAGCCTGCTTCAGATCGGTGAAGGGAGCCTTTGCCTCAGGCGCAGGTGAATTTTCCATTCTCCAAAGAACGGTCACTACCATTGCACGGTTCATAGTTCCGTTGGGTGCAAACTTGGTGTCGCTCATTCCATTCATAAGACCCTTGGAATAAGCATACTTTACAGCTGTTTCAAACCAGCTTCCGCTCTTAACATCAGTAAAGGGAAGAGTCACAATGTCGGGATCAAATGAGGGAGCGGAGGGAGTCATAGCCGCTTCGTATGCAGCCTTGATCTCCTCGGCACTCTTAGTACCCGAATAAAGCTTAATCTGATTTATCATTGTGCCTGACTTGACAGTGAAATTTTCATTCTGGTCATGACGGGCACCTACGTACATAAAGAGATTGTCCGTATCGGTGTTTTCGTCATACGTCTCGTTGAGGCCGCCTGTATGCTTTGCTGTGTCAACAAGCTCGCCGTTTGCATAAATGTTTACGTACTTACTGTCATAGGTAACTGCGATGTGAGTCCATTCATTTGCGGTGATCGGAGCTCTTACTGGATAATTATTATTTGAATTTGCCGAAGTGGTAACAACTGAGAAAGCATAAACTGAGCCGTTTTCCACACCCAGAGAGACGCTTGCACAGTCCATGAGTGAGAAGAATTCCTGCTTATTCTCAACGTCGGGCATCTTTATAAGGGCTTCGATTGTATATTCATAGCGGATCTCTTCAAGCTCTTCTGCATTAAAGGAATATTTGTTTTGTCCTATTCCCTTAAAGAAAGCAGCCTTTTTGCCGAGAGTCTCATCGTCTACAGCCTTGATAACAGGGAAGAGGGATGCCTTATGACCGACTGCATCTTGGAAGTCGCCTGACGAAAAGTCGAGATCATAGATGGGCTTGACAGGGGAGAATTCCATGATACCGATGTTTACTGTATCGGCAGCAGTAATAGGACTGCTTGCTACACCGAAGCCTGTCATGGCTCTGACTTCGACCTTGTAATCGGTGTTCCAGTCAAGACCTACCAGCGTTACCGTCATTTCACTTACGCGGTCTTCGGCGGGCTTATAAGCATCATTCTGTCCATAAACGGTGATCGTCTCTGCACTGTCGTTGCCTACGGGTATGGCACGTACTCTGTACCTGCGAATATAATCGTAGTTATAGTCACTTGCGGGAACTGCAGTTGACGAGAATGTGACCTGTATTGCATCGTGGTCTCCGAGATCCGTAACCTTTATCCATGCATCATCGGGGAATGTTGGGGCCTTGCTCTTAAGTGTGTAGGTGTTCTCGGGATGAGCACTTGCCTTAGCCTTAGACTGTGAGGAATAATAGATGAAATCCTCCGGCTTATCGGATGCATCAAGGACCCACTCTTCATCATCGAAAAGAAGCTTTGCGTTCTGGAAGTCGACACGGTGGAATTCTGTGGTACCGTTATCCTTTACATCAAAAATGATAGCGGCTGATCCGAATTCCTCTTCTTCGTTGTAATCCTCAGCGAGTACACCGTCGGTCATGCAAGTAAATCCTGCGGACTGATCAATAAAAGCGGGGTTCATGGACACTTGATGGCTGTGTCCCGATACGTGAATTATCTGAGGATACTTCGCCATAAGCTCAACTGTCTTGTCAAGATAAGGATTATCATCGGCGCCGGGAGCTCCTACCATGGTGCCGCTGACACCCATGTGGGAGATGACGAAGATGTGACCGTCCCATCCGGATTCTTCGACCTCTTTAAGCGCATTTTCAAGGAATTCATGCTTATCCTTATAGTTTTCGAAATAACTGCCGCTTGTCATACTGATCTTGATAAGAGGTATTTTCCCTTCGATCCAGTAAAGCTTGTCAAGATCCTGGCCTAATATTGTCTTAAATCTATCCTGCGCAGTATCAACATCTGAATCAAAATACTCATGGTTTCCCATCATTGCAATTGTGGTATCGACGGGAGCCGAGCTTCCTGCACCCGTTCCTGTGAAGCCATCAATATCAATCGTAAGCTCTTTGGAGTTCTCGGATATGATGCGCTGGAGTTCCTCTAATTGTGCAACACGTCCGTTATCGGTAAGGTCTCCTGCGAGTATGAGCGCATCAGCTCCGCCCAGCTTTCCGATAGCTTTATACGCATTCTCAAGCTTGGGTGTAGCGTTAATATCGCCGATGTGAATGTCACTTCCGACAACAATACGAGCGATCACATTGCTGTCTCTCCGGATCTCAGCGTATTCTGTAGATTCCGGAGTCCATGTGAACAGGGCGGAATCCATAGCCATAACTGAGGCCGCAGTGCCAAAGATGATAAGCAAAGCGAGCATAAGGGATACGAGCTTTTTCATTTCAATTTCCTTTCATGTCAACAGATAATATGACTTAGCTTAATTATACAAATTTTTTGTAAATCAGTCAATATTCTAAGTGAAAAAATACGATGCTGCTTATTAAAAGATTTATGAGAGCACTAAGATCAAGAAAAGTAAAAAAACGAGAAAACCGGAGAAATAGAGAGAAAATATACACATAAATTGCGATCATCAAATATTTTAGTCTAAATTTGACCAAATTAGACTTTGACTATCTTTGACCAAACGAATATAATATATTCAGAAAGTCAAAGATAGTCAAAGTCAAAGGAGATGAAGTCGTGCTGATATCGGATTATATTGCAAAGGTAATTGAGGAAATGCTTGAGGACGGAGGAGGAAAGACCGAAGTCAAACGAAACGATCTTGCTTCGAAGCTGGGGTGTGTGCCGAGCCAGATAAATTACGTCATAACCTCCAGATTTACACCGGAAAAGGGGTATATAATCGAGAGCAGGCGTGGAGGCGGAGGCTATATCAGAATAGTCAGGGCACAGATGACGAGGAACGAGTACCTTATGCACGCGTTCCATGCTATTGGTGATGAGCTTGACGAAAGATCGGGGGCGGCATTTGTCGGAAACCTTTTCGAGAGAGGACTGCTCAGCGAGAGAGAAGCATTCCTCATAAAGAGTGCCGTCTCACAGGCATCTCTTGAACGAGTCCCGGCAGAGCACAAAAATAATGTTCGTGCCGACATAATGCGTCACATTATTATGACGCTTATGAGTTAAAATGTAGCAAGTGATATTTTACTTAATAAAGCATGAAAGGAAGTATGAATATGCTGTGTGAAAAATGCAAGAAAAAAGAAGCGACTGTGATGTACAAGGAAAGCATTAACGGTCATAAGAGCTCATATGCACTTTGCGCTGACTGCGCCGCTGAGATAGGTGCTTTTGACAGCACAAAGAAGCTGATTTCCGATCCGTTTGAAAATATGAATTCTCTTTTCGGCAGTCTTTTCGGACTTGCGCCGTATAAGAAATCAACCGGTGTTGATGTGAAGAGGTGTAATCTTTGCGGAGCATCATTTAATGAGCTTGCTGCAGAGGGAATGGCAGGCTGTCCCAATTGTTACTCGGAATTCGAGGATGAGTTGTCTGCGACCATTGCAAGAATTCACGGAAGCTCCGTGCATACGGGAGCCGCTCCCGCAAAATACATGGAGGGACGCGAGAAGAAAAAACAGATCGAGGCTGTTGAAAAGGAGTTGCACGATGCTGTCGCAGCAGAGGAATATGAGAAGGCGGCAACGCTGAGAGATAAGCTTCGTGAGCTTAAAAGTGACGAAGGAGGTATGAAATAATGATGTGGTATGAGCTTACAGGCAAGGATTCAGACGTGGTAGTCAGTTCAAGAGTAAGACTTGCAAGAAATCTTTGTGATTATCCTTTTGGTAAGAGACTTGATGAATCAGGCGCGAAGGAGATCATTGAAAAGGTAAGATCGGTATTTGAGGGTGTCGGAGATTATACCTTTACTGATTATTCCACGCTTGACCCCACCGTAAAGTCGGCAGAGTACGAGCGTCACAAGATAAGTCGCGAGTTCGCCGAAGCAAAGACACCCACGGCGCTTATCGAGTCTGATGAAAAGAATCTTTACATTATGCTCCTTGAAGAGGATCATATAAGAATACAGTCTATCATGGCAGGACTTTCTCTTAACGAGGCTTATGCATCGGCGTCATCTGCGGACACACTTATTGATTCTTCTCTCCGAATTGCATATAATGAAAAGCTCGGTTACCTTACCCATTGTCCCACAAATCTCGGCACGGGAATGCGAGCATCCGTTATGATGTTCCTGCCGGGTATAACTGCGGCAGGCGGAATCCGTTCACTACAGAATCAGCTTGGCAAGCTTGGACTTACTATCCGCGGTATGTCCGGCGAAGGCTCTGCCTCGAACGGATGTCTGTACCAGATATCAAATCAAGTGACGCTCGGTAACTCTGAGTGTGAAATACTTACGAAGCTTACAGAGATATGTGAAAAGATCACAGAGCAGGAAAGAAGCCTCCGCGAAAAGATGAAGGCGGATGAAAGCGGACGTTTTACCGACCGTATCATGCGGTCTTACGGCACTATGCTCTACGCAACACTTATAGATACATCCGAGCTTGTAAAGCTTTACGCTGATGTAAGACTCGGTGCCTGCCTCGGTATCATAGACAGGGTAACGCCCAAGACTCTTGATGAGATACTTGTTCGAGGTATGCCGAATGTAATAACTCTTGAAAATCGTGGAGCCGTTAATGCAAACCGCCGCGACAGATGCAGAGCTGAGATGGTAAGATACGTACTCGCAGGGGCATCGGAAAAATAAGCTTAATAACAACATAGCATTTTGATTTCGGAAAGGAATGGTGTAACATGAATATAGGATTTACGGGTAAGGCGCAGAATGCCCTTAGCAACGCTCTTTATACTGCCTGTGAGATGGGTCACACCTGTGTCGGAAGCGAGCATCTTCTTCTCGGACTTCTGTCCGAAAGCGATGGAATTGCGGCGAGGGTGCTCTCAGACCGCGGAGTAACCAAGGAAAAAATGCGCAAGGTGGTGGAGGATGTTTCCGGAATAGGTGAAACAACAAAGCTTTCTGCGGCAGACATGACTCCACGTACCAAGAAGATCATTGAAGCATCTGCCCGTTGCGCAATGGGGATGGGTCACGGTTATGTCGGAACGGAGCATCTTCTCCTGGCAATAATGGATGAGGCTGATTGCTATGCCGTAAAGATGCTGGAATCCTTAGGTGTATATCCCGCAGATATAAAAAGAGATGTGATAAACTGTCTCGGTCAGGGAGGTGAAGCCTCCAAGCAGACAGAACGCCCCTCAAAGGTAAAAGCAAAGAACGGAGAGATCAGTGGATGCCCTACCTTGTCATCCTTTGGCCGGGATTTATGCAGAAGTGCATCAGAAGGGCTGATCGATCCAATAATCGGACGCGATGCTGAAACCGAGAGGGTTGTACAGATACTGTCACGCCGTACAAAGAACAATCCCTGCCTTATCGGCGAGCCGGGAGTTGGAAAGACAGCCGTTGTGGAGGGGCTCGCACAGAGGATCGTTGACGGAAGTGTTCCGGAGACTCTTCGCGGAAAGATCATCGTAACGCTTGATATATCGGCCATGGTTGCAGGTGCAAAGTACCGCGGTGAGTTTGAAGAGAGAATGAAAAATGTCATGGAGGAGGTAAGATCCAGACCCGACATAATCCTCTTCATAGATGAGATCCACACAATAATCGGTGCAGGTGGTGCCGAAGGCGCGGTTGATGCTGCAAATATTATTAAGCCCGCTCTTGCAAGAGGTGAGATGCAGGTCATCGGAGCCACAACCATCGACGAGTACAGAAAGCATATCGAGCGTGATGCTGCTCTTGAAAGAAGATTTCAGTCCGTTACCGTTGGTGAGCCGACACCGGAGGAGGCAGAGCAAATACTTTTCGGTTTGAGAGATAAGTATGAGGCTCATCATAAGCTTCGTATCAGCGATGATGCACTCCGTGCGGCGGTCAAGCTGTCTGTAAGATATATAAATGACAGGTATCTTCCCGACAAGGCAATCGACCTTGTGGACGAGGCGGCATCCAAGAAGCGCATTTCAAGCTTTATGCCGACTCCCGATGTCCGTGAGCTTGAGGATAAGCTCAAGGCAGTTGCAGCTGAAAAGGAGGAAGCAATTCTTTCCGAGGATTATGAGGGAGCAGCAAAGCTGCGCGATAAGGAAAAATCCCTTAGCGATGAGCTTGCCGAGAAGAAGGGGGAACGTCGCGACATCCCTGAGCTTACTGTAAACGAGGAGGACATTGCAGATATCGTCGCATCATGGACAGGTATACCCGTCAGGAAGCTTGCTGAAGAAGAGAGCGAGCGGCTTTTGAAGCTTGACAGCATACTTAAAGAGAGGGTGATCGGTCAAGGTGAGGCTGTTGATGCGGTCGCAAGGGCTATACGCCGCGGAAGAATGGGACTTAAGGATCCGAAACGTCCTATAGGCTCGTTTATCTTCCTGGGTCCTACCGGAGTTGGTAAAACCGAGCTTACCAAGGTGCTTGCAGATGTAATGTTCGGTTCTGAGAATGCTATGATAAGAATTGATATGTCTGAATACATGGAGAAGCACAGCGTGTCAAAGCTTATCGGATCGCCTCCCGGATATGTAGGATTTGATGAGGGCGGACAGCTTACTGAAAAGATCCGGCGCAAACCCTATTCTGTTGTGCTTTTCGATGAGATCGAGAAGGCACATCCCGATGTTTTCAATATTCTTTGGCAGATACTTGAAGACGGTATTCTCACGGATTCTCAGGGCCGTAGGGTAGATTTCAAGAATACGGTTATCATTATGACCTCTAATGTTGGAGCTGCAGGCATTGTTGAACCGAAGCGTCTCGGATTTGCCGGCGATTCCGATCCTGCTGAGGAGGAAAAGCGCATGAAGGCACGGGTGAACGAGGCTTTACGCGCTACATTCAAACCGGAATTCTTAAACAGACTTGATGAGATAATAGTCTTTAATAAGCTCAGTGATTCCGATATAGAAAAGATTGCCCGACTTATGCTTTCAGAGGTAAAAAAGAGAGTTAATTCCCTTGGAATAAGTCTTGAATTTTCCGATGAAGCCGTATCTCATATTGCGAAAGCAGGCTTTGACCCTGTCTACGGTGCAAGACCCCTTCGCCGTGCCATTGTGCGTATGGTAGAGGATAAATTCTCAGAGGCTATGCTTGCAGGAGAGATCGCCGAAGGTGACAGCGTTCGCGCAGTGCTTGATGACGGTGCTATCAAGTTTGAAAAGAAATAAATAAAATAAGGAGAATCATTTTTTCATGATTCTCCTTATTTTACTCTTGGAATTTATCTGTTTTGAGGTTATAATAAGAATAAAAGATAAATAAAAGGTTGGGTCTTAGAGTGAATATTATACTTGTAATACTTTCTGCATTAGTTTCTGCATTTTCACGGGCTCCTGCTCAAGCTGACATCCCGCCGAATGAGTATCCTCAAGGTATATTAAATCAGATAGTCACTGAGCATCTTGAAGAAAACGTTTCAAATAAAGAGAAGAAGGTTCTTTTTATCGGCTATGACGGTTACAGACGTGATTGTCTGCCTGTGATAAGCTCAAATGAAAACGGTGCTGTAAGCCGTATTTCATCCATTGGCAGCCTCCTTATGACGTATGCCGGAGGAACAAAGGATAATCCTCAGCAGACCGGTACGGCTGTAGGCTGGAGCACAATTCTCACAGGACTCAGCTCTGAGGAAAGCGGCGTGTGGAACAACAAAAGCGTTAAGCGTGATTCTGCTGTGACCTTCCTTACAAGAGCAGCTAAAAACGGGTTTTCCTGCGCATTTATCTCTTCGTATCCGTCTCATTTTGACAAGACCCTTGTCCGTGACATAAGAAAGGCACGCAGGGACTCTTTATCGGTGGAGTATATCCGTACCTCTAATGACGAGGAGAGCCGTGCAGTAGCCATTTCCTTGCTTGAAGAGGGAACTGCTGATGTTGTGTTCGTGATATTTGAGTATACCGATGCTGCCGGGCATTCATATGGTTTTTCGTCGGATGAAAAAGCTTACACGGAAGCTTGTCGGAAGGCGGATACTGCAGGCGCTGAGCTTGTTGATGTCTGCTTGAAAACTGACAGTGATGCAATAGACCGTCTTATCGTTATAACTACAGATCACGGGGGTATCGGCAGACGTCACGGCGGGCAAAGCAATGCAGAGCGCGAAACATGGGCGGCGATCAGCCATAAGCTTGAGCTTGAAAATAAGCTTTCGTAATATCGCCTTGTCGGAAAATGACGCCTTTAATTGCTCATTCTGTCGGGAAAACTCGAGCCTTGAGGCAATAATTCTCGGGAAATAAAAAAAGAACGGCTATCGACTTGAAAGACGTCATAAATTGTAGTATAATACTAACGATATATTCACGTAGCGTTAAGAAAGGTTACTAAAATAATGTTCGATATTTTGACCGATGTGTGGTCACGTCCGGGCGCGATCCATGCACCGCTTCTGCCTTTAAATATCAGTTCCATGTCAGCTTGTGATGCCGACGGTATCGTAAGTGATCTGCATAAGCACGGCTTTGACACTCTCCTTGTTTACTGTGAAGCCGATGCTGTTATCGGCGACGGTGTGATCGAAGCTGTGTTTAAAGCCTGTGCAAAGAGATTTATGCTTGTCTTTGCTCATGAGTCTGTCATTACTTGCTACAGCTCCTGTACGGACAGCGCTTTTACAGCGTATAATCCGATGATGTCCTCCCACAAGCTCACCCTTGTGCAAGGGGAGGCTGAAACTTCGCCCTTCGGAGAGATCGTAGAGAAGCTGTGGGTAAAATATGCCGACGGTAAGCTTTTTGATGTGACAAAGGATATCACTGAGTCTCAGGATGCCTCGGAATACCTGCTTTACACTCTTGTAATGGACACGACAGACGGAATAGATATTCTTTATTCTGAAACCTGTGAAATGCTCATTTACGGTGCGTATGAAACATTTTTTGCAGATCATAAGGAATCATCAGGTGGGACCCTTGTGGGAGTTGTGTCGGATAGATTGCTGTCTTATAATAATGATACTGTCTTCTGGTCTTACGATATGCTTGACGATTTTAAGTCTGTCGGCGGAGACCTTAAAATGCTGGTGTCTATGTTAATGCATGGTGATAAAAGAAGCGAAAAGGAAGGAAGACGGCTGTATAACAAGGCACTTTCGGCAAGGCTCGAAAAAAGCTTTGCGTCTCCTTTGTCCGATTGGTGCGGCAAAAACTCCCTTGCTTTTATGGGCGAGGCTCCTCTCCGATTTGCTTCAAACTGCGGCAGACGCTTTACGCTTCCTGTTTGGAGCAAAGAAGGCTACAGCGCAGGTTGCGACAACGAACAGGACATTATCAGCGGCGTTAAATTCCTCGGAGACCTTGCGCGGGGCGAAGGCTTTACGGGCGCGGTCTACAAGGCTGTTTCTACAGACGGGGATTCCTTGATTCGCGAGCTGAACTGTGCTTTTGTAGGCTCTGCATCACTTGTTATACTTCCTGAAGCCTTCGCATCCTCGTCTCAGCTTGATGCTGCTTCTATCGGAAGAGAGGATATGAGACGTATCTGTATGCGTATAAAGAGACTCTCTACCCTCGGCACATCTTGCGGAAGTAAGACGCCTGTAGCTGTGCTTTGCGATGATGATTTTATTCCTTACGGCGGCGCTGAAAAGCTCCGCAGTATGGGAGTGTCCTTTAATTTTGTTTCACGGGCGCAAATAATGGAACGTGGAAGAACTCATCATGATGAACTGCTCATTGATAAATTCAGATATTCAACTCTTCTTGTAGATCAACGCATCAGGCTTGAGCCCGCCGATGTAATGAAGATAGGCGAATTCGCATCCTATGGCGGTACAATGTATCGCGGCGGCTCCTTTGGAGATTTTGCAAAGAAAAATCTTGATATTGAGCCTTTTATGAAAGCTTCTTCTCAGGTGCTTCTTGTCTATGAGACTGAAAAGTGCTCTTGTCCTTTTGTTCTCCTTTATAACAACACGGATTCTGCAGTAAAAATCAGTAACAACTTTAGAGCAAACGCTTCTTACATACTCGATGTAAACAAAGGTAAGAAGCTTCCGTTAAGCTATGATTCTGTTTTGCGCGTGTTGCCCGGCGAAGCCGTAACATTGGTATTTGATCCGTCGAGCGCAATTACAGCGGATGATGAATATGTGCTATCCGAGATTTTGTCCCTAAAGGAAGGTGAGAACTTCTTACCGATAACTTTTTCTGAGTCATCGAAAGCAATATTGGAGCTTGACAGTATAAACGGTAGTTTTGTTGACATTAGTGTTAATGGCAAGACTGCTCCGAGGATGCTCTATCCCCCTTATTCCGCAGACGTTACCGACAAGCTTGCCGGAGTAGGGAATATTTTGACTCTCTCCTCCGATAACGGCTTTGAGGGGGCTGTTCTAAGGATATTATCGAAGGAATTATAAGAAATATCGGGAAAAAATATTAAAAATCTATTGCATTTTGATTTTTATTATGATATAATAACCCATGTTGAGTTTGTATATCATAAAGCTTACCATAACGGAGGTGTATTCAGATGGCAAAGTGCTCTGTATGCGGCAAGGGTGTAACATTCGGTCAGAACGTATCCCACTCCAACCGCAAGACCAACAGAATGTGGAAACCCAACATCAGACGTGTAAAGGCTGTTGTTAACGGAACACACAAGACTGTATATGTATGCTCGAGATGCCTGCGCTCAGGCAAGGTTACCCGAGTATAATAGTTAAGCAGATCTTTAAAACTCCCTCTTGAGGGAGTTTTTGACTTATAGGGGGATTTATGCATAGCTACACAGCGATCCTTTCAAGCGAAGCTAAAGAGGCGATCAAGGCGCTCTCACGGAACTTTGATGTACTGATGCTTCCGCCTGACAGCTCCATTGATAAACCGGTAAGCTGTCATGCTGATATGATATTGTTTTCTTTGGGCTGTGATGCTGTATTACCGAACGCATATGCTTTTAGCTACCCTGAGATCCCTTCATATCTTGAGTCTGTATTGGGACTTGCTGTCAAGAACGACTTGTCTGAGAGACATAAGTCTTACCCATACGACATCGGACTCAATGTTCTCTTGAACGGAAGCTACGCTTTCGGAAATGCTCATTATATATCGGATAATGTCAAGAATATACTCGAAAAGTACTCGATAGAGCTTTTACACGTTCGTCAGGGATACAGTGCTTGCTCATCCTTAAGCTTTGGAAACTGCATCATAACAGCGGACAAAGGGATTGCCGATTCAGCAGAAGAGCGATCTATCGACGTTCTTCATATAACACCTGGGCATATAAGGCTTGAAGGGTATTCGTATGGCTTTATCGGAGGAGCATCGGGGGTACATGAGGATTGTGTTTATTTCTCGGGAAATATTGAACGGCATCCCGATGGAAAAAAGATCCGCCGCTTTGTGGAAAGCAGCGGGTTTGAGTGTATATCATTGTATGACGGTGACTTATTCGATATTGGTGGAATTAAGTTTTTCAGAAATGTCATTTAAGGCTCAGAGAGGATCACGGAAAAGCTTCCGCTTAAAGTGAGCTTGCCTATTCCTGCGGGAATAAAAAACGAATCTCCGGTCATTACCGCTATTTCGAAGTCTTCTGCTTTGAGCTTTGCATCATCGGCATATGTAAATAACAGAGAAGCAAAAGCACTTTCGTCAATTGTAAATGTCAGTTCTTCGCCTTTTTGAGAATCGATAGCACTGACTCTGAAATAATCGCAATCGGCAAGTGTCCTCCAACCGTTTGGAGCTTTTCTTCGATCTGTGCTTGATGAAAATTGCCGTTTGCCTATATCGGCACTGCTATAGCATTTTACCGTATCGAGAGCTTTCTTTATGTGAAGCTCTCTTTTTTTGCCGTCCTTATCCTTGCGATCGTAATCATAGATACGGTAAGTAATGTTGGAGTTTTGCTGTATCTCTGCGATCAGCGTACCTCGGCACAGCGCATGGATCTGTCCCGCGGGGATAAAATATACCTCGCCTTTTGAGACCTTGATGTGCTCAAGGATGCCGTCGAAGGCTGAATCTGTGATTGCGCGGTGGAGCGACTTTTCGTCGGTATCGGGACGTACTCCGTAGATTATCTCAGCACCCTCGTCTGCCTCGAGGATGTACCACATCTCACATTTTCCGCTGTCCTTTTCGTATAGTGAGGCATATTCATTGCTCGGGTGTACTTGTATAGACAGATCATCTGCGGCATCTATCAGCTTTATTAAAAGAGGGAAGCGAGAGCCGCAAAGATCTGTACCCATTATATGCGGATAGTTTTCGATAACACTGCTTAGCGTGATGTTTGAAAACTCTCCGTTTTCGATAACGGACATACCGTCGTCACGAACAGTCAATTCCCATGATTCTGCGATCTTCTCAAAGGAAGCCTTTTTGTTATATAGCTTCTTTAATTTATCTCCGCCCCAAAGTATGCTTTTCGGAACGGCACGAAGCTTAAAAGGGTACATTTTCATGCTTTGTTATGCCTTTCTTGAATATGTGATTTATTCTCGTATGTATCAAGTTGAGATAATATAAGATCGTCACGCAAAAGCGCTGCTGTTCCAAGAAGTGCAAGAGAACCGTCATAGTGACAGATATTCGGAAGCTCTTGCTCGGAAATGCAGGTATACACTGCAAGAGTGGATTTAAAGCGTGCGGGAAAAGCGGATACGGCAAACATTCGGTCACCGTCAACAAGTATGACTTCAGGGGACAGCAGCTCGGAAATGTTTCCCACAGCACAGGCAAGCACCTTTGCAAGCTCTTCGGAAGATCTGCACTCACCAAGCTTAGTTGAAGCTACACTTTTTATACGGATAGCTTTGGCTGTGCCATAACCTACGGCAGAGAGATAAACGGAATCTTGCTCCTTCATGATGATAAGGCCGCGTTTATCCATACAAACTCTGGCGGCACCTTCGATTCCCTTGAGTGTTATGATGTTGGTTTCGTGAAAATATGCCGAGATCAGTCTCTTTAAACGCTTCTCGGATAATAATATGCTTCTTGTGTCTCTGTATGCCTCGTCCGCTGAAGGAAGTATTATACCTACACCCTTTAGCTTTCCTCTTGGAAAACGTCTCGCAGCAATTATTGATGAATCCCTGAGAAACATTGAGACTTTTTCATCAAAGAAAAACGCCCCGGATTCATTGTAACGTAAGCTGAACAGCTCTCTACCGCCTATATCTGTAAATACAGTGTGAAATGAACCACGGAGATCCGCAATGGCAAAATAGTAGCTCGTTTTAAAGCTGTATACGTAGTTTTTGCCTTTTTGACGCTCCGTGATGATGCCGAGGTCAAGTAAAAGCTCAACTGCCTTTGATACTGTTTGATAGCTTAGACTTGAAAGCTCACCGAGTGAGCTTCGCGTAACGGTTCGTTCGGCGGAAACAGCATTGCATATCGCAAAAATATTTTTATTTTTAATTTTCTCGATTCCTTCAAACATTTTAACTCCCGTTTCGCATATATGCGTATGTTTCGATCTTAATTATACAATATATTGACCTTTATGTCAATCTCGTGATAAAAATTGCTGTCGAGAACAGAGAGAGTAATGCAGAATTCATGAATAAATAGAAAAAATATGTGTTGACAAAACAGTTAGACATATGTATAATAAATACTGACTGAGTTCACAACACGATAAAATTATATAAATCGGAGAAATAAGATGAATGTCGAAAACGTAAACGGTCTTATCGAAGAGATCATAGACCGCGCAAAACCTGTAGACTACACAGTTAAGCTTCCCGAGGCAGAATTTGATGTTATGAATGCGATCTGGGACGGAGCCCCTCCGCTTACAACATCGTATCTCATGCAGAAGATCGGACATAAAAAGGGCTGGAAGGCTCCTACCCTCATTTCATTCCTCGTGCGTCTTGAGGACAGAGGCTATATTGCTTCTTACAAGAACGGCAAGGAGCGCTACTATATTCCTCTTGCGCTTAAGGATGAGTACATCCACACAGTGACGCAGAACTTTATTTCCCAGTATCACGGCGGTTCATTCGTTTCCGCAATGAATTCATTCTTCAAGGACAGAAATCTCAGCGAAAGTGATATTGATGCGCTTCTCGAATGGCTGAAGAGCAGATACTAATATGCTTTCTCCCTCGGATAAACTGAAATTTGATAATTTGGTACGTGACGTGGCTGTCTTCGGACGTGACGACGCAGGTATCGGTACATATAAAGAAAAGAGTCTGCACTATATTCTTAAGAATTTCTTTTGTCCCGATAAGGATTATCATGAGACTTCTTACAAGGGGTATGTTGCTGATATTATGAAGGACGGCTTTATCACGGAGATACAGTCGTCCTCGCTTTCGGGAATGAAGGGTAAGCTTGATGCGTTTCTGGATGAAAACTGCGTCAGGATAGTATTTCCCGTTATAATGAAGAACACTATAGTGTGGATCGATCCTGATACGGGTGATGTTACACGAAGCCGCCGTGCTGTCAAGGGTCATGATATGTATGAGCTTGTAAGACAGCTCATATATATACTCGATTATCTCAGAGACCCGAATCTTACCGTGACTGCGGTCATGCTGTGTGCCGATGATTACCGAATGCTTGACGGCAGAGGTCGTGACAGGAAAACAGGGGCCGCAAAGCTTGACAAGGTGCCGACTGAGCTTATTGATATCAGAGACCTTGTTTTTCCCGATGACCTTGCCGCATTAGTACCCGAAAAGCTTCCCGAAATATTTACAAGGGATGAGTTTGCCGCCTCCGTTCATCTCCGCGGACGGGCTCTTTGGGCAGTTCTCAAGGTGCTCTCCGAAATGCGTGTTATCGTACGTGTTGAAAATGACGGCAGGCGTCACAGATATATGAGAAATCTTTAGCCGATTTACTTGAAATCGGCTTTTTCTTGTTATATAATATATTATAATGAACTTGCAGAGGAGAATATCTTGAAATCTGTTTTTAATAATCCCAATTTCGGCTCGTCCGACATACCTGTATGGGTGATCGTGCTGGCATTGATTTTTTCGCCGCCCATCGGTATAGTTCTTATAATACTCAGAGCAATTTGGTCTGCTGAGGATAAAAGCGTTTCAAAAAGCAACAGCACCAATACGAATAAAAAGAAGAAATCTGTGAAGAGCTCGGGCTCGGGCGTGCGTTTTATACTTTACGCTCTTTCTGTGTTCCTTTTACTTTCCGGTGTTGGTACAGTCAGTGATATTGCTGATGATCCCGCATTTCGTATTTCATTCTTTTCAATAATCGACACGGTTCTTCCGTTTGTTCTTTCCGGGAGCTGTTTTTTCCTTGCGCGTTCTCATAAAAGACGTGCAGAGCGGTGTGATCTTTATCTTAAGCTCATAAATGACAGCCCCTATTTTTCACTGACAGCTCTTGCAGCTGCATCGGGTGTGTCTTACCGTCGTACCCAGAAGGACATTCAGTATATGATCGGCAAAAAAATGCTTGGAGAATCTGCCTTTGTTGATATGGGTAAGAAGATGTTCTTCTCAAGCCAAAGTGCCGCCGAAGAGTATGAGAGATCAGCGGAGCTTAAGAATCTCGAGGATGAAAAACAGGCAGAGGATAAGGTGCCGAAGGATGAATACAGAAAAATTATCCTTGATATCCGCCGTCTCAATGATGAAATTGCTGACATAGCCGTGTCCGATCGGATATATAAGATCGAGGAGATTACGTCAAATATTTTCGATTACGTCAAGGAGCATCCTGAAAAGAAAAGCTCCATTCGAATGTTTATGAATTATTATCTCCCCACGACACTGAAGCTTCTCGGCTCATACGCCAATATCGAAAAGGTTGGTGTTGCTGGAGATAATATGCGAAAGTCTAAGGAGAGCATTGAAGAGACGCTCGATATGCTGGTGTTTGCTTTTAAAAAGGAGCTTGATTCTTTGTATGAAAGTGAGTCTATTGACATTTCAAGCGATATAGAGGTACTTGAAAAAATGCTAAAAAAGGATGGAATGACCAAGGGTTGGACCGATGATATATATTCATCTGACGGTACAGCTGCGGCAGAGGACATAAAAAATGAAGAAGTTTAAGACATATTTTAACTGTATCTTCTGCATTTTGATGTGCGCTTCAATGATCGCATCAGTATCTCCTTGGCACTTGAGTGATGATGAGTACTGGCCTGCTCACGATGCTTATAATGCGGCTGTCGCATCAGGAGATGAGGATGCCATCCTTGCGGCTGTTAAGCTTATTGAAGCGGCTTACCCGTCTCCTTCAAACGAAAGTGAATACCTCAGGCTGTTCTTTCCTTCCTTGGAGGCTGCAAAGATACATGAGCGCCGCGGTGAATTTCCCAATGCGGCGATCTATTATAAAAAATGCTATGAGCTTGCCGAATTGCTGAACGGAGAGGGGAATTCTTATCTTGATTATCTTAATACGGTTGAGATGCTGTACCGTCATAATTCTGTAGTTCCCACCGTGTATGCACAGACATCGGATAAGGCTAATATACCGTATTACGGAACACGTGCTGAGCCCGAGGCTGGCTGTCTGCATGGAATGACTGACCATTTTGATAAGAATTTTGATAATGCACAGATACTGTATGTTCAGTTCTTTGATGAGGATATAGAGCCATTTTACTGGCAGCTTCCAACGGATACTGAGGATTATACGCTCATGATCGGCTGGAATGTGCCAAATGAGAATTATGAAGATCTGTTCAAGATCGCAAACGGTGAGGCAGATGATTATATTAGGCGTAATCTTGAGTATCTGGCAACGCTTAAGTGCCGTGTTCTTATAAGATTTGGTGCGGAGGTAAATTGCTGGTCATCTCTTCCTTCTTCACTGTCGGCCGTAGAAGAGGACGGAGGTCGTTTTGCCGAGAAATTCAAGGAAGCCTTTCGCCGCATATCCTTAATGGCAAGAGACTATTGTCCTTCGGCAGGTATGATCTATTCGCCTAACGATATTTCAAACTGGTATTTTGACCACGAGGATTTCTATCCCGGTGACGAATATGTAGACTGGGTCGGAATGTCTGCTTATAATAATCTTACATCAAAAACTGAGTTTAAGGCTGGCGACGGGAACGATGCTTATTATTCCATCGGTGACTATTATGATAATCAGATAGTTAAGATAGAGTCAATAGTTGAATCCTACGGTGACAGAAAGCCTATCATTATAACTGAAGGCGGTATTGCCCATCGAAGTGATGACGGTCTGCAGACGGAACAGCACGCTCTTGAAGGTATGCGATTCTTCTATACTTATGTCAACCGCGTATATCCGCAGGTAAAGTGTGTGATGTACTTTAACTCAAATTACAGCTCCAATAAGTACAGTATATTCGGTCTGCATGAGTCGAATACTGCGGTAGCGGAGCTTTACAGGACGCTCAACGCTGATAATGCTGCTATGGAGTACTCTATGGGCAGAGGGGATGCCTGCGGATATGTACCTCTTGAGAGCTTCTGTGAGACTTGCGAAGATCTGAAGCTGTCGGTATACGCCGCATTTCCAACTGCAGAAGAAATCAAGGTCACATATGAGCTCAACGGTAAAAATGTTTTTGAGAGCACGGAATATCCATACAGCTATAATATTGATATAAATAGCCTTTCTGTCGGCGGTCATCTTTTGCGTGTATATGTAAGCTGTCTTAACACCAATATTTCTCTTGATTACAAGCTGACTTTGTCACCTGACGGCACCGTAAAGGTTACTGACCCAATCCCCGACACTATCAGTGATGTTCCCGAAAGCTTCTGGGGATATGATGCGGTCATGTTTGGCATGGCTAAGGATATCTTCAACGGCACATCGGAAACGACCTTTGAACCTAAGGCGGGCGTTACCAGAGCAATGTTCGTTACGATTCTTGCGAGAATGAGCGGTGCTGATCCAAAGAAATATACGAATACCTCCTTTGATGATGTAGCACTCGGAAAATGGTACTCACCTTATGTTGAATGGGCAAGAAGCTACGGAATAGTAAACGGTAAGAGTAATACCGAGTTTGCCCCCAATGATATGATAACCCGTGAGCAGATGTGCGCTATACTTGTGCGGTATTGCAGCATATTTAATATAGAGCTCGGAGCAGACGGAGATATAGATGAGGCTTCTCGCTTTGCAGATGACGAGCTTATCAGCACTTACGCACGGGATTATGTTTATACAGCAAAGAATTGCGGTCTTGTCGGAGGAAAGAACGGAAACCTGTTTGACCCTAAGGCAGGCGCAACAAGAGCCGAGGCAGCTACTATATTTATGCGCTTTATTATAGGATTTGTTAATGAATAATAAGGGTGAGTAGCGCGAAACTCCAACAGCTTTAGTTTCACGCAAAGTTGTTTGATGTACTTGATGATTTCACGCGCAAACAAACACTAAAAATCAAAAGTCCGATTTTTGTCTGCTTCGCAGACACGTTCTTGTTTCGTTATTATTTTGTGCAGCCGTAGGCTGAATGGAGATTATTATGACTGAACTTGAAAAAATAGAATACGCCAAGAGCTTTATTGATGACCTTGCAAATGGAATCAACCCTCTCGACGGTAATCCTGTTCCCGAAAACGATACACTAAACAATGTTCGTCTGTCGCGCTGCTTTTTCTTTGTTTCTGATGTTTTGCGCCGTGTTGTGGAAAACGGAGGTATCAGTACAGTAAAGGTAAGCCGCCATAAAAAAGCCTTGTTTTCTTTGAGCGATGAGATCAAAGAAAATCTGGAGGTGTCACAGGCTTCCGTGACTGTCAGCGATATATCAAGATATCTTAACAGCTTTGTTGATACGGAAAATATGAAAACCATATCCGCACCAAGCATAAACCGTTGGCTTCTCCATTGCGGATTTTTGAAATCGGTGGAACTTCCCAACGGCAAAAAGCGAAAGTTGCCCACAGAGCAGGGAAATGGGATTGGCATATATTCCGAAGAGCGCGAAGGTCAGTACGGTACATATGTTTCTGTCTTGTTCAGCAGCAGTGCACAGCGGTTTATATATGATAATTTAGATGCCGTCATTGACTTTGGTAATCAAGAATGATAATTCACATCTTGACAAAACTAATATCATTAGTTTATAATGCTAATGATATTAGTTTTTTTAATTGTTTTGGGGGTGTTGACTTGCCGAGATCGGGACTTAACAGAGAGCTGGTTGCGGATGCTTCTATTGCTCTTATAGAAGAGTGCGGAGCGGAGTTCTTTACCGTAAATGAGCTGGCACGCAGGCTTGGAGTAAAGCCTGCTTCTATGTATAACCACATTGAGAGCATAGAGAGCCTTACGGGAGAGGTAGGCTATCGGATCGGAAGTATGATAAGGGATCATTTGCTTGAAGCTATAGCAGGTAAGCATCGTGATGAGGCGTTGTTTGCCCTTTGCTTTGAGTTTCGTAACTACGTTAAAGCACATATTGAGCTTTATAAGGTAATAATGGGAATGCAAAAGGATAAGAATTCCCTCACGGAAAAAACTTGCGGGCAGCTTATAGAGCCTATTCTGGCCGTGCTTTCAGATTACAAACTAACAGAAAACGAAATAATGCATTGGCAAAGGATACTCCGTGCTTTGATGGATGGTTTCATAACTCATGAGCACGCAGGAGAATTCAAGCACTTTCCACTTGACAGTAACGATACGTATAAAATAGCTCTTGAAGCGGTGATAGTTTCGCTTCACAGTGCTGAAAAGGAGTAAAACAGATGAAAAAATACACAAAACACGTCAAAAAGCATTGGTATTGCTTTTTGCTTGGCCCTCTGTTTATGACGCTTGAGGCTTGCGGAGAGTTTATTATGCCGTTCATGAATGCAAACATAATTGATAATGGTGCCGCCAACGGTGATATTCCGTATATCATTGAGAATGGAGTGTATATGCTCATTCTTGCCTTTGTAATGCTCATAACGGGCGTTCTCGGAGCATTTTTTGCCGTTAGAGGTGCATCACGAATGGCTTCCGGAGTCAGACAAGAGGTCTTTGACAAGATACAGACCTTTTCATTCAGCGATATTGACCGATTTTCCACAGGATCACTGATCACTCGTACGACCAATGATATAACGCAGATCCAGAATTTTACGCAGTCATTGCTTCGCGGATGCTTCAGAAGCCCAATTATGCTTGTCGGTGCTCTTATTATGTCCTTTGCACTTAAGCCCGACATTGCGTGGGTACTGCTTATCGTTGTGCCCATACTTGCTCTTGCAACCTTTATGATAATCAAAACTGCATCTCCTCGGTATACCGCTATGCAAAAGCAGCTTGATACCCTTAATACCGGTATCGGCGAGGCCATCACCAATGAAAAGGTCATTAAATCATTCGTTCGCGAGGAGCATGAGAAGGGAAAGTTCAAGGTCATAAACGATTCACTTATGGAAAAATCGGTGTCTGCTCTCAAAATGATGATTCTCATGCAGCCGATATCTGCGCTTGCAGTTAATGTAACTACACTTGTTGTGGTCTGGATAGCAGGCAGACAGATAATGATCGGCGGAATGGAAATAGGAACGCTTACCGCTTTTATAACATACCTTTCTCAGGTCCTCACAGCTCTTAACTTCCTTGCAAATGTATTTTTGCAGGGTACGCGTGCGGCGGCTTCCGACAGACGCATTTCCGAGGTACTGAATACATTCACCGAGATTTCCGACGATAATGCTTCTCAAATTACCCATAAGATATCATCCGGTAATATTGAATTTAAAAATGTTACCTTCCGCTATTTTAAGGATACGCCTACGGCTGTGTTGGATAATGTATCTCTCAAGGTGTCCTCGGGAGAGCTTGTGGGTATAATCGGGTCTACGGGATCGGGAAAGACTACACTTATCTCTATGATTCCGCGTCTTTATGATACAGACGATGGTGAGGTCCTTGTTGACGGAATAAATGTCCGTGAGCTGTCATTAAGAGAGCTCAGAGACAGCGTGGCTGTAGTGCTTCAAAAAAATACTCTGTTTTCGGGTACTATCGCTGAGAATCTCCGTTGGGGAAATGAGAATGCCACTGAAGAGGAGCCTGTTGAGGCCTGTAAGATCGCAGAGGCTCACTCCTTTATCTCTTCATTCCCAAACGGGTACGAGACAGAGATAGGACAGGGCGGAGGTAATCTTTCGGGAGGACAGAAGCAACGCATATGCATAGCGCGTGCACTTCTTAAAAAGCCAAAGATCATGATACTTGACGATTCTACAAGCGCTGTTGATACGGCAACAGATGCGTGCATCCGCAAAGCCTTCAGAGAAAAGCTTACCGATACCACTAAGCTTATCATTGCACAAAGGATCACATCAGTTGCTGATGCTGACAAGATAATCGTAATGGATAACGGCAGAGTTGTTGCAATGGGTACTCATGATGAGCTCATGCGTGATTCTCTTACATATCGGGAGATATATTATTCCCAGAAGGACAGAGAGGAGGGGGATACAAATGAATGAAGAGCGCGCTAAACGTATAGATGCAAAATACAGCTCTGCTAAGGCGGCAAGCGAACAGGCACAGATGGAGGTAGGTCCGCGGGGTGGACGCAACAGAGCTCTTGGAGCATCCGGAAAGCCTAAAAACATGGGAGCTACGGTTCATCGCCTCATAAGGTATCTTTCCTGCGAAAAACTTCTTATAATACTTGCTGTGATATGTTCAGTTCTTTATACTGTTTCATCACTTGCGGCATCATATCTCCTACGCCCGATAATCAACAGGTTTATTTACTATGACGAAGGGGATACGGACCTTACATCAAGGCTTTCGGGTCTCGCGCTGTGGCTATTTATACTTGCTGCAGTATACGGAATATCTGTTCTCACTCAATGGCTGCAGCAAAGACTTATGCTTCGTGCATCTCAGCGGACCCTTGTAAGGATGCGTTCCGAGCTGTTCTCAAAGATGCAAGAGCTGCCTGTCAGGTATTTCGATACTCATTCTGCGGGAGATATAATGTCTCGATTCACCAACGATGTCGATACAGTGGGTGAGATGCTGAATACAACGCTTATACAGATAATCTCGGGAGCCATTACCATCGTCGGTACTATCATTCTCATGCTTTACACAAGTCCCGTGCTTGGACTCATTACGATAATCGCTACCCCGTTTTTAACTTATCTCAGTAAGACGATAATGAAAAAAAGCCGCACTGCATATAAGGAACAGCAAAAGACTCTCGGTATGCTCAATGGATTCACGGAAGAGACCGTGTCCGGACAGAAGGTCGTAAAGGTTTTTAATCATGAAGAAAATGCCCGCGACGAGTTTGCTTATCTTAACAAAAAGCTTTGCAGAGCACAGGAACAGGCTCAGTTTCGTTCGGGAATCATGGGTCCCGTTACCCACCAGCTTTGTAATGCGGTTTATGCCATAGTTGCAAGCATCGGCGGAATACTTGTTGCGCTTAACAAATTTGATGTGGGCGGACTTACGGTTTCTCTCAATTACACCCGTCAGTTTAACAGACCGATCAATGAGGTATCAATGCAGATGAATACTGTATTTGCTGCTCTTGCGGGCGTCGAGAGGGTGTTTGATGTAATGGATGCTCCTTCGGAGGCACCGGATGAAGACACCGTGAAGCTACGTGGCATTACGGGTCACATTGTGCTTGAAAACGTAAGCTTCGGATATACCCCCGATGTTACTGTTCTACATGACATTTCTCTTTATGCAAAGCCCGGTCAGAAGATAGCCTTTGTAGGGTCTACCGGAGCCGGAAAAACAACGGTTACAAATCTTCTGTCGCGTTTTTACGAGATCAAAGAGGGTACGATAACCATAGACGGTGTTCCCATTGAAAAGATAGACAGAAGCTTCCTTAGATCCAATATAGCCATGGTTCTTCAGGATACTCATTTGTTTACGGGCACGGTGAGAGAGAATATCAGATACGGCAGACTTGATGCAACCGATGAAGAGGTTATAGAAGCGGCAAAGGTTGCCTCGGCACATTCATTTATAGAGCAGCTTGAAAACGGTTACGACACGGTTCTTGAAAATGATGGGGCAAATCTTTCGCAGGGGCAACGACAGCTATTAAACATTGCACGTGCCGCTATCTCAAAGGCGCCTATACTCGTACTTGATGAAGCAACAAGCTCTGTAGACACGAGAACGGAGCGACATATAGAGAAGGGAATGGACGCTTTAATGGAGAATCGCACCACCTTCGTAATTGCGCACAGACTGTCTACCGTTCGTTCGTCAAATGCAATTATGGTGCTTGAAAAGGGACGTATAATCGAGCGCGGCACACATGAAGAGCTGCTTAGGATGAACGGACGTTATGCGGATCTGTATAACGAGATAATTGAGCTTGATTGATGCGTGTTAAGCTTGTAGATTTTTCTTCAGTTTTATGATATACTTTTGATATAAACAAAAACCACAAAGAGGTGCTTATGAAAAAGAGCTTTTGCAGAGTAATTGCGATACTCATCACACTTATTACCATAGTAAGTCTTTCTGTCACGGTAAACGCAGACGATGATGAAAGCATAACTGTCCTGTTTACCCATGACCTCCACTCTCATCTGTTGCCGTCTCGTTCTGAGGATGGAGGTGAATTCGGTGGATATGCGCGCCTTATGACCGTTATAAATGAGCAGAGAAAAAAATATCCCGATGCAATTCTCGTAGATGGTGGAGACTTTTCAATGGGTTCTCTGTTCCAAACAGCCTTCGCTACCTCTGCCATTGAGCTTCGCATGATGGGAGCTATGGGTTATGATGCAACTACCTTCGGTAATCACGAGTTTGATTATCTTCCCAATGGGCTCATTTCCATGTTAAATGCAGCTAAGGCTTCGGGAGAGTACACACCGCCAATCGTTGATGCAAATTATCTTCCTTCGACCGACAAGTCAGGTGAAATCGCCGATATGTGGGACGCGCTCAATAATTATGGGGTTAAGGATTACATCATCGTCGAACGCGGAGGCGTGCATTTCGTTATCTTCGGTATAATGGGATTTGATTCTGATGAGTGTGCTCCGAATTCGGGAATGATCCTGGAGGATCCGTCCGATAAGGCCCGGGAAACTGTTGATACTGCCGTTGCGGAGTGTGAGAAGCTGTACGGTACACATCCCGTTGTTGTTTGTCTTTCTCACAGCGGTACTGAGGACGGTAAGGGTGAGGACTATGAAATGGCTGAAGCTGTTGATGGGATTGACATTATCATTTCAGGTCATACTCATACCACTCTCGAAGAAGCAATAGAGGTAAACGGTACATATATCGTGTCAGCGGGCGAATACGGTAAGAACCTCGGTGTTGTGAATCTTAGCCGTGATGCAGACGGCAATGTAAAGCTTTCCGACTATGAGCTCATTTCCATTGACGAAAGTATTGAAGAGGATGATCATATTGCCGTGCTTGTTCAGGAGTTCAAAAACAACGTTGAAACAGATTACCTCTCAAAATACGGTGTAGGCTTTGATGAAGTCCTCGTAAACAATGATATAGAGTTTGATAGTGTAAAAGAGGTATACGCATCACAGCATGAATCGACCCTTGCGAATGTATTTGCCGATGCGTATAAGACAGCTGTTGAGAAGGCAACGGGAGAAGAGGTTGATGTAGCCTTGACTGCTGCTGGCGTCATTCGCGAGAGCATACCTATGGGAGACGTGACTACCTCCGATGTATTCAATGCCGCTTCACTTGGTGTCGGAACCGAAGGTGAGCTCATAGCAGTATACATCACGGGACGTGATCTCATGAATGCACTTGAGGTAGATGCTTCCGTTCAGCCTCTTATGAATTCTGCTCAGCTGTTTTTCTCGGGAGTTGAATACTCATTCAATACTTACCGCATGATCTTCAATAAGGTCGATTATGCAATGCTTCGAAGAAACGATGGTTCCCTTGAGAACATCGAATCCGATAAGCTGTACCGAATCGTTACCGGTATGTACTGCGGGCAGATGCTTGGTGCTGTTGAATCCACCTCAATGGGACTTATTTCTATAACCCCGCGTGATGAGAATGGCAATGCCATTGCTGTTGATGATCTTGTAAACTATGTTGTAAAAGACGAAAACGGCGTTCCCGTAAAGGAATGGTATGCCATAGCATCTTATCTTAAGGAAATGGGCGGAAAGCTCGATGCAAGATACGGAGAAACGGATGGACGAAAGGTTGTATATTCAAGCCTTAACCCCATAAAGCTTTTAAGAAATGCCAATAAGTTTACGTTCATACTTCTTGCAGTTATCGTTGTACTTATTACAGTTATCGTTCTTGTGACTGTTGCTATCGTACGCAAGGTAAAACGTAAAAAACTAAGAGCAGCATCGGGCAACTGATATAACTGTAATTCTGCTCAGCTTGGAGGAATTATTTGAAAATGAAGCTCAGCACAATTAAATCAAAACGCAAAGCTCTCATTATAGCTGTGACTGTCTTGCTTCTTTTAGGAGTCACTTTTACAGCCTGTGCAATATATCTTATGACAGGTTATGATGCTGACCTTGATGCTATTGAAGCTTTTTTGCCAACTGACACGGTAATGATCGAGGATTCGGACGGCAACATCGTATTTGATACCGAGTCCCCCGTTGCCGGATTCATATTTTATCCCAGCGGAAAGGTGGATCATCGTTCCTATGTACCGTTAATCCATTCTTTGTCCGAAAAGGGAATACTCTGCGTTCTTATGGAAATGCCCTTTGACCTCGCCGTGTTTGATGTTGACGCCGCCGATGGGATTATCGAAGAATATCCCGGGATCACGAGATGGTACATAGGCGGTCATTCCCTTGGAGGCTCCATGGCGGCGCAATATCTCAGCGATAATTATGAGGATTTTGACGGGCTCATACTTCTCGGGTCATATTCCGCAGTAGATATTTCGCAGCTCGATATTGATGTTCTTTCGATCTACGGAAGTGAGGATGAGGTGCTGAACCGCGGAAAATATGATGATAATTTGTCAAATCTGCCTCGTGACCGTAAAGAGTATATTATAACCGGTGGATGCCACGCGTATTTCGGTATGTACGGTGAACAAAACGGTGATGGAGAGCCGACGATATCAGCAGAAGAGCAGATCAGAGAGACTGTTGCGGCAGTTACAGAGCTGATTTGCAGATAATATGCAGATTACCGTTTATCAAACGAGAACCGATATTCAGCGAAGGGTACGCCGATGTCTATCCGAAAGAATTGCAGATTCAAGGCGTTGCCGTTTGTGTAACGCACAAGATTGGGATAATGCAACAAAATAAGGATAGGTTTATAGGCGCCATTTGAAGATTTATGGAAATGCAAAAGCTGACAGCTCCGCTTCTTCGGGAACTCATAGACGAGATAACAGTTTATGAAACCGAGGGTGTTGGTAAAAACCGCAGTCAGAGATTATGATCCATTACAAATTTATTGGGTATATTGAGATACCCGAATGCGGAAGTAATTATAAGGCAGACACACGAAAAGGTGTAGCTATCGAGTATATTACCAAATCCGCATAAAACAAAAGAGCAGGCTTTAAAACCTGCTCCATACATAACGAAAATACTCAAAATAACAAAAAATCGAGTGTCCATAACTCAAATCCGTTATGATCACTCTATATGCGAAAGAGTAACCAAACGGAGCAGAATTGAGGTAAAAGTAAGCAAAAGTAGTGTAGCTGTTATGTTCGATTGAACGCCTTATACTTTCAAGTGCGTTTCGTCATAGGTTACGAGCCAATAATCTTTCATCTCTCCTACTTCAAAAGAATTTCGCTTTTTACCCGTTCCGCCTTGCTCGGGAAATTTGTCTGAATGCTTATAGGATTTTATAGAATGAAATGTTTCATGATCGTCAACAAGCATAATCTCAATGCTTTCTTTTGATAGCACCACTTCTTGAATCGTCATATCAGACAGTCTGTTTTTGAGCCTTTCGAGACTATTTGAATAGTCATTAAACGTAATTAACGGAACATATTTTTCCGCATAGTCAGGATGACATTCCAAAACATTATCATCAAACAAAATATGTTCACCGGCGGACCATATACAATAAGTCAACCATCTTGTGCCCTGTTTAGTCTGTAATTTAAGTCCGAAAAAACCGGGCCCCCCCATTCCATAGGTGCCGCAACAAGTAGATACGTCAACAATCCGACTGTTTTTCAGTGTTTCAAGTCCAAATTTCTCAATGTTTGACGGAACACCCAACATAATCATTTCATAGGAATTAGGTTTATATCGAAAAATGGGATATTTACGAATCCTCTTAAAACCTCTTGCCTTCCAAAGCTTTTTATCGGATTTTTTTACTATTGCAAAATTTTCATGAACAAGTCCAATGCGAAGATTCAAAAATGGATGTTTTAAAAAACTCATAATTATCACCCCGTTTGTCAAATTCTTATTCATCGAATTAATTATACCACAAAACAATAAATTCTGCAAGGAAACAAGAAACCTCTCTTGTCTTGGTAGACAAAAGAGGCTTTTTACATGCCTAATCCCATCAAGATTGATACAAGAAAGACTTTACCCTGAAAATGGGGTGTAAAGTCTTGCACGGGTATTCTGCGGGTTTCAAATTACAGAAAACACACTGATGGGGGTTTCAAATTCAATTGCCGTAGATTTTTTCACATTTATGTGGTATAATCAGTTCGATAAATAAGAATTTGACGGAGAATAAGCAATGAAAATCTACGATATTTCACAAGAAGTTTTCAGTTGTCAGGTGTATCCCGATGATCCGGCACCGGAAAAAAAGATTATTAGAACAATGGAAAAAGGTGAAGTATAT
>JAFUPK010000131.1 GCA_017481265.1 Clostridia bacterium
GAGAATAGAAACTGCGAAGCGTTTTCGACATATTGATGCAAACGCAAGGTTATAGCCATACCACATGGCGAGAATCGTTCGAACGGGACGCACACATTGGTGCGCCCCTACAGTGGATTTGTACGTGAGGTTATAGCCGCACCGTATGGCGGAAATATGCCCTCTCCGTCGGCTGCGCCGCCACCTCTCCCCGAAGGGCGAGGCATTGCACGTCCGTATATACCGCCGTAGGGGAGTGCCTTGACGCTCCCGTCGTAGATTACAGCCGTAACGTACGGCGGGAGGCATACGAACGGGAGCAGCAAGCTACTCCCCTACCATAGATTTGTACGCAAGGTTACAGCCATACCGTATGGCGGGAAGCGTTCGACGGACAGTATTGTTTGCTACGCAAACAGTGACGCCTGTCCCTACAGTGGATTTGTACGTGAGGTTACAGCCATACCGTATGGCTTTTCTTAATACTCATATAAAAAATAACATTATCCGTCATATCAGATAATGTTATTTTTTCTATATTATTTCGTTTTCTTTCTTATGTTTAAAAGACTGTAAACAGAAGGACTGAGAAGTATGTTGGCAAGAAGCTCAAACACAAAGTTGAGCCCTACCATGCTGAGAAACAGATAAGCCACAAAGGATGAGCCTTTGGCAGATGCCCATTCACTTACCGTATCTGCGAAGAATAAGAAGCATCCTATTATGTATATTCCTGTGTTGACTACAGGACAAACTATAGAACTTACTACTACCGCCACATAGCGGTTAAGCTTTTCAATAAGCTTGTACGCAAGACCTGCACAGAAGCCCGAAAGCACTCCCTTGATAATGACAACCACTACCGTACCGAGGATGGTGACCTCGAAAAATACGGCTGTTGCGGGAGCTAAAAGAACTCCGATGGCAGAAACGAGTCCAAGCCAAGCTCCGCTGGCAGGCCCGAAGATCGTCGCGCCCACTACCACAGGTATGAGGGACAAATTGACGGAAGCAATGCCGCCGATCTGAATAAATCCGCCCAGATATGACAGGACGGCGACCAGAGCCGTGAGAAGTGCCATCAGCGTAAGCTGTTCGGTCTTGGCTCTTTTGTCTTTTCTTGTTTGCATGATTTCCTCCTTGCTGTCGTCTGCTTATACTTTACCTTTTTCCGTATAAGCGGTACAACGCATAAAATATATTTATATTATCCGCAAAAGCGGTAATATACGCTTATGTTGCAGGTCTGTTTTTGCGGTAAAGAATGTTGAGCCCGCGAAGCACAAGATGCTCGTCTGTGATGATATTATGTCGGCACAGGGGAATCACCGTGCTTGCCATACCGCCCGTGGCGTAAACTGTAAGCTTCTCGCCGAATTCCTCGTTGATCCGATCTATCATACCGTCGACCATGGCGGCGTTGCCGTAAAGCACACCCGACCTCATACAGTCGGCAGTGTTTTTCGCGATGATGCTGTGAGGAAGCTCAAGGCTGATGCGCGGAAGCTGAGCTGTTCTTTCGGAAAGGGCGCTCAGTCCCATGATAACTCCGGGGATGATGGATGTGCCGATGAAGGCACCCTTGTGATTCAGCACAGTCATCTTTGTGGCTGTGCCCATGTCGATAATAAGAGACGGACTTCCGTAGATGTTGTGCACCGCCACCGATGCGGCGATAATATCCGCACCCACGGAGGACGGCATATCACAGAGGATGCCGATCCCGCTTTTGATACCGGGGCCGACGAAAAGAGCATCTGTACCGAATACCGTTCGGACTGCCTTCTTGATGCTGTCGTTCAGGGGCGGCACCACCGACGCGACGATGACTCCGCTGATGCTTGCACGCTCCGTATTGTGAAGGGACAGCAGCTGCAAAAACTTTATGGCGAATTCGTCCTCGGTCTTGGCTGAATCGGTGGAAAGACGTGCGACAAAGTAAAGCTTATCCTCTTCAAATGCGCCGAGAGTAATGTTGGAGTTTCCAACATCAAGGGTGAGTATCACACGTACCACCGTCCTTTTTTGAAAATTTGTATCCCAAATCGCTGTACGCTCAGCTATTCAGCGCCAGCATACGCGATACTCCCGTGACCTCTCCGCCTTCAATATATACTCGGGGTACACGGCGGGAGATGCCGCATACGATCTCGTAGCCGATAGTGCCTGCGTTGGCGGCAACCTCCTCGGCTGAGATGTACTCGTCTCCGTCTGCACCGAACACAGTTACCGTGTCTCCTACACAAACGCCCTCGATGTCCGTTACGTCCGCCATCATCTGATCCATGCAGATGCGTCCCGCAATGGGGGCACGGCAGCCGCGGACAAGCACGTCTCCCTTACCCGACAGCAGGCGCGGAACTCCATCCGCATATCCTGCCTGAATGGTGGCGATAACGGTGTCTCTTTCGGTCACGAAGGTACAGCCATAGCTTACGGGAGTGCCTGCGGGAACGTGTCGCAGGTTGGATATATGAGTGCGCAGGCTCATGGCAGGTCTCGGCTTGCCGAAGCGAGCAAGATCTGTTTCGCTTGACGGCGCAAGTCCGTAGAGCAGGATGCCCTCGCGCACCATGTCAAATTTCTCTCCGTCCTGAGCCGCTGCGGCGCTGTTGCAAAGGTGGCGGATGGGTATTACAACTCCTGCCCTTGCGAGCTTTTCCGTCATATTGCGGAATCTTTCGGTCTGCAGGAGTGTGTAAGTCGGATCGGCACTGTCTGCATCGGCAAAATGCGAGAACACACCGCGGATGCGCACACCCTCAAGCTTTGACACCTGAAGGATATCATCTATTGCGCTGTCCGTGCAGGGAAAGCCTATTCTGGTCATGCCCGTGTCAAGAGCTATATGTACTCCGATGGAGGTCTTGTGGAATGCGGCGTAGCGGGATATCTCCTCTGCCTCCTCAAGGGTAGACACGGAGGTCTCAATATTGTATCTTGCAAGCCGCGGAAGGTCTCCCGCAGGCGTGTGGGCAAGGACGAGGATGGGCTTTCGGATCCCGTCACGGCGAAGCTCCTCAGCCTCGTCGGTCATGGCCACTGCAAAATAGTCTGCCTCATGCTCAAGAAGCCTTGCAATGCGCCGTGCTCCGTGACCGTAAGCATCCGCTTTTATGACGGCGGCGCAACGGACGCTGTCGTCAAGCACGCTCCGCATGGCTCTGTGGTTGGCGAGAACTGCGTCAAGGTCTATTTCTGCCCAAGCTCGAAGAGAGCTGTAAATGCTGTCCATCTTATCTTCACACCTTTCCGGGCACAGTTATCTATAATACTATACTATAGTATACCACGTTTGCAAAGAAAGAGCAAGAATAAAAGAAAAATTCTTCTGTTCTTGCTCAGACTGCTGACAGACCCGTTGTTTTCGTACAATGACCTTTTCGGCTCAACTTCTTTTTAATGTACAGTTATATACTTATTACAAACACCTTTTTCCCTAACTTTTCGGCATATTCGATGAGAGAACGGCTTCCACGGCTCTTGCCGTTCCAAAAACATATGATATAGTCAGCTTCATCTGCCATAAGCCTGTTTCTGACAGGGCCGGCACCTCTCCCGTATCGTTTCCAATCGGCAGGATATCTGCGGACCTCGTATCCGTGCTCTTCGGCGTACCGTTCTCCTATTCTATCGGCGCCGCGGCAGGCACCGGAAAGAATGATGACAGTGTCGTTCGGTGTGAGTTTGTTCAAATATGTGTCAATGACCTTTTCGGCTTCGTCATAAGCACTATATTCTCTGCTTCCCGCAATCAATAATTTTTTTGTCATATATCCCTCTCTATGGGGATTATATCCCCTTAATAAAAATGATTATAACCCCCATAATAATAATTGTCAAGGGGGCAAATAAAAATATGATAACATTTGATAAGCTTTGGGTAACTATGAAGGAAAAAGGTGTTTCCACATATATGTTACGTGAAAAATGCGGTATCGACAGCAAAACCGTACGCAGGCTTCGTGCCAATGAGAATATTGAAACCAAAACCATCGAAAAGCTTTGTGCTGCTCTCGACTGTGATATTTCCGACATAATGGAATACAGGAAAGAGTGACCGTTAATGAACGAAAATCTGTGAGCGGTGCGCCCGGATCGCAGACCGCTGATAAAGGTCTTGCGCTGACAAAATGCACAAAAGTTTTGATCGACCTTTTTTAAAAGGGCGCAGGGTCTTGGGACAGAGTCCCGAGTCGCCGCTACTTCGCTAAACGAAGTAGGGCAGAGGGCGAAATACCCCTTATTCGTCCAAAAAGCGACCCGCACCAAACGAAGTTTGGTGACGCACTTCGCGCAAGCGAACGTGCTACAGCTCGCGCATTCCTTTTACTTTTGATTTAGTCTTTGTTTAATTTGACAAACCCTGTGCTTTGGCACAGGGTTTGTCAGCAAGCTGAGACCACCGGTCAAACCGGTGGTCTTGACTTTTTTAGTTGTATGCGATTCCGTAGATCTCAAGATCCGTGTCTTCGCTTCCTTCGCCGATGCGGATGGAATACTTGTGTGTCTCAGCCTCGTCGGAAGAGAAAATGAGACGTGAGGGATCGTTTGAGTAAACCTTGAAGCTCTCGCCTCCGTCAATGCTTACGTCAAAATAAGCGGAGGTGTTATTGGGGGTTACGGAGAGGAACACGTTCTTCGCTGTCAGCGTGAACTCAAATGCCTCATTACCCATAGCCGGCTTGTGCTGCCATCCGTCAAGGCTGTGGAACTTGTTTGTGTAGTCATCCGTCCATCCGCCGAGACTGTCGGGAGTGAAATTCGTGTGATTGAGCAAAGTAAGATTCTCGTATCTTGCTCCCTGCATGGGCTTGATGTCGGAAAGGGGTGTCACCTTAAGCTCGTCAGCGCTTGCACTCTCAAGCTTCTCCTCGATTACAGTATAGAGATTCGTGATAAGGCTTGCCATAAGTGAATAGCCGAAGGCGGAAGGGTGGATTCCGTCGGGAACGTACTCGTCAAAGGTGTACTTTCCGTCGTTAATACCGCGAAGAACGGGGTTGTGTACGTCGATAACGGGAATGCCGTAGTGCTTGCCGATATCCTTGAAGAAGGTGCTGTTGTTGGGGTCGTATTCCATATCACCCTTGAAGGATATAATAAGCACTACCGCGGGAGAGCTTTCTGCACCCAGCACGGTGCGAAGGAGACTTTCGAGAGCCTCACGGATGTAGTCGTCTCCCGGCCATGCATCGTTTACAGCATATTCAATGAACACCGTGTCAGGGCTGTGAGAGAGAACATCATCGTTTACACGGATCCCTCCGAAGTCGGAGCGTGTTCCGCCGATTCCTGCGTTGACGTGATTGATCTTAGCGTCGGGGAAGTGCTTTACAAGGTAGTTGGTGGTCTGCTGAGCGAAGCAGTAATCGTTTCTTGCGCCTGTACCTGCGGTGATAGAGCCGCCAAGGTACGCAACGGTGACCTCTTCTCCGGCGCTGAGCTTGTCAAAAAGGGTCTTGAAGCGGCCGATCTCTCCCACATTACAGAGCGCCTCGTCCTTCATGGCATCGAGATAGCCTTCGCCGTAGTCGGGATCGAATGCATCGGGATCAATAAATTCCATAACGTGAACGTAATTGTACATTCTGAAGGAGACCGCCATTGCTTCGGTGGACTCGCCGGTTTCGTTATTTGTGATGGCAAGCTCAAGACGGAGGGGGAAGAATTTGCCGTCCTCGGTCTTTTGCAGCTGTTCCGTAATACTTTTGAGAGCTTCATCGTCAAGGGGAGAAACGCTGTACTTTGACGCGTCAAGTCCGAGAGAGGTGAGGAAGGTCTCAGAGAAATAATCGTTGTTTACATCGTAAGAGTCATCAAAGCCGATGACAGCCATGCTTCCGTTGCCGGCAATGACCTTTGCGTTCTCAAGGCGCTTGGTCATGGGATCGGGAGCCTTTTCGTAAGCGGTGAGGTAACGGGTGAGGATGGTTGCGATCTCGGCGCGGGTTGCGGAAGCCTTGGGATTGAACTTTCCGTTCTGGTCGCCGCCCACAAGTCCCGTGAGGCAAAGCTTGTTTATGGAATCAGCCGCCCACTTCGGGAACTTCTTGCTGTCCGCGAGAGTAGCTGTGCTCTCCTCGGGAAGCTCGATGAAGTAGAAATCGAGGAATCTTGCAAAGAGAACAGCAAGCTCCTGCCTCAGGACGTTTGCGTTGGGGCGGAAGGTGTTGTCCTCGTAGCCTGTTACAAGTCCCTTTTCAACAGCCCAGCCCACAGCATCGGCGTACCAAGCCTTGGCTTTTACGTCGCTGAAGGTGAGAGAGGCGCCCTTGCCTGCGGTGTCAGCAAAGACAAGGCGGGAGAGAATGGTGACGAGCTGTGCTCTTGTCATATTCTCCATGGGAGCGAAGGCAGTGTCGGTCTTGCCCTGCATGATGCCTTCTGTGTAGGCTGTGGCAACGGCATCGTAGTACCATTTTTTAGCCCCTACGTCCGTGAAGGGGAGATCGCTTTCAGCCGCGATCACGGGCAGCGCCGCCGCAAGCATGACTGCGGCAAGAATCAGGGATAGAAATTTTTTCATGATGGGATTCCTTTCGTGAAGCAGACGCAGACAATGTGATCTGCAGTCAGCTTGATTTCGTAAATCGTAGGTTACATATTCGGCTACGCCGAATGTGAAATATTTTCGCTTCTGCGAAAATATGAAATACGCTTCGCGTATGAAATATTCGGCTTTGCCGAATGTGAAATATTTTCATTTTCTAAGGAAAATGAAAATGTGTGGGCAGGGTATAAAATATCGCAACAGCCATGATGTTTTCCTAACGCTTTTAGAACCGTGTATGTCAGCAAGCCGAACGCCGTCTGCGGTGCGATCGCGGGATTTTGAGGGATGTATGTGCATCTCCTTAACCTACACCGCATTTCAAGAAGCTGACGGAGATGGATTTGTAGAATCCATCGGGGAATTTTTGCGCCGCGAAGCCGAGGGGGCAAGCTTCTGGGGGTGCGGAGCGATGAGCGACCCCCTGAAGGCTTTATTGATTCTGACTTCTTTCACGAAAGAAGTCGGATATGATTAGATTTGAAAATGCGAAGCATTTTCTACATATTGATTCATACGTAAGGTTATAGCCATACCGTATGGCGAGAGACGTTTGAACGGGAGCAGCAAGCTACTTCCCTACCATAGATTTGTACGCAAGGTTATAGCCATACCGTATGGCGTGAGGCGTACGTTTTCGGACGACCAAAGGGTGTCGCCAGTGTATTCGCTTCGCGAAACACGTCACCAACGCAAATTGCGTTGGCGCCCCTACAATGATAAATAAAATACCGCAACAGCCGTGGTGTTTTTCTAACGCTTTCAGAAGCGTTTATGTCAGCAAACCGCACGTTGTATTTTTCCTTTATTTTTGTTGCGGAGCAACAAAAATAAAGATTCAGCCAAGGAGGTGAGGAGCTTGCGACGAGGAAACTTCGGCGTTTGAGATGGTTCTTACGCCATACCGTATGGCGAGAGGCGTTAGAACGGGAGCAGCAAGCTACTCCCCTACCATAGATTTGTACGCAAGGGTTACAGCCATACCGTATGGCGAGATGCGTACGACGGACAGTATTGTTTGCTACGCAAACAGCGACGCCTGTCCCTACAGGGATTTGTACGTAAGGGTTACATCCGCACCGTACGGCGTGAGGCGTTTGAACGGTAGGGGAGGTCTCTCCCCTACCGTGGAATTATTTTTGCAAGACCTTAGTGCGGGATATGTCAGATTCGTCAATTATATCCGATACCGTAGATCTCAGCATCGCTGCTTTCAAAACCTTCCGCCATGCGGATAGTTACCTTGTGCTCGGCTGCAGTATCAGTTGTCAGAAGCAGAGTTTCATCGGTTATGTAAGCAAGCACAGGCGCACCTCCGTCTATAGTGACCTCAAATACGACACTTGCATCCTTCGGGAACACGGAAACAAAGATGTTCTTCGCTGTCACAGTGAACTCAAAGGGCTTGTTACCCTTGCCTTTTGCGAATCTCCAGCCGTCCGCGGTCATCATGGGCTTCGCGTTGGGAGAATCCCAGCTTCCGAGGCTGTCGGGAGTGAAGTTTGACTTGTCAAGGAACTGTACGTTCTCATATCTTACGGAGGTAACGGGCTCCACAGTTTTGACGTCTGTTACCTTAAGCTCATCCTCGGTAGCGGTCTTTCTCTTTTCCAGTGCAGTCTCGTACATATGGGTGATCATCTGCGCTGTGATACCGTAACCGAACTCGCCGGGATGTACTCCGTCCGGAACGAACTCTTCCGACGTGAAGTGTCCGTCGTTTATGGCGCGGAGCACGGGGTTGTGTACGTCGACAACGGGGATGCCGTAGCGCTTACCGAGCTCTTTGTGGAAGGAACGGTTGGGACCGTCGGGGATAGTTCCGCCGAAGCTGAGCATGATAACTACAGCAATATCCTCCTTGTAACCGAGAATAGTACGGAGAAGTGACTCATAGGTCTCAAAGTGGTATTCGTTACCCTGACTGTCGTTGCACGCAAACTCAACGAATACGATATCGGGATCGTTTGCAAGTACATCCTTCTGAACGCGGATGTTGCCGAAGGATGAGGGAGTTCCGCTGATACCTGCGTTGTTGTGGGTGATATTTGCATCGGGATAGTGCTTTGTGAGGTAGTTGGTTGCAAGCTGAGCATAGCAGTATTCGCGGTATCTGACACCTGCGCCCTCTGTGATGGAGCCGCCGATGTAGGATACAGTGACATCCTCGCCTGCTTCCAGCTTGTCAAAGAACTTGTCAAGTCTGCCGAGGTCGCCTTCGTTATAGAGAGATTCCTCGATCATTCCGCTGTAATAGTCCTCGGGAATACCGGATTCAAAGAGATCGGGATCAACGAACTCAAAGGGACGTACGGTGTTGATGGCACGGAAGGTGATGCTTGTCTCGGGAGTGGACTTGCCTGTCACGGTGTTGGTGACAGTCACCTTGGTGCGGTAGATGAAGAAGGACTCGTCCTCGGTCTTGCGGATCTGCTCCTTCATCTGCTCAAGCTCCTCTGCGGAGAAGTCAACGAGAGTGTACTTAGTCACATCAAGTCCGAGGTAGGTGAGGAACATATTCTCGATGTAATCGTTCTCGATATCATATGAGTCCTTGAAGTGGAGGAACATCATAGTTCCGTTACCTGCGATCTTGCCGGCGTTCTCAAGGCGCTTGGTCATGGGATCGGGAGCCTTTTCGCAAGCGGTGAGGTAACGGGTGAGTATGGTTGCGATCTCGGCGCGGGTTGCGGAAGCCTTGGGATTGAACTTGCCGTTCTGGTCGCCGCCTACAAGTCCCGTGAGGCAGAGCTTGTTTATGGAATCAGCCGCCCACTTCGGGAACTTCTTGCTGTCCGCGAGAGTAGCTGTGCTCTCCTCGGGAAGCTCGATGAAGTAGAAATCGAGGAATCTTGCAAAGAGAACAGCAAGCTCCTGCCTCAGGACGTTGGCGTTGGGACGGAAGGTGTTGTCCTCGTAGCCTGTTACAAGTCCCTTTTCAACAGCCCAGCCCACAGCATCGGCGTACCAAGCCTTGGCTTTTACGTCGGTGAAGGTGAGAGAGGCGCCCTTGCCTGCGGTGTCAGCAAAGACGAGACGGGAGAGGATGGTGACGAGCTGTGCTCTTGTCATATTCTCCATGGGAGCGAAGGTGGTGTCTGTCTTGCCCTGCATGATGCCTTCTGTGTAAGCTGTGGCAACGGCATCGTAGTACCATTTCTTTGCCCCTACGTCGGTGAAGGGGAGATCGCTTTCAGCCGCGATCACGGGCAGTGTCGCCGTAAGCATGACTGCGGCAAGGATGAGGGATAGAAATTTTTTCATGATATATTCCTTTCTTAGAGCAGACGCAGACAATGTGATCTGCGGTCAGCAAAATTTACTTTGAAATACGGATACGGTATTCTGTGATAAGTGAATAAAAAATATCCCGAATATTTTCGACCGCGCCGAAAATGCACCGAACCTCTTCACTTTTCACTCTTACTTATTACCTATTATTATATCATACTCTTGTATTATCTTCAATAGGAAAAAACGTTCCATTGATTTTTATAAAAAAACCACCTTGCAGCACGAATTTGTGCTATACTAATTAAAATAACGCATATACCGGAGTTCTGCAATGTCAAGGACAGATAAAATATTTTCGAGACTCTATGCCGTGTTCGGCGGCTTCGTTTTCACCTGCTTCTTTACTTATTTTGTAAAGCTGATCTTCTCCCCCGAAGCG
The DNA here is from genome assembly GCA_017481265.1 of Clostridia bacterium. GTDB lineage: Bacteria > Bacillota > Clostridia > Oscillospirales > CAG-272 > RUG11130. The sequence goes on from JAFUPK010000131.1 coordinate 10,206, forward strand.
ATCCTCCCTTATTTCGCCACCACATTTATGATCGCCTTTACCGCACTGCCGTTTATCTTCCGTAAAAGACTGAGGACGGCACTGAAAAAAGCATATGTACCGCTTAAAGGGGTCATGTGCGTGCTCTTTATCCTGTATACTGTCACCTTCGCGGCCCTCGTTTCCTATATCTACCTTTCACCCGTTGCCGATATGGACAGCTTGCCCGCAAACGAGGAGCGCGTGTATATCGTTTTCGGCGCTAAAATAAAGGAGTCCGGCCCCACCGCGACTCTTGCCGCACGCCTCGATGCCGCTGTTGACGCACTGGAGCGTGACCCGAACGGCATCTGCATCGTCACGGGAGGCAGAGGTCCGGATGAGCCGGAGACCGAGGCCGCCTCCATGAAGCGGTATCTTATATCCCGCGGTATCTCCCCCGAGCGTATCTTATCAGAGGATAAGGCTTCAAATACCATAGAAAACATCCGCTTTTCCGTGTCCCTTATGGAAAAGGAGAGCCTCGACCACAGACGCATCATCTGCATATCCTCCGATACGCACATCCCGCGCATCAGCCTCATGTGCTCCCGGGAGGGTGTCGATGCGAGATTCATAAAGGCTGACTCCCCGAGAAAGGCGTACCTCTTTACCACATGGGTGCGCGAGCACCTCTCGTATGCAAAAATGCTCGTTATGGGCGGCTGAGCGTAAGAAGCACGACCGGGCGGATAAAATTATCGCATAAAGGACTTGATTTTTCGTGCGCGTTGAGGTATAATAAAGGTGTATATATTTTTGCGGACGGCAAATGCCGAATTTCCCGTGAGGAAAGGGGCTTTGTCATTTTATGACTGAAAGACAAGCTGTAATCAGAGACAATTTTCTCTCCGTTTGCGAGAACATCGCCGAAGCGGAGAGGCGTCGCGGCGAAGGTGTCAAGGTGTCGCTCCTCGGCGCCACAAAGACCGTCCCCGCAGAGGAGATCGTCTTTGCCGCAGATGAGCTGGGACTTCGACTGGCGGGAGAAAACAGAGTTCAGGAGTTTTCCGAGAAATATGACGCGGTCAGCTCACATCTTGACGGCTATCACTTTATCGGACATCTGCAGACCAACAAGGTGCGCGGGATAGTGGGACGTTGCCCGCTGATCCACTCGGCATCGAGTATGCGTCTTATCTCCGAGATCGACCGCGTGGCGAAAAAGTGCGGCATCGTTCAGGATGTTCTCCTTGAGGTAAACTGCGCACGCGAAGAGGCGAAAAGCGGCTTTTTCCCCGAGCAGGTGGCTGAAGCTGTTGCCGCCGCCGAGGCTTTTGGCTCGGTAAATGTGCGCGGAATCATGACAATGGGGCCTGCAGGGGTCGAAAAAAGCGTTCTCAGAAAATATTTTAGAGAAACTTATTCGATTTTTATTGACAATTTCGAAAAAAAACCGCATAATATAAGAGAGTATATTTTGTCAATGGGTATGAGCGACAGCTATGAGCTCGCCATTGAAGAGGGAGCCACTCTCGTCAGGGTCGGAAGCGCCGTGTTCGGACGCAGACAGTACCCGTAAAAGAGCTCTCTTAGAGCATGACATCTCACAGACGGGCAGCCGTCTAATACTTAATTAAATTTATTTATTAAAGTGCCGCCTTGCGGCAGATTGGAGATTACTATGGGACTTATGGACAGAATCAAAAACGTTACCGGCGCAGGCGGATACGATGACAACTATGAGGATGACTACTATGATAACTTCGATGATTACGAGGGCGGCATGATGGACGATCAGATGGGCATGGGACAGCCTGCAGGCATGAACCAGTCCAACATCGGCAACATGGGCAACGCAGGTAACATCGGCGGCATGGGCGGCATCAGCCTCTCCGGAGCAGGCACTGCTCTCGAGATGAAGGTCGTAAAGCCTCAGCAGTTCGACAGCGTTTCTCAGATCGCAGACCACCTTCTCAACAAGCGTACAGTAGTTCTCAACCTCGAGAATACAAGCAAGGAGACAGCACGCCGCCTTATCGACTTCCTTTCCGGCGTTGCTTACTCCATCGACGGATCTATCAAGAAGATCGCTACCAACGCATACGTTATTACCCCCAACAATGTTGATGTCGGTGATGCACAGCTTAAGGCTCCCCGTCAGAAGGATCCCGAGCCGGAAGCTCCTGCAGCAGCAGACGTATTCCCTGAGTTTTAATCAGTAAGGGATCGCCCGAAGGCGTGCTTTGGAAATTGTTGTGAACGATACGGTGCAGCCTCTTTGGCTGTGCCGTATTTTTTGAAGTGAATAATGAATAATGTCGGAACAATTTCGGCGGAGACGAAATTGGATATTATTGAAAATGTGCGGAGTGGAAATAAAATATCGCGGGCAGCCGTGGTGTTATCCCAACGCTTTTAGAACCGTGTATGGCTGCGGATGCACGTTGTCTTTTTCCTTTATTTTTGTTGCGTAGCAACAAAAATAAAGATTCAGCCAAGGAAGTGAGCCGCTTGCGGCGAGGAAACTTCGGTGCCCCCGATGGTTCCTAAGTTACAGCCGCACAGTATGGCGTGAGGCGTTCGAACGGACGACCGATGGTCGCCCCTACAGTGGAAAATTCAGAACCGCCGTAGGGGAGACCTGTGGTCTCCCGTTACGTAAAGTTACATCCGCACCGTACGGCGAAAGGTGTACGACGGGACGCACACACGGGTGTCGCCGGTGTATTCGCTTCGCGAAACACGTCACCAACGCAATTGCGTTGGTGCCCCTACAGAGA
>JAFUPK010000132.1 GCA_017481265.1 Clostridia bacterium
GTCTACACCGCATTTCAAGAAGCTAACGGAGCAGGAAAAGCGCGAAAGAGGTGACAATACCGTTTCGCTTTATGAGACTTTCGCGGTTCTGCGGGAGAATTTTGCACCGCGAAGCCCGGTAAAGCTTCTTTAGGCGGTGGCGTGATGAACCGCCTATGAAGGCTTTCTTGATTCTGACTTCTTTCACGAAAGAAGTCGGATAAGATGAGATTCGAAAATGCGAAGCATTTTCTACATATTGATTCAAACGTGGGGTTACAGCCACACAGTATGGCGGGAGACGTTTGAAGGGGAGCAGCAAGCTACTCCCCTACCATAGATTTGTACGTGAGGTTACAGCCGTACCATACGGCGAGAGACGTTCGAATGGGGCGTCGATGGCGCCGCCCCCTACCGTGGGAATGGAGAATCGCGGACAGCCGCACCGTATGGCGTGAGGCTCGGCACAGCCGAATATATTCATTCTTCGCATATCGTTTCCGATAAAAAATTGGGAAGGCTTGCCTTCCCAATTTTATCTTAATATTTCTCGCAGAATCTGTTAAGGATAGTCGCGACTTCAGCTCTGTTCGCGCTTACGCGAGGTGCAAGGAGAATCTTTTCTCCCTCTTTCTTACCCGTGATGAGACCTGCCGCATTTGCCCAGGATATAGCATCCTTCGCATAGTCGCGTACTCTGCCCGCATCGGGGAAGGTGCTGATGTCAGCCTTCTCGGTGATGTCAAGTCCCTTGTACTGTGCGTATCTGTAGAAGATCGCCGCCATCTGCTCGCGGATAACCTCGCCGGTAGGCTCGAAGGTGGTCTCAGTCATACCCTTTACGATCTCATTCTCGTATGCCCAAGCTACTGCATCCTTGTACCATGCCTGCTTCAGGTCTGTGAAGGGAGTCTTACCCTTAGGAGCGGGAGAACCCTCCATTCTCCAAAGAACCGTAACGAGCATTGCGCGGTTCATTGCGGTATAAGGCTGGAAGAAATCCTCATTGATGCCGTTCATAAGTCCGTGGGTGTATACGAACAATACGTCACTGTGGAACCACCTCGTATACGGTACGTCTATAAAGGGAAGGACGGAATCAAAAATGACCTCGATGTTGATGTCCTCGGTAATGTTCTCAATAACATAGTTATCTACTGCACCGATGCTCTCGCCGTTTATCTTATAGTCGCTGATATAGCATCCGTAATCAGCTTTTACAGCGATCTTATCCCCGCTTTCTGTACTGATGATAGTTCCGTTTACCGTATAGTCACCGACAGAATATCCATAATCGGGTGCTGGAGTGATATTCACCGAGCTTCCTGCCTTGATCTCGACCTCGGGCTTGGAATGTATGTAATCACCGTCCACTGACGAAACGTTCAGCTTAACCTTCTTCGTGACGACAGCCTTGATGCTTGCCGTAGCAGGAGTCATGTGATATCCGTGTGTGAAGGTAACGTTTGTGGTGACTTCAACGCTCTCGCCCTCTGCGGGAGCTGTATAGCTTGATGTGAGAGTAACGTCAGCCTTTATGTCAACGCTGGTACCCTGAGAAATATTTTCTTCCCAAAGCTTTTCAAGAGCTGCAGCATCAGCTGCATAATTAAAGCTGTAGGTGAACGCTTCCATCTCTGCCTTTGCGGTCTCAAGGGGAGACTTTTCACGACCGGTGAGAGGAGCTACGTTGTACTTGTTATTGCCGGTCTCAGCCGCGGATTCGTATGCCGCGTCAACTGCAAGCTCGATAAGCTCAAGATAATCGTCGGGCAGCTCACCTGCAACCTGTGAGGTGCGCAGCGGAGGAAGAGTGTAGCCGTCCACGCGCTTGTCAGCAGGGATGAGCTTCTCAGCGAAGGTGAGACCTACGGCATAACGTCCGATGCAGAAGGACATATGCACGCCGTCACGCTGGAGTCCCATCTGAGGGTCTGTGGTGTGGTCGATGACGGAAACATCGTTGTTCACGTCAAGAAGACCGAGGTATGTTCCGCGAAGCGCCTGAACTGTCGCACCTGCGGGAACTACGCCTGTGAATGTAGCGCCGGTCTTTGTACCCTTGTAGGTCTCTGCAAGACGTGTGTACTTGCAGATCGCCTCATAATTCTTGCGCTCTGCGTCAAGATTCTGATAGTCGTGGGTGGTAGCCCAGATGTGGTAGTAGTAGATGTCCGCTGTGGGAGCATTTGTCGCCACGTGGTCAAGCATATAGGGAACGGAGTTTTCAAGCTCAACGAAATCGGGAGACTCGTTGTTGGCGTAGGTAGCCTTACCCTTTGTGACCTCAAGTCCCCAGGGCTGGATCACTACAGCGTCCCAGTCGGTGTACTTAAGTGCATCCGCAGAGCATGATGCGCTGAGGATCTTCCACTCGTCGCCGTCAGCATGGTACATAAAGGTGTACTCGCCGTTTCCTGTCTCGGCAACGGTTGCGTGCCAAGCAAGAGTCTTACCGCCGCTCCAGCAGAGACCGATGTCGATCTTGCAGGAGTCGCCGACCATGGCCTTCATGATCTCGTAGAGCTTACTGTCCTTCTGGTAACCGGAATCGGTAGCGTCGTCGGAGGCGCTGTTTCCGATAAAGAGCACCTTGAAATGTCCGTCGGCAAACTTGTCGTCAGATGCCGCGATCGGCTCTTCCGCAGAAACGTTGAAGAGCACAAGAGATGCGAGCATTGCCGCCGCAAGAAGGAAGGACAACAGCTTCTTTGTAATGTTTTTCATTGTTATGACCTCTCATCAGGATGATTTCTAATTGGGGATGACCCCTCTACATATTATTATAAAGTATAATATTTCTTTTGTCAACAGATAGGAAAGAAGGAATCAACAATATTTAACCGCTTTTCTTCGTCCTATTGACAAAACAGCCGTAAAATGGTATCATTATTTTGTATAAATATGCCCGAATACGGGAACGGAAAACAGAAAGACTCTAAAAGCAAAGAAAGGATAAAAACAGTATGACCATCTATGAGATCCTTGACGACATACGCTCAGACAGAGTGAAAAAGGTGATCGTGGACTCCGACACCTACAACGAGATGGACGACCAGTACGCCATCGCCTATGCCATCGGATGCATAAAACTTAACACGGTCTCCGTAAATGCAACGCTTTTCAACAACCCGCGATGCGACGGATTCAAGGACGGCATGGAGAAAAGCTACGCGGAAATTTTGCACCTTCTCTCCGTTATCGGACGTGATGTGCCTGCCTACAAGGGCTGTGCCGCACCGCTCACAGTCAACGACGAAACCATGCGCGAAGCTGATATGGCTCCCGCTGTTGAGAACATCATAAAAACAGCGAGGGAGTCCGACGAGATCGTGTACGTCATCGCCCTCGCGTCCATCACCAATATTGCCGCTGCCATCATGCTTGCGCCCGATATCAAGGAGAAGCTCTGCGTTATCTGGGTGGGCTGTAACTGCCTTGAGAACGGCGCGGGTGGCGAGTTCAACTTCGGTCAGGATCCGAAGGCAGGTCAGTACGTGCTGAGCTGCGGTGTGCCGCTGGTGCTTCTCCCCGCCATCGGTGATGTGGGTCACGGCACACAGGTGCTTATCGGAAACAAGTGCAACCTTGATGAGGCTTTCACGGGAGATCACCCCATCGACCGATTCTTCCGCGACGATCTGCCGTCCTCATGCGATATTGAGTATGCCGAAAAGCCGAATACATGGTGGCACGTATTCTGGGATATTGCGGGACCTGCCGTTCTGTCGATCCCGGAGGCGTTCGATCTTGAAGTCATGGACGCGCCGAGGATCAGAGGCGACTGGACCTACGCTATCGGGGAGTCTGACCGCCCGAAGATGATCTATATGCACTGCCTCAACCGCGAAAAAGTTATGCGCGACGCATTCGAAAAGATAAATTCCCTGAAATGAGGATATATTCGTCTTTGACGAATGTGAAATATTTTCGCTTCTGCGAAAATGTGAAATACGCTTCGCGTATGAAATATTCGTCTTTGACGAATGTGAAATATTTTCATTTTCAGAAGAAAATGAAAATGTGTGGTTGGGGATGAGGAAAGGCGGTAACTGTAACGTATGGCGTGAGGCGTACGTTTTCGGACGACCAATGGTCGCCCCTACAATGGTAAATAAAATATCGCAGTAGCCGCACCGTAAAGCCGCCGCTTTTGGAACCGTGTATGTCAGCACACTGCACGAACGTCCCGCGGCGCGATTGCTTCATTTTGAGAGAAGCACGTGCATCTTGCACCGCCTATACCGCATTTCAAGAGACAAACAGAGTGGGATTTGTAGAATCCCACGGGAAAATTTTGCGCCGCGAAGCCGAGGGGGCAAGCTTCTGGGGGTGCGGCGCGATGAGCGACCCCCTGAAGGCTTTCTTGATTCTGACTTCTTTAACGAAAGAAGTCGGATATGATGATATTCGAAAATGCTAATCATGTTCTAACTATTGCTTAATACGCAAGGGGGACAGCCATACCGTATGGCGGGAAGCGTTAGACGGGCTACCACATAGGGTAGCCCCTACAGAAACAGTGGTTACGTGAAGCGAAGGCTTTTAGAACCGTGTATGGCTACGGATGCACGTGATCTTTTTCCTTTATTTTTGTTGCGGAGCA
>JAFUPK010000133.1 GCA_017481265.1 Clostridia bacterium
AAGTTCAAATAGTTTTAACCGAAACTTCAGCGATTTCACGCGCAAACAAACACTAAAAATCAAAAGTCCGATTTTTGTCTGCTTCGCAGACACGTGTTTGTTTCATAATTTTTTGTGCAGCCGTAGGCTGGAATGGAGATTCTTATGAAAAAACTGATTTCGCTTATCTTATCGGCAGTGATACTGCTTTCAACAGCAATCACAGTAAACGCCGCAAAATTTTCCGACGTAAAATCCTCCGACTGGTACTACTCCAGCGTGGACTATGTTTCTGGAAAAGGCATTATGCAGGGCACTTCAAACACAAAATTTTCGCCCAAAGCTTCACTCACACGCGCAATGGGCGTAACGCTTCTTTATAGAGTTGCAGACAGCCCATCCGTTTCGGATGTCAGCCTTCCTTTTACGGATGTAGAGAAGGGTCAGTGGTATACTGATGCCGTAAAGTGGGCATACAAGAATGGCATCGTCAAAGGAAAATCAGATACATTTTTTGATACAAACGGTGATATAACCCGAGCAGAGTTTGCGACAATTCTCAACCGTTACGCCGATTCAAAACACTACATATTCCCCGATATACGTTATGGTGATTTTGTTGACAGTGATAATATCCCCTTCTGGGCATATGCATCGGTCGCAACTATGTACAGAGCTGAGATCATCAAGGGCAAAAACGGTGGAGTATTCGATCCGTTCGCGAAGATTACCCGTGCGGAAGCCGCCACAATTATCGAACGCTTTGTGAAGTGTCCGAAGGATAAGATCGAGAATCCTATCTACGACCCTATCATAACCGACGCTATTCCCACTACGGGAAAGATCGTAATTAAAGAAAAGAAATACGATTATCAAGGTACAAACGTAATGATCCTCAACGTAGAGAATCAGACGAGCAAGCACCTTAACATTACCATAAAAGCGAAGTTCCACGATGCAAACGGAAAGCTGATCACCGCAAAGAACCACTATGTCGAAGGCTTCCCCGCAAACTACAGGAACTACGTGGTATTTAACCCGGGAATCAAGTTCGAAACATTTACATATGAGGTAGAGACCTCAAACTATAAGGGCCCTGCATATTTACAGTATTTCACCTGCGGTACTACTGCCGAGGTCACCGTACAGGAGGACGTACATGATCTGAATCAGGGCAGAGTACCACGCGCCCAGCTTAATATGTCCTTCCGAGTGCTCAGCAGCTTTTCCGGATATATGTATTACAGCGCTCAGTTTGTTTTATTTGATAAAAACGGGGAGATCTTCTGGATAGACACTGGGGATAATGGCTTCAAGATAGGTACCTATCCCTACAAGAGTACCGGTTACAGATCGAGATACATTACTTACGATGTCAAGTATACGGATTTCATTATGCCCGAGGTATTAAAGGATGGCTGCACTGCCGTAGTTGGTATTTGTAAAGCTTCCGAACGTATAAACGATATATCGGAAGTACCGTAATTCTGATATTAGGAGTTGCGTTATGAAAAAAATAATATCAGCACTTCTTGCAGTAGTTATACTTATTGGAACTGTATTGATTTCTGTAAGTGCCGTTTCTCTCCCTTTTGTGGATGTGAAAGAGAAGGCATGGTATTTTGAAAACGTAAGCTACGTATACGAAAACGGTATTATGAACGGCACATCGGACACTCGCTTTGAACCAAACTCCACACTCTCGCGTGCAATGGCGGTGACTATCCTCTACCGAATGACAGAAGGTACAGTCGCAGAAGATGCCGAGAATCCCTTTGCCGATGTTAAAAACGGCACATGGTACACCGACGCCGTAAAGTGGGCGTATTCCGTCGAGATCGTGAACGGTCGCACAGATACCACCTTCGTTCCAAACGGCGACATCACAAGAGCTGAGTTTGCCGCAATACTGTACAGGTATATGGCTTTCGCCTCCCTCGTCCTTCCCGAAAAGCGAAGTGGAGATGTTTCGGATATCGCAAAGATTCCCGCATACGCCCGCGACGCTGTAACTGTCATGTTCCGCGCTGAGGTCATAAACGGCAGGGAAGGGAATGTGTTCGATCCTTCTGCGAAGATCACCCGCGCGGAAGCCGCGGCGATGATCGAAAGGTTCAGCACAAGTGCCGAAAAGGACACCGCCGAGAACGATAAGCTCAGCGTAGTATTTATCGGAAACAGTATCACTCTTTGTCAAAATACCGCAGGTCATTTTGAAGCGATCTCAGAGGGTGCTGTTAAGAGTACAGATTTCTCAAAGAACGGTTATTATCTAAAAGATCACCTGCTGCTGTTTGGAAATATCAAGCCTTGGGCAGATCAGTGCCGTAATGCAGATATAGTGATCTTCCAGGAGTACGGCGGTGGATATCCTTTCATTGGAGAAAATACCGAGCTTCAGGAACTAAATGAGACCTACCACATTGGAGGATCTGCGTTCTGCCGCGGTGAGAACATAATGGGTAGATTTATTGAGCTGTTCGGTGACAGTACTGACTACTATTCCTACTCATGCAATATCAGCAGCGGACTTATGAAGTATGACGAGTACGTAGGATTTGACGGTAGCAAACGTCAGTCCACTAACGAAGCATTCTTGAAGGCAAAGGAGATAATCCGCGAGCAGTACGGCTTTGAGCATATCTATGTTTCTGACCTCGCGGCATTTGAGCCCGAGCTTGGGCTTGAAAGTTTGAAGAATACATTCCCCGACTACATACACCCGACACCGCTTATGGCGTACTGCGCCGCGCTGACACTGTACTGTAAATTATTCGACGTGCCTGCGGCAAGCTGCAACAACGGACTTTTGAAGCCTGAAAACATCCCCGGTGACACCGAGGCGGAAAAGGCGGCGTTCATGGAGAGAGTCAAGGCAGAGATACAGTTCTTACTTGATTTACAGAAATAATAAATAATTCAAAACTCCTTCTATCACCAACCGTGATAAAAGGAGTTTTACTTATGCGTTTTATCTCTTTACTCCACCCAGCGCATGAATATATGCGTCCTCAAGTGTCGGCTCAACCGTTACGGAATCGGTAAGCTGACCGTCCGCGACATAACGCACCTTTGCTACACCGTCAACGTAAGCAACTGATGTAACAATCGCATCGCGCCGTAGCATTGCTTCATCCTCGGGTGTGCCTGAATGTTCCCAAAGCTTGCCTTTGATGCCGTCGATAAAGTCAGATTTATCACCTACGTACTTCACCTGTCCTTTTTCAAGGATGCAGATGTTTCGGCAGAGGTTTTCGATGTCTGCGGTGATGTGAGTGGAGAAGATGATCGTCCGTCCTACCGCGATTCGGGAGAGAAGATTGAGGAAGTAAAGTCTTTCCTCGGGGTCGAGACCCGTTGTAGGCTCGTCAATGATGAGCACCTTCGGCTCGTCTATGATCGCCTGTGCGATTCCCGCTCTTCTGAGCATACCGCCGGAGTAGTTACCGAGTCGCTTCTTTTCCTCGCCCACAAGACCGACAGTTTCAATGGCGTTTGCGATCTTCTCTTTGCGAACTTTCTTGTCCTTGATGCCCTTCATGATGCAAACGTAGTCAAGGAATTCTACGATATTCAGTCTCGGCATGAGCTTTGTGCTTTGGGGAAGGTATCCGAGAGACTTTCGAAACTCCGCTCGGTTTGATTTCAGCTCCTTGCCGTCAAAATATATCGTACCGTCTGTTTGATCCATAACGGTTGCTATGATTCGCATAATGGTGGTCTTGCCCGCGCCGTTACGTCCAATGAGACCGAAAATACCTTCGGGAATCTCAAAAGAAACATCGTCAAGTGCTTTTTTCTTACCTAACGGATAGATTTTAGTTAAGTTTTTAATCTCGATCATGGCTAAATAATCCTTTCAAAATATCAATCCCCAAATCCCTTGTGGAGCTTTTCGCGGCGGAGAAGTAGATATGTAACGACAAGCAGCACTACGCCAAGAGCGAAAAATCCGATGCGGTTGTACGTCCACGCATTACGCATTATCTCCATACCTTCCATTTGCTCGGCGTAGGCGTTCGGAACGGTGTTGCCGAGGATGTAGTCAGATATAAAGGGGTCTATAAAGCACTTTTCGATGTCCTCTACGCCTTTTTGTATCCGTTTCGTCAGGTCTTGAAATAAGACATTGAAAAACATTGAGGGGAAGATCGCAATATAACAGTTCCTTGTGATGACACGGAAGAAGCAGAACAGCGCAAAGAGGAAAAACACCGTTACGAATATAGAAACAGCCGTATAAAGCTTAAAGTGATCGGGGACATGGATCGGGATCACCGGCTTGTAAGGTCCCTCATACGGAATAAAGCTGTAAAGCCCGAGAATTATATAAGCAGGAGTAAGCGTATATAAGAATATGGGGATCGTCTTTGAAAAGAACAGCTTTGCCGCGCTTGTTCCGCAGACGAGGGACAGCTCTATTTCGTATTGATTCGGGAGCGTAAATGAACAGAGAGCGATAAGCACCATTGGTACTGACATTTCTACATAATCGAAGAATCCGACAAGCCTTGGCGGTGTTATCAGGTACCCCGGATGCCATACGTTAGAAATGAAGACAAGGTAAACGAGGCTCACGGGGAAGAACCATATGGATTTTTTTAATGATCTTAACAGCATACAGTCACCTTTTGCACTTTGCGGAGTTCAAACTTTAATATTCTTCAACAGCTATAATTGACTGTATGAAAGTAATACTTGTGAGATAGTCTGGCATGACGTACTTGTCTCGTTCTGCATAAGTATATCCCGTGCCGATTACCGGGTAAACGGCAGAATATCCATCCTCTCCGCCTTCGTTGTACGTAATACTACCATCCATGCCAACAGCTGACATAGCGATAAGATTTCCGTATTTATCAATAACGGCATATTGACGGTAAATACGAAGCATCTTGTCGCCGAGATAAGTCAGGGATTTATGCTCACCGTGTGCCACAACGCACGCCATAAGCTTACAGTCATCGTTCGCTTGCCAAAAATGTACCTTATTGTTGCTGTCCGCGTATAGCTGGCTTATAGAGCAGTATGACTTTGTTACCGGGGAGATACCTGCGGCAAGGGCATTCCCATTAAACTCCTTTGCTTTCAGCTCATAGGAAATGCTGCTGTACTTAATGCCCGGATCAAAGATAAAGTAGTTGCTCCATTCAGCGGGGAAGCCATCGAAGGTCTTGCTTTCCTTTTTGAGGACGTTGCCGCTTTCATCCTTGAAGGTACCGGTGATTGTTATAGTGTAGTTTGTTTTTGACTTGTTTTCAACGTGGAGGATGGAGACGTCAGTGCCTTCATACTCGTATTTCTTATCCCTGAGTACAAACTGTCCTGCTTGCTGAGGCTTTGATTCCTCGGGCTTTGTGACGGGTGTGGGCTTAGTGGTTTCGATCGGCTTTGGAGTTTCTGCAGGCTTCGTGGTCACAACAGGTTTGGGGGTTTCCGCAGGCTTGGTGGTTTCAACGGGCTTTGTAACAGCTTCTGTCTGCTTTGCGGTAGTTTCTGCAGGCTTTGGTGCAGGTGTTTTTTGCGTTTCGGTCGTTACGATGGGGGATGGCTCTGCCTGAGTCTGAGCTTTTGTAGTCTCTGCAGGCTTCGGCTCATCCTTCGAAGGTGTGCTCTGAGGATCGGAGGGTTCTTTTTCGGTTGCCTTTTCGGTTTCCTTGGTTGTCTCCTTCTCGGTATTGCTCTCAGTTGCTGCAACCGTGGTTTCCGTGGTTTCCTCAGAAGGCTCGCTTTCATCAGCGGTGCTTTCTGACTCGGTGTCTGCGTCTGCAGCAGCTTCCGCGTCTGTGCCGACGTCGATAATGATCTCTGAATCAAAGTTTAAATCGGTGTCGGTGTTTGCATGCTCTATTTCCGGAAGCTCCATTTCCTCGGCTTCGCTTCGGTTCATTGCTATGGTAACAGTAAGCGTAACGGCAATTGCGATAACGAGCAGGGAAATGACTCCGTATCTGATTTTCTCGGCAGATGTTAAGCCTTTGAGCTTTTCTAATAGATTTTTCATTTTTAGTCTCCTATGTTACTTGGTTTCACGTTTCTGTGCAAAAAGCCAATCGAAGGCTGCACCGTTATTTCTTACGGCAAAATCGTCGTATATGGTGGGGTAGCCTGTGTCATTGACGATGACGGTCTTGTTCATGCCTGCGTCTTCAAAACCACCTTCAAGCATTTCGCCGTAATTAGGATATAAGTAACCGTTGGGTGTGTACTCTTTTTGATCGGTGCAGTGGTGGTAGTATATCGGAAGGTTTTGCAGCACTGCAAGTGCCTCGTCGGTGATCCTTCTAACGTGAAGCTCATCACTAAAGTGCTGAATGATCATGCCTTCAAGTATGTAACCACCGTTGGACTTTCCGCCCACAGGACTGCTTCCTCCGTGGATGTAAAGCACCGCCGATACTACGGAAGGGGACTTCTCAAGCATCTTCCATGTCCAGAAGTTTCCGTCATTTTCACCTGTGGAAAGGAGATATACTCTCTCGGTGTCAGCACTGTACTTTTTCGTTACGTATTCAATAACATCGTTACAGCCTTCAAGATCGGCGTTGGTGCTTACCGCAGGGATCATAACGATGCTGTCATGCGTGGGGCTGTTGTCGCTTGGGAATATTGCGCCGACGCTGTTGATACTTACACTTCCGCTTCCTGCAGTAAAGATAACGAGAGGATATTTTGAGCTTTCACTGTAGCCTTCGGGGAAGCGGATGTAGTAGGGCTTCGGAGCCTTTTCTTCCGTGCACAGTTCAAAGTTTTCGGGTGCAGGCGGTGGAACAAAGTCCGTACTGCCGCCATTTCCGTTATTGTTGTTGTTGTTTCCACCGTCATTATTACCTTCATCTTCATTTTCCATAAGCGGCATAAGTCTCGTTATTACCGTTGCGATCTCGGCGCGGCTCGCCTTTGCCTTCGGCTTGAAGTTGCCTGCATCGTCGCCGCCCATAAGCCCCGTTTCGCGGAGAGCTTCTATGTATTCTGCCGCCCAATCAGGGAAACGTGCGCTGTCAGCAAAGCTGTCTACAAGAGGAGCAGCTTTCTTCGTTATCTTCATGTAATCCAGGAAGGAAACGAACATTTTCGCAAGCTCCTGACGGAGGATTGGGTTGTTCGGACGGAAGGTGTTGTCGGGGTATCCCGTTGCAAGCTCGCTGCTCACTGCCCATGCAACGGCTTCAGCGTACCATGCGTTCTTTTTAACGTCGCTGAATGTAAGGTTGTCTGCACCCCCAAAAAGGATCTCACCCGACATACGGTAGAGGACAGTCACAAGCTCTGCTCTCGTCATGGATGCATTCGGCGCGAACTTACCCTCGCCTTTACCCTCCATGATACCTGCCGAATGTACTGTCAGTACAGCGGGTGCGTACCATGAGGTCATCTTCACGTCGGTGAAGGGAAGAGTTGATTCAGCACAAGCTGTGCTTGCGATGATGCCGAGCAGCATCAAAAGCGCCATAGTAAAGCTAAGTACTTTTTTCATAAGCTTCTCTATTATACCTTTCTTTTTCTTATACATATGTAGGAGACGGCAAACCCAAGGACAGCGATTCCGACGACTAAAGCGGTATGCACCAGCAAGGTTTCCGCAGACCAAGGATTATGTATCGTCTTTTCGGTAAACCACTCTGTGTCGTAATATCCCCAGTACATATAGAACTTGTGATTAAGGGGATCGAGAAAGTCATTGACAGTTGACATTCTGAAGCCTGCCGTCCTTCCAAGCGCATAAACGAGCAGTACCCAAGATGAGCTGACGACCGTCCCGAAGAAGCCGCTTTTGAAAAGGCTTCCTGCCATGTACGTAAGTCCGATATAGAAAAGCATTCCCGGAAGCATTCCGCAGAAAAACAGCCTCAGCACGCGAATACAGGTCTCGCTTACATACGCCCATAGGCTCATGGACATATCACCCATGACGTCTCGCGTTATGCAGTACAGATGATTATGGAACATGACCGCAACAAGTACGAGAACGATGTTCACGGTAAGGATAGCCGCAAGTCTGCCGAAAAAATATGTCCTCGGCTTGACTCCGCCTGCCTTCTCGATCTCAAAGAAGCTGTCCTTGCAGTCACGGCTCAGCACAAGCATGACTGATACTATACTGAACAGCGGTACGGCATAATATGATAGGTGACCGAAGTTGTTCCTGAGCGCTTGAACGTACGATCCGCGCGTCATCTCAAACTCGTCCTCAAGGTCGGTTATCTCACGTATGATTATGTCATTCTCAACAACCACCATGCCGTAGTTCGGGACAGATACCTTATATATGGCAACGGCTAAAAGCAGCACGAACATGACCCACAACAGCGCCGACCTGACGAGCGTCTTTAACGTATTCCTATAAGTAGCAAAAAACATATTCCCTCCTGATTTCTTGTTTTTTCGCTGTCCTTTGTACTGTTAACGTAACCATTTTCGGGAAATAGCGGATTTTTGCAAATAAAATTCAAAAAATCTCAAAGAAATATGCTTTTTACATCATTTCAAGGCTGTTATAAGCGCTTCAAGCTCATAAAATTCACTTGCGCTGACGGTGTATGTGTAGCCGTCACAGGCAAAAAATGCGAAATGGCGCACGCCGTCGACAAAGTACGTCACCTCTCTGCCGCCGAGGGTCTTGCGTTCTCCCTCTGCCGTGCTTCCGAGGTTCTCGCTCTCGATATATACCTCCTGATACGTGCCTTCACCGATTATTGCTATGTCAAATATGCTGTAGCTGAACAGCTCGTCTCCTTCAATAGGCTTCGAATGTGCTCTTTGTGCTATGATTCTTTTATATGAAAGTCCCACGGGCAGGTCATACGGCAGGAGCACGCCTTTCAGCTCAAACTCACGCACCATGTCCGAAAGATCGTCGTATTCCTTGCTTATGCTTGCGGCAATAAGCTCCTTGTTGTCTCCCGAAACGATCCTCATGTACAGCTCGCCGAGCCAGTCAAAGCCCGCAGTAAAGCCGATAACGCTCGTCATAAGTATAAGTGCAACTGCTGCGGCTACAGCTATGCCCCGCCGTCCGAGTCTGAGTAAAACGGGGGCTTTTGCCTTTTTCTTTCGTACTGCCGCCAGATGCTTTTCTCCAAAGCTTCGGGAAAACTCAGCGAGCTCAGAAAGGTCCTCGCCCTCCAGGGAAAGCGCCAGATCCACAGCCTCGGAAAGAAGGTCGGTATCCATTTCCTCCGGCGCAAGGCGCGTCTGCTCATCTATAATTTCGTTAAGGGAAGCGAGTAGCTCCGCATCGTTTGTGATGGGGGCATTTTTTTCGTATTCGGCAAGCTTTTCTTCAAGCCTTCGGTTCATCCGTTACACCTCCTCAGTAATTTTGGGTTATCTACCTTTCAAACAGCTCTGCGACCTTTTCGCGTATCATTTCCTCAAGCTTCAGCACCCTCGGACGAAGGGTAGAGTAGGGGATGCCGAGATGTGCCGAGGTTTCGATCAAGGTGTGCTTTTCAATAAATCTGTAGCGGAATATTTTTCGGTATTCCGCAGGGAGTGCGCTTTCAATTTTGTCGAAATATTCTTCTTCGTCTATGTCGGATTTATCAAAATATTCGTCCGTATATGCGAGACTTTCGAGTTGCCGCGCGTCAAGTGCTTCTTCTAAGGATTCGAACCTTTTGTAGTAAAGATTGTGTCTTCGCAGGTGCTGTTTGATCTCGCGGTCCGCCACGTGGTACAGCCAGCCCATAAGGTTATCGTCAAGGTTCAGCGTGCTCCACTTTTTATAGAGCACGTGGAAGACGTCGTCCAAGGTCTCTTCGGTCAGCTCGCGGCTTTTTCCGAGACGGAAATAACAATATTTGAACAGCGGCGCTTGGCTGGCTTCCACGACACGCTCGTATTCGTTTATATCGACCATTTCTTCCTCCCTCTCCGAATTTATAAGACTAAGCCACAGTATAAGTATACCATAAATCACAATAAAACTACAGCTTACGTATTGTTAACGTAAGCAAAAATCGAAAATAGCGGATTTTTGCGAAAAAAATATTTATTTTTTTAAGTGTGCGGCACAAAGCTTTAAAAAAATCAAATACCGCAACTCAATTTGAGCTGCGGTATTTGACTAATATAGATTTTATTTATTCAATAAATATTACCGTTTTTACGGAAGCCTGACCAGACGTTTTCGAAAAAGCTGTCATCGTCGGGTATGGGACGGACATTTCTTGAGCAAGACTCAAATCCGCTTTCCGTAAGGAAGGTCTCTTTGATCATAGTGTCTGTGCCGACCTCCTTGAGGCTGAAACGGAACATTTCCTCAAGTCCGTGGCGAAGCTTCCCGTTTTTATCATAATACAGTGCAGAGCCTCTGCTTGAAGCATCGCTTTGTGTATAGCTGATCATCGCGCTGAGCACTGCAAGCTGGGTCGTGAGTATATCACGAAGCTTGTAATACTTATATATGCGAGACGGACCGCTTATGGTAAGATAATCTGCCAGCCGATTAAGCTCCTCTGCAACTTCACTTGCTGCAGGCTCTAATTCTTCGGTTATCCGTATGGCAGCGGCAACCCGGCTCATTCGCTTCTGCGCCGCAGAAATAAGCTCATCGGCATTGTCCCTGCCGTGTCTTAGCTTGGAATGTTCAAGCCTTACCTTATTTGAAGCTTCCGCGAGCACATCGCTGAAGGTGCTGCCATCGACAGGCTTGTTTCCGTTACGGGCAATGTACTGAGCCGCCCTTAATGAACCGACTTGCCCTGCGTTGAGTGCAGAGCCGCCGGGACGGGCGATGCCGTGTGTCCCCGCACACTCACCTGCACAAAACAGACCGCGTACGGAGCTTTGCCACCACATATCCACGGATATACCGCCGTTGTTGTGCTGTGCGCAAAGTGCTATCTCAAGGTACTCCTTCGATATATCCACGCCAAAGCTACGGTAAAGCTCTATAGCGGGGGAATTCATTTTTTGCAGTCGTTCGATAGGTTTACCGAAGGTAGCCTGTGCACGGTGCAAATATTCAAAGGCTTCTGCGGACAGCCGCGAAAAGTCGATTTCCTCCATGGAAAACGGATTTTTTGTGAAATCGAGAAAGACTTTTCTGCCCTTCAAAACAGTTTCTCTGTAAACGAGAATGTCAATGACAGAAGAACCGTCCATGACCTTTTTAGAGTCAAATGGCCACTGATATCCCTTTAGAAACACTGCGGAAAGCGCATCGTATTCGTTTTCGAAAAAGCTTGTGAGAAATTCGTGCTCGGTCCCTTGGCTATCCACTGATACAAATCTCGGAAGTACCTGCATATACGTGCCCGATACGTTCCATCTCGGGTGCACTGAGGAAAGACCGTACTGCCATTCCGTAAGATTTTGCGCTTTGGCTCCTGCAAGGAGTGCAAGACTTGTTGTTCCGGTATGACACTCGGGGTAAACGCTGTCTTGGTATATTCCCGCAGGCCCTCCTGTACACATAACTATATCCGGACATCGGAACGCGGCAAGCTCTCCGCTGTCAGTTTCAAGGCACAGAAGTCCGCATACGGTCCCGGCGTTTTTCAGGACATCAATAGCAAGCAGACCGCTGTACACGGTAATATTCATTTCTTCGGCCCGCTTTTGTAATGCCTCGGTCATGAATTTGGAGGTAAGCGGACCTGCCGAGGTGGCTCTCGCATATGGGTCGTGGTCTGTTTTATATCCCACGTATTCCCCGAAACGGTTGTGAGGAAAGGGGACACCGAGCTCGCACAGCTTCATAAAGCAACGGCTTGAAAGTGCAGCTTCACACAGCGCGTTGTCGCCGTCCACACATCCTCCGGCAAACAGATCGGCAGCCATCATGCGGACGCTGTCGGGGAAGTCTCCGCCCAGCCCCAGCTTATAATATGTCTGCTTGTCCGAGCCTGTGTTTCTCGAGGTACCAAGCTCAACACCCTCCGTTATAATGGCGACATTACAGCCAAGCTCCTTTAGTCTTATTGCGGCATTGTAGCCGGCAGCGCCCGTACCGATGACAATAGCATCATATGTATTTATCTTCATCAGAGTCTCCTGATGTGGAAACCGCCGTCAACGTTGACAGACTGTCCCGTAACGTAGGGAAGAGAACCGTTGCAGAGGGCAAAAACCGCACTTGCTATGTCCTCGGGCATTCCCCAACGCTTGATGGGTAAGAGCCCTCCTTCAATTAGGGCGTCATATTTTCCTTTGACGGTGGAGGTCATGTCTGTAGCAATAATACCGGGGCGAACCTCGTTGACCATAATATTATGCTCTGCAAGACGGTCTGCAAACAGCGAAGTGACCATGGAAAGCCCCGCTTTTGAGATGCAGTATTCTCCGCGGCTCGTTGAGCTTGTGTAGGCGGAAAGAGAGGAAATATTACAGATATAGCCTCCATTGCCGCGCTCGATCATTCTGTTTGCCGCAAGCTGAGTGAGGAAGAATGTTCCTTTAAGGTTTATATCCATTACTCTGTCATAGCTTTCCTCGGTCATTTCAAGAATGTCGCGTCTTTCCTTGGGTGCAACACCTGCAACATTAACGAGAACATCAATATTTTCTGCCGCCGAGATGAATCTTTCACGATCCTCGGCAGAGGATATATCGCCCGAAACGTAGATGAAGTTTTCGTGAGAAAACTCACATTCAATGCGGCGGCTCATGCCGATCACGCGATATCCCTCCGACAAAAACTTTTCAGCAACCGCTCTGCCGATTCCAGCCGCGGCTCCCGATACAAGAACAGTTTTCATATCTAATAATCCTTTATTTGTTGATCTGTTTATATAATTCTGCGTATGGATCGCGGTCCCTGATAACACAGCCGGGTGTTCCCCCGGGAGTTCTCATGATATGCGTACACTTGGAGCAGCACAGGCATATCTTATTTTTTTCAAGTCTGCCGTTCTTTATGATATCCGAAGCAAAATCCGGATAAGCGAATGTCATACGCCCAAATCCCGCAAGATCGAAGGAGCTGTTATTTATGAACGCAGATGCAACGTGCGGCGCGGCAACTCCGAGATATGTGAGAGCAGAGGCGATAAGCTTCATTTCGGGTACGTTCTTTTTAAGCTCTGCGATTCCGTGAAGCATTCGTGCCACACCCTCAAGAGGATGCTCATCGGTATCGTATCCACCGGTTGCAAACGGGCGGTTTACGTGAGGATTGAAATAGGGATTTCCCATCGTTATGTCGAGAAGCTCAACTCCGAGGGATGAAAGCTCCTTAATAAGCTTTACAGGCTCTGTCGAATCAAATTCGAGGCTTCCGTCATCCTTGACACCGAAACCATAGGGGTAAGGGAATCCGTCGTATACGTTGAGACGTGAGGTGACTATAAAATCCGATGAGCAATTCTCGATTGCACCGCGTAAGCTTTCTCGCAGGAGTCTTGTTCTGTTCTCAAAGCTTCCGCCGTAACGACCGTCTCTTATGTATGCCGAAAGGAGCTCGGAGTTCAGGTATCTGTGACAGCACTTTATGTCAACACCGTCGAAGCCTGCCTTTTCTGCAAGTGACGCACCGCTTACCAGCGCTTCTCCCACACGGTCAAGATAATCATCTGTTACGATTCGGTCGGCTGAGATGGGAGAATCCTTTTCAAATATAGGATTGTTATATGCGATAAGTGGAGCCGGTACGCCTTCGGGCTTAGAATATCTTCCCGAGTGAGTAGCCTGCATTATTACTACGGGTTCATAACCGTTTTTCTTCAGGCAGAGCTCTTTTATCTCGCTTACACAGCGCTTGTATGAATCGAGGTTATCCTCGCATATATAGAGCTGACGGGGATTGGCGCGGCCTTCCTTCATAACAGCGGTAGCCTCAAACCAAATTAGACCTGCGCCACCTTCGGCAAATCTGCGGTATCTTCTTTTGGTGAGCACGTCCGGGATACCGTCGGACGTGCCGTCACAGCCTTCCATCGGTTGACACACAAGGCGGTTGGGTATTACCTTTGATCCTATATTTAAAGGAGTATTTAGTATGCTTACATCTTCTTCAAATGGGAGAGCGGTAGAAAGCAGAGTGTTTTGTGCTTTAAATGATTCAACTGTATTATATACCTTTCGTTCCATAGTGGCTCCTTTGACAATGTTATTACTTATAGTTATTATACACAAATTGCTTTATAATTGCAAGGCTATATAAAAAGTAATGGACTTCGGAGGTCAATATACTTCCGAAGCCCGTTTGTCAGCTTAAAATTGATATTTTTATATCACCGGTGTCGGTGCTGATCACGCATCTGCCGCCGTCAACTGTCCTTGGGACGTCGACCTTTCCCGTGTCGCTTTCTGCCATGAATATCTTACTTGTGAGAAGACTACCCGAAACATCACCGGTGTCAGTCTCAACGTAGAGCTCCGCCGCGTCACATTCATCAAATATAACGTTCCCTGTGTCACGCTCTATCTCAAATTTTTCCGAAGCAAGTACATTTTTCAGTGAGACAGACCCTGTATCGCCTTCAGAAATCAGGTTCTTGCATTTTACATTGCTTAATTCCGTTTTTCCTGTGGATGTTTCCATCGAAATATCATTTTTACATATTATACCCGCGAGAGTTACTTTTCCCGTTGTAAGCTCTATATCAATATTTCCGGCCGAAACGTTTTCAAGTTTTATGCTTCCTGTACTGTTTTTGATTTTTATGTTGTCTGCGGCTGATGAATTACACGTAATACTACCGGTATTTCCCGAAATATCAATGCTTTCAAAGCTGAAATTATTCGGTATATTAACAGTACCTGTGCTTGTTTTTACCGAGAGTGAAGTGTACTTACCCTCAGGAATGTATACTGTGACCTTTGGAGAACTGAAATTTACACCGATATGCTCATACCATTTTCTGTTGTCATGTAACTCAATTGAAAGGGAGCTGTCAGTCACATCGACAATATGACGTGCATTATCTGCTTCGTAGCAGACCACCGTGGTCTCCGGGTTTTCAGCGGGAATCAATTTCACGTCCGCAGTTTTTGTTCTGATTATAATTTTTTCAAACTTTTCTCTCACCGTGTACTCATTTGTGACATACTTTTCGGTAGAGAGCTTCGAAAAATCCCATTTAAGCATAGTCATCACCCCTGCGAATATAATCAAACCAACCAAAATCAGAGCTACGGCAACGATAAGCCAAATCTTTGTTTTATTCATTATGCCCCTCCTTTTTGATGAAGCACTTTTTGATCCTGATCGCGATCTTTTTAGTTAGTGCCACAACACCTTTGGTAACAGACTTACATCCACAGAATGAGAGGATCGAAAATCCTGCGCATACCAGCGCTGCACCAAGCATTGCTGCACCCGAAAGCGGATGAGCGGTGAATATGTGTGCCGCACAGGATGCAAGCGCTCCGAGGGAGGTGCCCGTGAATGTTATGAATACAGCCCATAGTGACACGACAACTGACCATAGAACGGCATACAGCGATACAATAACGGACACTGCCGCAACAAGTAAAGATAACCAGATCGGGAAGCCAAGGACAATAAGTGTGATCTCCCAAGGTCGTAACCTGCTTTTCTGATTGATGTTATCTTTTACTATCCGCGTAAGAGGGATATCTGCTGTGATCTGTTCTGCTATCTCATCTATACTGCCAACTGCCGCAACAGCTTCCTCTTCCGACAGACCGTCCTCTATCCTATCCTCAATCATTTCACTGTAGAAGCCGAGACGTTCCTCAACTGCATTCTTAGGCAATCCCGATAGGCGACCATTAAGTTCGAGAAGAAATTTAATCTTTGTCATCACTTATTTCCTCCTTTGTTACGAAGTTATATATTGAAAGAATTTCAGCCCAGTCTGACTTGAATTCTTCGATTCTTCTTAGACCGTTATCAGTTATACGGTAATATTTACGAAGCCTGCCTCCATGTTCAGCGCTTCGCACAGTCAGCATAGACGCCGCTTCGAGCCGTTTGAGTATGGTATATAGGGTCGATTCGGACAGCTCAATATATGGCTTCATATCTTTTATAATTTTGTACCCGTATGATTCTGCATCTTTGATAGCAGCGAGCACACACACATCAAGCAGACCGCGTTTTAATTGAATATCCAAAGCTCAGCTTCCTTTCGATAAACTGCAGTATAATATAATTTGTTTATTCGTATCAAATACTGCTTATCACGTAATACATCATAACACGAAGTATTTGATTTGTCAAGACATATCTAAAAATTGCCTGAGAAATTATTTCAGAGTTCAGGTTGCTGACAAAGGGACTGTCGCAAGTTGGCGAAAAACTGACTTGCAACAGCCCCTTTGTAATTCGTTTTTTGAACTTTACTTGTTTCGTGAGGAATAACATAATGGATTACGCGTTATAGCAATTATACTTGATATTTTTGCGCTTTTTATCCATAGGTTCTTTCAAGAGTTCTTGCCGCAATGCCGGACTCAGGAAACTCTGTTTCTCCGTCAACGAAGTTTGCGCAGGTGTAAAGAAGGTTTTCCTCAGTGGAAATGAGTACGGCACACCTCTGTATTCCCGCAAATTCCGCAAAATCGAACTCAAGAATAGCGGCGCCCTCGTCATAGTAAATACTGCATTCGGCTTGGCTGTATTCGTGATCCTCGCCGTCATTGTTCCAGTAAACGTATGCTCCGTCCTCCCTGATGGAAACAGAGAAGCTGTGGACGTCGCCATTGTCCATATACTGCTCACAGCTCCAGTCAGTGTTCAAAAGCTGATCAACTGTGGGAAGCGTCCAGAGCTCGGTCGTCATGTCTGCGTATTCTGCCTTGAGATGCTCCGCATAAGGTGAGAAGTCAAAAACAAGAGTTTCACTGCAGGTGCTGTTGGACGTTTCGATCCTTCCTGTATCGGTAATGCGGGGGAACCACGATACAGTGTTTCCGTCACTGTCTGTGATAATGACCTCCGTGTCTGTCTCGATATCACCGCGGTCGGTAAAGATCAGAATAGGATCACCGGCTTCACTGCGGTAAAGAATGTGCTCAAAAACGGTTGCAGAGTCTGTATTCACCGTTATTTCGTTGACGGCGATTGTGGCATTTTCATCAAGGGGGACGATGCAGAAAAGGAACCCTTCTCCTTCTCCGATAATGTTTTCAGAGGGTATTTCGGAAATGAAGGGGAGATCATTTGAAAGGGTAGGGCATGAGCTTGAGAGATAATCATCAATTGCGGTAGAGTTGATACTGTTTGCATATCCAAGGTAAGCTACGGCAAACATATTAGGGGTGCCTACCATCCCTTGCCTTAAAGAGACGAGCGCAGACACAGCTTCGGTACTGAACTCGTGCTTATCAGAAGGATCGTTCATAGGCTCCTCGGTAGTCTCGCTTTCCGTAACTCTGATCTCATCTGTTTCGCTTTCGTTGTCCGTGCTATCGGGTGTATCGCTGTTATCTGCAGTTTCGGGATCGGTGCTTTCGCTTACAGAGCTTTCAATGGTACTGTCCGTGTCGGATCCCTTTGTACAAGATACAGATAATAGGAGGCAGATCGTAATGATAAGAGTAAGAAATACTGTTTTTTTCATAATATTCTCCATTCAGCCTTTGGCTGTAAAAACTGAATTACGATATTTTCAAATCCCCCGAATATCCGGAATATTCGGGGGAAGTGTAATATGTAAGCGTTATTTAAAAGCTTCCGCCGCCTACGTTTCTTGAAGAGCTACGATTGCTGCTTGAGCCGCTTGAACTGTCCGTTTCGCGTTTGGTACGTGTAACACGGCTGTAAAGGAAGGTGTCGTTTGACTGTGTAAGAGCAAGGCTTCCGCTCTTAACGTAGCTTGACGCCTTATCCTGCCATCTGACGGTCTTAAGCTTGCTCTTCATATTACCTGTGACGATCAAAGCTACTATAAGTCCGATAACGACAGAGATCACAAGGTTTCGTCCCGTCTTGAATGGGAAGCCGTTGATCTCGCCGTTTATCTGGTACTCGCACTCGTCGGCAAATTTGTGGAGCGCTTTTGCGTAATTGCCGCTTTTCAAGTCGGAGGAGACCTTGTCGGTGATGCTGTCGATATCATCTGCGGATATAGCCGCAGCACCGAGATTCCTTCCGTTTGACAGGATGCGGAATTCTCTTGCCTCCATATCGATCAGGAAGAGAACCGCATCACGCTCGTCGCCGATGCCGAGAGAGCTGTTGTCAAAGTAGTATTCCACGTATTCGCTGGCGGTCATATCACCCGTACCGTTAACGGTTGCAACGGCGATCTCCACCTTGAATTCATCGGTTATCCTGTCAAGCTTGGCAAGGAGCTCCGCCTCCTCAGCATCCGTGAGGATGTCAGCCGAGTCATTTAGTCTTTCCGTGAGAGCAATACCGATACCGTCGGATGCAAATGCAGCTACCGATAAAGCCGTGCAAAGGATCGCTGCAAGGATCAAAACAATTATTCTTTTTGTCATGTCAGCACCCCCTTACAAAAGCCACAGCAGGTAGGAGACCGCAAAAGATGCGGCACCTATGAGTCCCGTGAGACCGAAAAGCCATCTTTTGTAGGCACCCTTATCAAGGGGAAGGTCACCTACGAACTTACCTGTCTGACCGTTCATGGCAAAGGTGTACTTCTTACCCTTCCAATCGGTGTTGAGGATCCATACGGGATACAGAGCGTATTTCGCGCTTCCGTTGTTAAGGTCGATATTTGACATCTTGGGAACGACCGTCGTGTATCCGCCGTCTACGGTCTTTGCGAACTCGTCCTCAGTGCTTCTCTTGATCCTCTCGTTAGCGCGTGTTATGCTCTCTTCGGCATCAACGTCGTATTTGTCCGCGAGATAACCTGCAAGATACGCGCCGTTGAAGGGAACAGCATCCGCGATGTCAAAGGGCTCGATGGATTCCATAAGCTCGTCTGCCATCTTCGTGGAACCGTCGACGGGAACGTTGCTAAAGCCTATATTACCGCCTCTGAGAACGGAGTAAAAGCTCGTTTCCGTATAATCGTAGCTTCCCGTGCTCCATGTGCGGAGTCTTGTAGCCTCGTACTTGATCTGTGCGTTTGCATCGGTATCAAAGAGCCAGAAGGGAACGTAAACGCCCTTGATCTCCTCGATGTGGTTCTGATCCTTGAATACCTTCGGAAGAAGTCTCTTTCCCAGATAGTGCTTTTTAAGCGCTTCCTTGGCTGCCTTCTTATCGAATTTGAAGGGAATAACGCAGTCGGGCTTAAGGTCTCCCGAGAAGTGTCCCTTCATTACCACGGGATTTCCGCAAAACGGACAAGACGTTGCGCCTGTGGTCTCATCGGCAACGACCTCTCCTCCGCAGGATTCGCAGACATAGACCCGCAGACCTTCCGTCTCGCCGGTCAGCCATTCGGCACCTGCCGCAGTATCCCATTTCATTTCGCTTTCTTTGAAATTATCTATCGCCTGCTGTTCGGCTTCCATTGCCGCTATGTCAAACTCTGAGTCGCAGTAAGGGCATTTCAGCTTTTGCACGCCTGTGTCAAATTCAACGGCGCCGCCGCAGCACGGACATTTGTATTCCTGTAATACTGACAAGGATATTCACTCCTTTCATTGTTTGATTGAATATTTATGTCAAGTGGGTACCGTAAAGCAATAGCCTGTGAGGTATACTGTTACTGAGCGTCGTCGTCAGTAAAGGGGTCTCCGCATTCAGCGCAGAACTTGGGAGGATTCATAGGATCTGCAGGCTCCCAGCCGCACTTGTCACAGCGGTAGAGAGGAGCACCGGCAGGCTTCTTTGCGCCGCACTCTGCACAGAACTTACCCTTGTTTACCGCACCGCAGGAGCAAGTCCAGCCATCTGCATCAGCAGGCTTGGGAGAACCGCATTCGGGGCAGAATTTTCCTGTAGCAGTTGTGCCGCACGCACAGGTCCAGCCTCCTGCCGCCTTGGGTTCGGGCTTCTTTGCACCGCACTCGGGACAGAATTTGCCTGTAGCGGTATTACCGCAAGCACACTTCCATCCGTCGGCTGCGGGAGCGGCAGGTGCTGCAGGTGCTGCAGGTGCTGCAGCCTGCTGCTGCATACCCATCTGGAAGAAATTCTGAGCATTCATTCCGCCGGCGTTAGCTGCCATACCCATGCCCATAAAGCCGGTCATAGCACCGCCTTCATTCTGTGCAGCCATCTTCATAGCGTCTGCCTGCGCACCAACCAGTCGGCTTCCTGCCATCATGGGATTTGTGGTCATAGCGTTTTCTTCCCACTCGGTTATCTTCTTCTTCTGCTCATCGGGAATGGTGAGAGAGTTGATGCTGACGTTGCGCATCTTAATACCGCGAAGCTCGCCCCATTCACGGGAAAGCACCTCATTCAGCGCATCGCGGATCTCCATGGTCTTGGCGGGAATCTCGTAATACTGTATTCTTGCGGCGGACAGCTTCGCAAGTGCGGGTTGGAGTGCGTTGAGCATCTCAGACTTCAGCGTTGCGTCGATCATATCGCGTGTGTATTCGTATTCCACGTTAGACGCTACGTTTGTGTAGAACAGCATAGGATCGGCGATGGTGTAAGAGTACATACCGTTGCAACGGATGTCAACGGACAGGGCAAGCCCCATCTGCTCGTTGATCACAACGCGGAAGGGAACAGGGGATGCTGTTCCGAACTTGTTTCCCGTGATCTCCTTGGTGTTGAAGTAGTAAACTCTTTGATCCTTGCCTGTATCTCCGCCGTAGGTGAAGCGTCTGCCCAAGGTCTTGAAGGTCTCGAGAATACTGTCGCCGAGGCTTCCGGCAAAGATAGAAGGCTCAGTTGATGTGTCGTATGTAAACTCACCGGGCTCAGCACAGAATTCGACGATGCGGCCCTGCTCAACGATAATCATTGCCTGACCGTCTGCAACTGCGATTCCGGATCCGTTTGAGATTACGTTGTCGCTTCCCTTAGTGTTTGACGAACGGCCGCTGACTCTCTTTTCTCCTTTTCTCATGAGTACGTCGGCGGGAAGTGAATCACAATAGAAAAATTCCTTCCACTGATCGGCAAGCACGCCGCCGAGAGCTCCGATTCCTGCTTTAATAAGTCCCATAATAGAACTCCTTTCGTATTACAGCATATTCGCTGATTATTTTTATGATTTTTATTGCTTTGCGGTTGAGAGCGCAGTATTACAAAAACATAACAAATATATATTTTAATTATAGCACATATTTTTCATTTTTTCACTTTTTTATGCTTTTTTTTTTATTATTCAGTATTTTGATGAGAAATTTGTTTTTGTTTACTACAAAGGACAATTATGTCCTTTGCAAACGTTTTGGATTTATCTCAAAAAATGCTGTCTGCCGTAAGTCGTTCCTTAAAACAATTTGGCGAAGCCAATCATAACTTGCCAAAGGCAATCATAACTTATAGCTCGTTTCGAATAGGGAAAAGAGAAGTTATGAGGTTAGAGTTATGAATTTGGCTTCGCCAAATGTTATGATATGACCGTTTCTGCGAAACGATCATAGTTGATTTTGATTAGCAGAATTATTCCCACTCCTTTTTGTGGTTCTTCTTTGGCTTATTTATGCCCTAAATATTATCCTAAACGGCAATTTTGAACCCACTTTTCCACCCATTATTCCATTTCTCAAAATTTTTGTTGCAGAAAATGTTGCAAAATTGTCTGTGGGATGGTGTCGGGTGGCTTTGGGGTTATGGCTTTTCCACTAGAACCGTGTACTCGGTTCGTTTTGTTTTTACCAATCCGAGCATATCGCAAATATGAAGCAATTCCTTTCTTGACACAGGAACATCCATATAATCTATTTTTTAACTTATTGA
>JAFUPK010000134.1 GCA_017481265.1 Clostridia bacterium
ATTAATTCCTCCTTGGTTTTTTTGTAATGCGGTCGCCAAACCATTTACATTATACCATGGAGGTTTTAATACTTTTACTAAAGTTTTTTATCTTCCCCCGGTAGAACCGGGGGTTTATTTCCACGCCTTTTAAGGCACCAATCAATGGGCAATGCAAACTTCGCATTGCCCGTTGGCTTTTATGTTGCTGTACGATACAAACCTCTTGTTCGTATTTCTATTTATGCACGTATTAAATAATATTTCTGCATCTCAACGAATATATTATATAAAAAAAGATAAGTGGAGATGTAATGAATAAAACTATAGACTTTGGAAGAAGTTGCGATAACCATAAAGATCGCCGAGAGAAAAACGCAACAATAATACCGTCTGTACTCGGATTGTCTGAAGAATCGGCTGTGCTCTCTGCAAACCAGCATGGAACAAATAGAATAACTGAGAGAAAAAAGAGGGGATTCTTTTCAGACCTGATCAAGAATCTATCAGATCCTATAATTAAAGTTCTTATAGGCGCCATGCTGATAAACATTCTATTCACCTTACGCAATGTGAACTGGATAGAGATCAGCGGCATTGCACTGACCGTATTCATAGCCGCAACAGTATCAACTATCTCTGAGCATAGCAGCGGCGCGGCATACGAAAAGCTTTTCAAGAATATTGCTTTGCGTAGCCACACCGTCATTCGCGATTCTCAAAAAAAAGTGATATGCGAAAGCGATATAGTTAAATATGACGTGCTGGAACTGAACGCAGGAGATATTATACCATGTGACGGATACCTAATATCAGGTGAGATTACCTGTGATCAATCCTCGATGACAGGAGAATCTCATGGTGTACACAAGTTTCCTCTTGAAAATACGCATATAAATGAAATATATTTTGACGAACACGCAACGCCACAGAACGATTCATTTCTATGCTGCGGAAGCTCTGTTATTTCCGGAAACGGAAGAATGATATGTACAGCGGTCGGAGACAAGACACTATACGGAGCAATTGCTTCCGAACTACAGTACGACAAAACCCCCAGCCCTCTCAAGGATCGTCTCACAAAGCTTGCAAAGACCATAAGCCGGCTCGGCTACATTGGCGCTGCAGTTGTTGCTGTGGCATACCTCGCGAACAGTTTTGTAATTAGTTCATCTTTTGATGCTTCTGCGATTGCAATAAAACTTTGCGATATTCACTTTGTAGCTCAGGAGCTTCTTCACGCGTTAACTCTTGCAGTATCAATTGTTGTTGTTGCTGTACCCGAAGGTCTGCCGATGATGATTACCGTGGTGCTTTCTGCAAATATGAAAAAAATGATGAAGCAAGGGGTTCTTGTCAGGAGGCTCGTGGGTATTGAAACCGCAGGAAGCTTAAGCATTTTGTATACAGATAAGACAGGTACATTGACCTGTGGCAAAATGACGGTAATAGGTATTGATTTTTACGGACATGATAATATCAAAAGAAATGAGTTAAAACTGTATCCTGCGATCAAAGAACAAATTGTACTCGGAATCAGGTACTGCACAGAAATGGGGGGTGGGAATATTACAAGCAAGGCAATCGCCGCATTTGCAGACAAGAATATACATATCGAAAAGCCTGAAGCAGTGATTCCCTTTGATTCTGACAAAAAATATTCCGCGTCACTTATAAAGCACGGAAATGAAAAATACACTATAATCAGAGGAGCTCCCGAAGTGATACTTCCCTTTTGCGACAAAGCTATAAATGAGCGCGGTGATGTTGTTAAAACAGAAATTCCCTCTCATGACCTGCAAAAGGGAGCGATCAGAATAGTCTGTCACGCAGTCGGAAATGCTGATGACTTCGCGAAACTTAAAAGCGGAAATAATCCTTGCGGCATGACCTATGTTTGTTCATACAGAATCAAAGATGAGTTGCGTAGCTCGGCTAACAGTGCAGTAAAAGAAGCAATATCTGCAGGCATACAGGTTATAATGTTAACAGGCGACAGCGAGGTAACGGGGGCAAGCATTGCCGTTGATGCAGGTATTATCTCTAATAAATATGCCGTATATCCTGAGCAGTGCAAAGATAATGAAAAGCTTGTAATCAATGCTGAATATTTGCGAAAGCTGTCAGATGAATCAATCAAAGAACTGATACCGCAAATTGGCGTTATTGCGCGGTCTACCCCTTCAGATAAATCGAGAATGGTTCGTTTATCAAAAGAGATTGGTCATGTTGTCGGTATGACCGGCGACGGTGTCAACGACGCCCCTGCTCTTAAGCTTGCCGATGTCGGATTCGCTATGGGTAGCGGAAGCGATGCAGCACGCGAAGCAGGTGATATTGTCATAACAGATAATAATTTTGTATCCATAACAAATGCAATACTCTACGGCAGGACGATTTTTGAAAGCATCAGAAAATTTATATTATTTCAGCTTACCATGAATCTATGTGCAGTAGGAATATCTATCATTGCTCCGTTTGTAGGAATAGAAAGTCCTATAACGATCTCACAAATGCTTTGGATAAATATCATAATGGATACTCTCGGTTCACTCGCGTTCGCAGGAGAGGCTCCCTTAAGATCATATATGAGACGGCCACCCATTTCGCGAAGCGAAAGCATATTAAGCAAAGAGATGATAAAAAGAATTCTGTTCTGTGGATTATATACCTTAGGGCTTTCTCTGTTCTTCCTATGTTCACCTAAAATAGCAAGTAACCATCTATATAAAGGAAGTATATATCATTTAACCGCCTTTTTTGCCCTGTTTGTTTTCTGCGGCATTACAAATGCAGTATGCGCAAGAACGTCAAGGATAAATCTGTTCGCCGGACTTTGGAAGAATCGAACCTTCCTTCTTATCATGGTCCCCGTAGCCGCAATTCAGCTCATCATGATATATTTCGGCGGCGACATTTTCAGAACTGTACCTCTTGAAAAAAGCGAGCTGATATTCGCCGCTGCTCTATCAATAAGTGTAATACCTGCCGATTTTATCTGCAAGATATTATGCTCTGTAAAACGCCGCCGCAATTTAAAACATATTTAGATAGCTAAACTTAATAGCGAACGAATCCGCTGAACAGTTCCCTTCCATATCCTCTCGCAATATAATGTCTCGGAACTGTCAGTGGGGTGTACTCGGTAACGGAATTCGGAGATTTTGTTGTATATGCAAAATCAAAATAGTCTTTTGCAACTTCAAGAACTGTGTTATTATATGAGCCTGCCGGGTATGCCAATGCTCTGACAGGCTTTCCCGTTATCTCTTCAATAATTGAACAAGACTCATTAAAATCCGCTCGAAGAGCTTCTGCCGATTGATAACTGAGATCACTGTGGTGTGCAGTGTGACACTGGAATGAAACATATCCCGATGCAGACATTTCTCGGATCATTTCACGAGTCATGTAACCGTCTGTGCCTATCAGGTCAGTTACAAGAAATACCGTCGCCTTAGCACCATGTGCTTTCAGTATCGGGAACATTTCTGTATAATTGTCCTCATATCCGTCATCGAGTGTTATCATGACCGAAGGTTTTTCGGTTAATCGCCATTCCTCAGCAAAGAGATACTCATAGCCCAACTCATCAAGGACCGAAAGATGTGTATCAAATTCGCCGGGACGTACAAACAGATTTTCATACGGCCCGTAGACCTCATCAAGTATAAGATGATACATCAAAGCCTTGGGCTTGTATGTCCCTGCAGGTGGTTCAGGTATATCAATAACAGGAGCTTCTGTCGCAGATTCCGCTTCTGTTACTGTTACACTTTCACTGACGACTTCCGTAGCCTCTGTAGATTCTGATGGACCGGTACTCAAATCAGCCTCAAGGTTAGTGGTAGCGTTGTCTGTGCCGGGTGACAACGGTGCTTGAGAAATAGTTTCCGACGGCGTGATCACATATGATTCGGTCTGCTCATAGTCGCGAAACGACAGAGAGCAAGAGCTCATTAAAACGAGCACAAGAAAAGATATAACAAAAAATTTTAGCGTTTTCATAATTGTCTCCGTAAACTTAAACTAATCTTACTGTAGTTGTAAAAAGCTCTTTTTCAGAAAGCAACTTTTCTTCATTGCCGATGGTACACCTGTAATTTTGAGCAATTATCGCGTCTACGCTATCCGCAAGTGCCTTTAAATCGTCTGATGTTACTGAGAGCATTGCGAGACGGTCTCTGCACATATCTTCATATGTAATACCTGTCACGTAAGCAGAAAGAGATCTAACTGCTTTAACATAAGAAGTCATGGGGCGATCAAGTTTGCCGAAGGTACCAACAATATACCTATTAAGTTCGTCATCAGTAGGAAGCTTACTCCTGATAAACTCACCGCATTTAGAGAATACATTATAGCTTTCGGAAAGCTCAGGGTCTCTATACGTGGTAAAGGATACATTTCCCGTACTCTGAGCAAAAGAACAGTTATATCCATAGGCTCCGCCCTTCATTCTGATAGAGGGATAAAGATAATCATTCCTAAGCATTGACGCGAGGATCTGATACTTGCCGTTATAGCTGAAGCCTGCATCGAAGAGATTTCCAACCTGAGTTACATACTGAACGGATGAAGCTGTCATGATCCCCTCATTAAGTTTACCGAGAGGCTCTCTGGACGCAGGAGATTTGGGAGGAAGCGAAGGCAATTCATCAGCAAAGCTTTGCACAGCACGTTCAACATCGGCGCGGTGTTCATTATCTGCTGTTATACTTACAAGACAAGTGTTACGGTCAACAAGGCTCGCCGATAACTGTGAAAGCTCGTTTACAAGGCAGTCACCGATCTCATGAAAGTTTGAAAGCATTTCTTTCTGTTCAGTGTATGAGGAAATGCCGTCGATCATATCGTCAATTGCATCTGCCTTATTGAAATAAGCAAGTGCTCTTGAGGCAGCATACTCACTTCCTGCATAAAGAATATCCCTTTCTTTTTCAGATACTGTCTCAGCGAGTATTTCATATACTCGCTTTTTATTGAGAAAATCACTTTCAAGAAGCACCTCGCGTGCAAGATCACATCCGCGGCTGACTTTTGAAGCAAGCATACGCAAGCTTACCTCAAGCATTAGGCGTGAATCATCTTTAGAACCATATCGTCTGTATGAGGTACAGTTAATCCCAAACCCACCGGTGTTAAGTCTTATCTCGTCAAGAAGATCTTCGTATGACGTGTGCTTTGTGTCTACCTTTCCGTAAAGAGATACCGCAAGATCAAGAAGAGCAAGTTTATCCGATGGAACATGAGAAATATCAAAGAGAAACCTGAGGTACACAAGTCCATTAGTCGGGAAATCGTGAATTACCGCAGGAAGCGAACCAACAACTGTTTCAATGTTCGAAACAGGCTGACTTTTCAGGGGTATGTCTGATTTTGACAAAACAGGAATACATTTTTCAGCGATGGCAGAATCATCTTGCTCTTGATATACTGTAAATGCTTCGAATCTATCTGCAAGAGCTTTATATTCCGCATCGGACATTGATGCGCGCAAATCACAAAGCTCCTTTTCCACATTCGCATTGATTTTCTCTCCAAGACCGCTCTCTCCCTCAAGTATTAGAAGCGTGCTGTGAAGAGACCCCGCTATCTTAAGAGTAAGTTTTTCGAAATAATCAGTTTCTGCAAGCCTTCGAAGCTCGGCCAAAATGAGATCAACCTTCAGGTAGCGGAATGGATCATCAGCTTCAAACATTACGCTTTGCATAACACCGAGAGAATATGCAAGCCCCTTGGATGTTGAGCCCTGCTCGCCCTCTTTAAACCGGAATTCACTTCTTTCAATTGCCGCGAGAAGAGATTTTTTATTGATCCCTTCATTTCCAATGTGTTTTAATGTATCAATAATGATTGAAATAAACTCATCGGCACGACAGCTGTCAGTATTCTTAGCTATGACAGAGAAAACAGGCTCCCTCATATGATTTATGAACCCGCCGTATATCTCATTGCCGATACCTGCATCTATAAGAGCTTTTTTTATCGGAGCGCTGGGAGACTCAACCAATATATCGGCAAGAAAATCTGCCGCGAAGCATTCTACAGTATCGAGACAATCGGTAAACACAGACCCATAGGCAAGGTATGTTTTTCCCTTTTCATCTTCTCCTTCAGCAAGCGGATATTTTTTTGAACATTTGTGCATTTTCTCGAAACTTTTTTGTTCCCCTACATCAATCTGTACTTCAATCTTATCATATTTTGAAAGATATTCGCGATCGATATACTCAAGACGCTCAGCATAATCAAGATCACCGTAAAGAAAGAAATACGCATTTGAAGGGTGGTAATGCCCTTTATAAAATTCAATGAATCTGTCATATGTAAGTTTACGAATGTAATCGGGATCTCCCCCTGAGTTATGCCCATAAGCATTATCGGGAAACAGGGAGTATATAAGCTCGTCATAGATGTTTGAATCCGGGCTTGATACAGCTCCCTTCATCTCGTTATACACTACTCCGTCGACTTCGATACCCCCGTTCTCGGTTGGTTCAAAATGTATCCCCTCCTGCATAAATATCTCAGGATACTTTGTGATATTCGGTGCAAATACAGCATCAAGGTATACGTTCGACAAATTTACAAAATCCTTATCGTTGCATGAAGATACAGGATATACGGTCTTATCGGGATAAGTCATTGCATTAAGGAAAGTGTACATTGAGCCCTTCACAAGCTGCATGAAAGGATCCTTGACAGGATATTTTTCTGAACCGCAAAGAACAGAATGCTCTATTATATGCGGAGTACCGCAATCATCCTCCGGAGGGGTCTTAAACGAAACACAAAACAGCTTATTCTCATCATCGTTAAGGAGTAAATATAGTGATGCGCCGCTTTTAATATGCTTTAACGCCACAGCGTTGCATCCGATACATTCAATATACTCTGTGTGGTAAACATTATAAGCCTGAGGAATCCTGCTCAAGATATTGTCATCAAAAGATCTCATTATAAATCTCCGAGTAAATTACTTAAAATATAGTATATATTATTATGCCTTTTTAATCAGATAAAGTCAACAGGAAAAGCAAAATTTCTTAGGATTAACAATTATTTTATTGTAATAATTACAGTGTTATGATATACTATCAATTGTCTGCACGGCAATACACATAACCGGTGGATGCTGACACCGGCTATATGTAGTTCCGATCCGTTCAAGGTACAGCCGACAGAGCGATTACGATGATATAACATCGCGGAGTGCTCTCAGTCTCCGAGTCGCAAGACCACCCGCACTTATACACCATGAATGGAGGTGTAAACTTGGCAAAGAAGTCTAAACTATCACTGATCGGCCGCTTCATGAAAGGCTCAGTTGTACTTTTTATTTTAAGTATGCTCTCTACACTTGCCCTTTCACTGATCGAGCTTATTAACCCGCAGATCATCAAGGTGATGATCGACTCCGTCATCGGAGATGAGCCCGTTGACATATCGTCAGTCGGCGGCATTATTACTAACGCTGTCGGAGGTATACCGTTTCTCCGCGAAAACCTTTGGGCTATAGCTGTACTTATAATTTCTCTCGCTTTGGTCATGGGACTTTTTAAATACCTTTCGGGAGTATTCAATACAGCGGCATCCGAAAGGTTGACGGAAACAACGCGAAACGCACTCTTTAAGAAAATAGAGAGTCTTCCCTTCTCATGGCACACCGCCAACCCAACGGGAGATATTATACAGCGTTGTACATCCGATGTCGAAACGCTGAAGCGCTTTCTTTCTGAGCAGCTCACCTCAGTTGTAAGCACTGTAATGCTTATTATACTATCCCTTTTCTTCCTGTCGCGGATACATATCAAGATCACGCTTATTGCGGCACTGTCTATTCCCTTCGTCGTTGGTTTTTCATTCCTTTTTCACCGACTCATATCAAAGGGTTTTGCGAAATGTGACGAAAATGAAGGAATACTTTCATCTGTCGTTCAGGAAAATCTTGCAGGAGTAAGAGTTGTCCGCGCGTTCGGCAGAGAATCGGCAGAAATCGAAAAATTCACAAAACAGAACGAAATCTATACAGGAACATGGGTAAATCTTTGTAAGGTTCTCGCAGGATTCTGGGCTACGAATGATATTATTTCATGCGTACAGGTCATGATAGTCATCGTTACGGGAGTATATCTCTGCGTAGAAGGTGAGATCACGGCAGGAGGATTTATTGCCGCTGTGTCGTACAACAGTATGCTCACATGGCCCGTAAGACGCCTCGGCAGAATGATCTCCGAAATGAGCAAGGCTTCCATAGCACTCGGAAGACTTGGATATATCATGGACAGTACTTCGGAAGCTGACCGCAATAACGCTGTCAAAGCTTCTGCAGAAGGAGATATAGCTTTTGAGCACGTTTCTTTCTCATATGACGGCAAAAAGAAAGTGCTCGATGATGTATCATTCACCGTAAAAAAAGGCACAACTCTCGGTATACTCGGAGGTACGGGAAGCGGAAAGTCCACACTGGTTCAGCTTCTGTGCAGACTTTATGATCTCTCTGAAGACGGCGGTAAGATCACAGTTTCCGATGTGGACATAAAAGAGCTGAGCGCAAATTCCCTGCGCAACGCTATCGGAATCGTACTTCAGGAGCCGTTCCTGTTCTCGCGCACCATCAAAGAGAACATTTCCATTGCCAACGATGCTTCAACCGATGACGCGCTGATGAAAGCCTCGCAGATCGCCTGCCTTGACCGTGCTGTAGGTGAATTTGCAAACGGCTACGATACACTTGTAGGTGAACGCGGTGTAACTCTGTCCGGCGGTCAGAAGCAAAGAGTAGCAATCGCACGTATTCTTGTACGCGGCACCCCCGTGATAATATTCGACGATTCCCTTTCGGCTGTGGATGCCGAGACAGACGCATTGATACGCTCCGCAATAAAGAAAGAGCTTGGCGGAATCACGGTTATAATCATTTCACACAGGATCTCCTCACTTATGCAAGCTGATAACATAATCGTACTTGACCGCGGACGCTTGGTGGAATCGGGCACTCATGCACAGCTTCTTGAATCCGGCGGTATTTACAAGCGCGTGTTTGATCTTCAGCACACCGACAGATCCTACGAGGAGGTGAACGACTGATGGAAAAGAAAAACGAAAACAAGATCGCTCATCTTCCCTATTTCGGTATTCCGAAGCTTCTTCCTTATCTGAAGCCCTATGCGGTAATGATAATTGTGATGATATTCTTCGGTCTTGCGGGAACTGCCACGGATATAGTTATTCCGCTTTTCCAGAAGTACGCAATCAACAATTACATAGCAAGGAGCGTTACTGACGGTATCGCAGTATTTGTCCTCGCGTATATTGCCGTGATACTTATTCAGGCGGTAGTAAATCTGATCTCTACCTACCTCTGCTGTAAGGTTGAGCTTTACGTAGGACGTGACATGAAGCAAAAGAGCTTTGAGCACCTGCAGACGCTTTCTTTCTCCTACTTCAACCGAAACAACACAGGTTATGTCCACGCGAGAGTCATGAGCGACACGGACCGTATCGGCACACTCGTTTCATGGGGGCTCATGGACGTTGTATGGAATCTCTCCTACGTTGTCGGAGCTATCGGTACGATGCTCGTTATAAACTTTAAGCTCGGGCTGCTCATACTTATCATTGTCCCTATCGCCATCGTCATTTCTGCTTTTTTCCAGAGAAAGCTCGTGACCTTCCAGCGACAGATCCGCGAGGAAAACTCCAAGATCACTTCACGTTTCAGCGAAGGTATCACAGGGGCGGCAGCTATTAAGACTCTCACCATTGAGGATAAGATGTACCGTGAGTTTTGCGAGCAGACAGGTAAAATGAGACGCGTTTCCGTAAAAAGCGCACATTTCAATTCCCTTTTCGGCTCCACACTGTCATTCCTTGCATATACGGGACTTGCTCTCGTTCTTTGGCGGGGCGGCATTATAACTGCCGAGGGCGTCATGGAGATCGGTACTCTTTCCGTATTTATGACCTACGCTCTCGGAATCATGTCACCCGTGCAGTTCCTCGTGGGAACGCTTACGAATCTCATAGGCGCCCAGGTGAATATCGAAAGAATATCCTCACTTATGGAAACCGAATCGGATGTAAAGGATTCGCCCGAGGTCATAAGAAAGTACGGCGACACATTCTCGCCGAGACGTGAAGCATGGGAGATGCTCCGCGGTGACATTGAATTCCGCGACGTTTCGTTTATTTACCCCGACGGCGAGGAGCTTGTGCTCGATCATTTTGATCTGAAGATCCCCGCAGGTACAAACGTGGCTATCGTCGGTGAGACAGGTGCCGGAAAATCCACCCTTGTCAATCTTGTTTGCCGCTTCTTTGAGCCTACTGAGGGGCAAGTTCTTATAGACGGACGTGATGCAAGAGAACGAAGTCAGCTATGGCTACACTCGAACATCGGGTACGTTCTGCAGACACCCCATCTGTTCTCGGGCACTATAAGAGACAATCTCCGTTACGGTAATCCTACAGCAACAGACGAGGAGATCATGGCTGCGCTCCGAACCGTATCCGCTGAAGGAATAATCGAGCGACTGCCCGAGGGACTTGACAGCGAGGCAGGCGAAGGCGGTGCGAATATGTCCACGGGAGAAAAACAGCTTCTATCCTTTGCGAGAGCCATACTTGCAGATCCGAGAATACTCATTCTTGATGAAGCAACTTCCTCCGTTGACACTGAGACCGAAAAGGTGATACAGGATGCGATCAACACCGTTATTTCAGGCAGAACATCCTTCATCATTGCTCACCGTCTTTCAACCATCGTGGATGCAGACGTGATCCTTGCGGTTCGCGGCGGAAAGATTGTTGAGTCCGGCACTAACCGCGAGCTGATGAAGAAGGGCGGATACTACAGTATGCTGTACCGCAGACAGTTCGAGGATGAAGCTTTTGAGAAATTGGAAAGATGATGTAATAGCAAATGTTCATAATAGAAAATGATCGAATCGGTCTTACACAATACACCCATGATGACGATTACGATATGTTTCTGTGCTGGCAAGATCGAGATACCCAAAAAGGATACAACGGCATATTTGATCAATCTTTTGATGATTTTCGTGTTCATGATATTGACAGATTCAAATTTTGGGTAACTGTAGTAGATAAATCAAGCAATACCAAAGTAGGAACATTAAGATTAGGTCTTGATGAGACATGTCCCGACCTTGCTATTTGGATCTATCCGCAATACAGAAATCGTGGGTATGGTAAAGCATCTTTTGCACTTGCGCTAAAGTACTTGTTTTCAAACTATCCGCATAACGAATTGTCAGCAGGATGCTTTGAGGACAATCACAATAGCAGACGAATACTTGAACAGCTTGGGTTTGTGCGTGACCCCGAAAAAGATGAAACAGAAGAAAACTGTTTTACGGGAGAGCCTACTGTTCAACAAGAATACCGTTTAAATAGAACGGATTTTCTGAACTTTATCGAATAACCCATACAAAACGGCTGTCGGACTAAGATAAAAATGAGCAAATAAATGTAGGGACAGGCATCCTTGACTGTCCGTAACGAAGGATTAAAGACATATAATTTGTCTTAGTCAAACGAAACGGACCGTCGGGGACGCCGGTCCCTACCATTATTTTGGTGTTTTTCTAAAATGCGACATATCCATTTTATTATATCATCTGCCAAGTATATCCGCAAGTCTGCAAAAATCTCGCGGTGTCAGCTTTTCTCCGCGTATATCGGAACGGAGCCCTGCCCGTTCGAGAGCTTCCGTAAGCTTTTCCTTCGGATAAGCTACGCCTGCAGCATTGACAAAGGTCTTTCTTCTTTGACCGAACGCAAGGTTAATGAGCTTGTGCGCACCTGCTATGATAGCCTCGGGAGACAGCGAACTCTCCTTATATTCGGGATACACGTCTGCAAGACCGCCGTGTGGAATGATTCCTATGACCGCAGACGCCACTTTAGGCACGGGGTGAAAATTACCCGCCGAAACATTAAGAAGCCGTCTCACGTCCGCGTGAAGCGCCAGAGAGGCTGTTACGGCACCGTAATCGCTGTCACCTGCTTCTGCCGCAAGTCTTTGCGCCACCTCAAGCTGTATCATTACGGTCATAGCTGCAAACGGTAATCTTTCGGTAGGAGGAAAGGATTCAACGAACTTCATTATCACGGGTGATGTGATATAGTACGGCAGATTTGCGCACACGCTGACAGTTCCGCCGTCTTTTAATATATCACCGAACTTTTTTTCAATGAAGCTCGGCAGATCACATTCCATGATGTCACCCTCAACGATCTCGATATTGTCATAGTCCGCAAGGGATTCGGAAAGGAGCGGAATAAGTCCTCGGTCGATCTCGACAGCCACTACTTTGTCGTAGTATTCAGCAAGGCGGCTCGTCAGCGCACCCACACCGGGACCAACCTCAAGCACAGCGCAGGGACCGTCTCCCGCTTCCCTTGCAAGAGCGTATGAGTTCTCGGCTATCATTTGCGGAATTGCGGGATTTATAAGAAAGTTCTGACCAAATGCCTTCTTCGGAGCGAGATTATACTTATCAAGAAGTCTTTTTACTTCCGTGCGGTTGCAAAGATCCATAAATACCTCAAATTTATACATAGCCGTCTCTATGGGAGACGGCTATAGTAATCAGATCACAGACATACTGTAGGCAACAGAGTATTTCTCTCCTGCCTTTAATGTTACAGCGTATTTCTTATCCTCAGCCTTTCCCGATTCGGTTACGGATGCGGGAAGACCGTTCCAAGGCTCAAGGCAAACAAAGGGCGCCTTCTTGCCGATGGGAGTCCATATGCCGATAGCTTTGAAGCCATCAAAAGTGAAGCGAAGTCCATGTCCCGATACGGCAGACACAAGATCGAGCTTCTTTGAGGGAAGATTCTCGATAATCATTGCGTCACGGTCGAAATCGGAATATTTGAGAGGAAGCACATTGTCCCTAATACGGTCAAGCTTCGGAAGCGCGGGATCCATATATCCGTTCTCAGTAAGAGACATCACAGCACCGCTTGCATTATGGAAGCGGATCTGGTAATCCTCAAAGGAGCCGCCTTCGGGCAAGGGACAGTTAAATGCAGGGTGACCGCCGATACAGAAGGTCATATCATCCTCACCGTACACAGTATATTCCGTGGTAAAGCCGACATCGCTGATACGGTGGCTTACGCGGAGGGTATAACGGTAAGGAAAGCTCTTTAAAGTTTCATCGTTCCACTTATTTTCAAGCACAACGCCGTCGGGAGAAAGTTCTACGACGCGGAATTTCTCGCCGCGGACGATACCGTGCTTCTTCATAGGATAAACTGTACCGTCATATGTAACGCTGTTATTGAGTGACGCGCAGACTGCAGGAAACAGATGCGGTGCCTGACCTGACCAATACTTAGCATCACCGGTCCAGACGTACTCAACTCCGCCGCAGATAAAGGAGATAAGCTCACCTCCACGTTCGGTACAAACCGCAGTACTGTTGTCTGTTTTAAGTGTAAATGTCATAGTGTGTCTATTCCTTTCTCGGCAAAGTATGATATAAATTCAGTATTAATCAGAAACGGATCTTCTCTTCAAGATACGCCTTGAGAGAATCCATGGGTATACGAACCTGTTCCATAGTGTCACGGTCACGAACTGTTACGCAGCCGTCATTCTCTGAATCGAAGTCGTAGGTAATGCAGAAGGGTGTTCCGATCTCATCCTGTCTTCTGTATCTCTTACCGATAGAACCTGCGTCGTCGTAGTCGACCATGAAGCTCTTTGAAAGTTCCTCGCAAAGCTCACCTGCGGGACCTGCAAGCTTCTTGGAAAGAGGAAGCACGGCAGCCTTGAAGGGCGCGAGAGTGGGATGGAAATGGAGAACGACACGGGTATCATTCTTAGCCTCATCGATAACTTCCTCGTCATATGCCTCAGTGAGGATGGTGAGGAAGAGACGCTCTACACCGAGAGAAGGCTCGATAACGTAGGGAATGTATCTTTCGTTTGTTTCGGGATCGAAATAGTCAAGACCCTTGCCGCTTGTGTTGATGTGCTGAGTAAGGTCGTAGTCGGTTCTGTCAGCTACGCCCCAAAGCTCGCCCCAGCCGAAGGGGAACAAATATTCAAAGTCAGTAGTTGCCTTGGAGTAGAAGCAAAGCTCCTCTGCGGAATGGTCGCGGAGGCGGAGATTCTCCTCTGCGATGCCGAGGCTGAGAAGCCAGTTCTTACAGAACTCTCTCCAATACTCGAACCACTCAAGGTCGGTTCCGGGCTTGCAGAAGAACTCAAGCTCCATCTGCTCAAACTCACGTACACGGAAAATGAAGTTTCCGGGAGTGATCTCGTTACGGAAGGACTTACCTACCTGAGCTACGCCGAAGGGGATCTTCTTGCGGCTTGTTCTCTGAATGTTTGCAAAGTTTACGAAAATACCCTGTGCTGTCTCGGGGCGGAGATAAAGCTCTGCCTTGGAATCCTCAGTTACGCCCTGGAAGGTCTTGAACATGAGGTTAAACTGACGAATGTCGGTAAAATTGTGCTTTCCGCAGCTCGGACAAGGAATTGCCTTCTCCTTGATATAGTCCATCATCTGCTCGTTTGACCAGCCTGCTACATTTGTACCGTCAAAATCCTCGATAAGGTTGTCTGCTCTGTGACGAGTCTTACACTCTTTACAGTCCATAAGGGGGTCAGAGAAGCCGCCGAGGTGACCGGAAGCAACCCAAGTCTGGGGATTCATGAGGATCGCGGAGTCAAGACCAACATTGAGCTTGTTTTCACGGATAAACTTCTGTCTCCATGCGTCCTTGATATTATTCTTGAGCTCTACGCCGAGGGGGCCGTAATCCCAGGTGTTTGCGAGACCGCCATAGATCTCACTTCCGGGATATACAAAGCCTCTGCCCTTGCAAAGAGCTACGATCTTATCCATTGTTTTTTCTGTGTTTTTCATGCGTGCCATTTTATTTAAATTCCTTTCAGATTGTTTTAATTATTATTATATTTTGCGAAGAATTCAAGCGCTGCTTTCGTATCGGGAACGTACATTTTGTCGCTCTCCGAATATGTTCCGGGATATACATACTCGATGTAATCGAAATATTCTATTGCCTCAAGCATAGAATATATCTCAGTAATCATCTCTGGTGACAGATCAGTTGCAAGAACAGGCTTTGATGCATAAGGATCATCAAATTCACCGTTTACTATGGGGAGAGTTTCCGGATCTACCCACGAATCATCCTCAATTGCGTAATTTTTCTCACGACAAAGCTCTGTGATCTTTGATGTAAGCTCTTCTTCGGACCATTCGGAGCACTTTTTAAGATAAGCTTCAGCCATATCGAGGATATATGTGCTCTTTACGTTGATATCTTC
Source organism: Clostridia bacterium (assembly GCA_017481265.1). Lineage (GTDB taxonomy): Bacteria > Bacillota > Clostridia > Oscillospirales > CAG-272 > RUG11130. The sequence goes on from JAFUPK010000134.1 coordinate 15,323, forward strand.
GCCTGATAGCTCCTTAAATGTATTTATAATATGAACTGAGTAGTCCGAAAGATTCTGGTTTCCTGCATTAAGAACAAGCGTGTTATCAATGATCTCCGTTTCAGCGGGTACTTCCTCAGGATCGCCTTCAGCGTTGTCCTCATTATCTTTATCATCCACAGCAGGATCCTTTTCCTCCGGTTCATCGTGAGACTCAGATTCAGAGCTCTCGGCGTCATTATCAGTTTCAGCAGAATCGGGGGCATTTTCTGTTACAAGTATGGTTTCAACTGAAGTCGATGCAGAAATATGCTGAGATCCTCCGCTGTAAATGTCACAGTCGAGTCCGAACTTTACAGACCCCATTGATGCAAGGAAATCCTGACCGTTGATGCCGTCAATTATCATTGAGTAATCAATATCAAGTCTGGTCATAGCTTCAATATACTCACACAGCGCGGACATACCGTATCTGCCGTAAACATCTCCGAGTGTGACATCACCTGTGGGAGCACTGACCAGAGTTTCAGGGGAAATATAGGTCGTCACATATTCCCTGTTCTCTTTGTCTGCTCTTACAAGCACGATCCATGTTGCGTTTACATAACGCACATCTGTATCAAGAATTCCAACGGTAGCTTCCGGATCTGTAAATCCGCCGGCAAGCTCGTCAAGCTCATCATATGTGTGATAATAGCTTTTATACATATCGGGTCTGTAGTCAGTTCCGACAACTACAAATGTAAACGAATCACCCTCAGGCACTTTTAAATCCGGATCAAGTATCGGCTCTTCGGTTTCATTATCCTTAGTATCCTCCGGTGTGTGACTAATGATCTCTTCAAGATCTTCTTTTTCACCGTCGAGAATGCCGGACACAACTCCCGACACATAGCTGGCAGTAAAGTACCCGACAACTCCAAATATCAGAGCAGCGATCAAAAATGTTATTAAAAAATTCTTAAACGCAGACAGCATGGTTAACCTCCTTATCTGTCATTGTTTTCTCTGCTGTTCAAAAGCTTTCTTGCTTTAGCTTCAGATTGAGAAAAACAGCATCCGCAGTAATCCTGTCTATATAGTTCATAAATAGATGAAAGCTCAATGGAACGAAGATACCCGCCTTTTTTCTTGAAATCAGACGGAAGATATTTAATACCAAGCTCTGTAGCAAGCTTGTCACCTGTTTCACAAAGTACAGCTGCATTTTTATAAGGACTCACAGACAGCGTGGTAGTGAAATAATCAAATCCCAAAGCCTTTGCTGCCAAAGCAGTTTTACGAAGACGCAGTTCATAACAAATATAGCAACGCATTCCACCCTCAGGAATATCTTCGTAACCCTTGACGGCTTCAAAAAACTCTTCAGGTCTGTATTCGGGAATGATTATTTGATAATTCTTCCCTTCACGCTTATCTATGAAGCTGTAAAGCTCATCAAGTCTGTGAGCAAATTCAGCGGTATCAGTAATGTTTGGATTATAGAAATACAGTGTCAGATCAAAGTGACGTTCAAGATACTCTATAACGTAAGATGAACAAGGAGCACAACATACATGAAGAAGCAACGACGGACGCACGTCTCCGCGATCTGATTCTTCAATGATTTTTTCGCAAACAAGTCCGTAATTTATCTTATTCAATACTTCCTCCGTATAATTTGGATCCAAGTAATAGACCACCATTGTACACATAGGTAACTATATCACATTTCAAGAAAAAAATCAACCTCTTTAACAGAACTAGCCGATAAAATAAGCACATTTTTAAGCTTTCCTCAAAAACAAAGCAGATCCGCCGACAATAACTAATGTGCCCCCTGTCAAGTAGACAGGCTAAAAAACAAAAAGAATATGTTAATTGAATAAATTCTTTCATCTC
>JAFUPK010000135.1 GCA_017481265.1 Clostridia bacterium
ATTAATTCCTCCTTGGTTTTTTTGTAATGCGGTCGCCAAACCATTTACATTATACCATGGAGGTTTTAATACTTTTACTAAAGTTTTTTATCTTCCCCCGGTAGAACCGGGGGTTTATTTCCACGCCTTTTAAGGCACCAAAAAAAATCTCTCCGCGCAGAAGCGCGGAGAGAAGATATTACTTTTTGTCGATACGGTACATGGACATCTGACCGGGATAGAGCCACTGACCGTCCCAATGAGCGTCGGTATTTTCAAAGCCGTAGGGAATCTCGTGTGTGCCGTTGCAGAGCACCTCCACAAGGTTATAGTTTTCCTTGTCCCAGAAGATCTTGTAAACGCCGTCATTGACCTGAGAGCCGTTAACGAGGCAGAGATACTCCGTACCGTCCTCAGCCTTGAAGAAGGAAACAAGTGCCTCCTCGTTAGCCTTGATCTTTGTTATAACGGGATGTGTTCCCTCACCGAACATAGGATAGTCGCCTCTCTGCTTGCCGAGGAAGTATGTACCCTGTCTCTTAAGTGTCATGAGAAGCTCGCCGAAGTGATCGTTAAAGCGTCTCTGGCAACGGAGAAGCTTGTAGAACTGTTCTGTCTTATAGCCGTACTCGTCGATAGGTGATCCGTGATAGTTGGGACCGAACTTACGGTCATAGAAGCGGAAGCCGATCATACCGCGGCAGCCGCAGGCAGCGGATGTGGTGATCTGCCACATAAGGTCGTACTCAGTAGGAATACGGAAATGATAGTGTGCGCTGAGAAGGAGTGATCCCCAAACGTTAACGTTTGCAGCCTCAGCAGTCTCGATAAGAGGCTTGAGAGCCTTATAGTAATACTCGATACCCATATCTCCTGCATCAAGAGGAGTGGAAACCCCGGGTCTGCCGGCAACCTGCTCGTACTGGCTGAAGCTGAAATCTGCAAAGCCTGTCTCTGCGTTGAGCTCATAAAGCCACTCAACAAAGCTTCTGCCGTCGAAGCATGCGGGATCGTGGAAGCAGCTTGAACCCTGGAAATTGATGTAAGGACGGAGTTCGGGAGCAATCTTCTTCTGGATACGGATGCATCTTGCGGATGCGTCGTAATCGGACTTGCTGGAGGGCTCGTCGCCTACGTAGAAGCCATAGAGAGCGGGATGACCCTTATAAAGAGCATAAACCTCGGCGAAACGCTTCTCATACTCCTCATCGGTAAGGCTGAGAACATCGCCGTTTGTAAGACCGTTTACGTTAGCGATGAGCATTATACCCTTCTCTTCAGCTCTGTCAAGGAAAGGAATAAGATCCTTAAGATCGTCCTTGCCATATGTGATTCTCTCTGTAAGGGTTACGGTAAGACCGCACTCTGCCCAAACATCTACCTCTTCCGGCTTAAAATCACCGAAGATGTTGTAATTCCAAATTGCAAAAGGAAATTTACGTGCCATGATATTACACCTTTCATAATAATCTGTCATACGGCAAAATCCGAACATATGCCGAGACTTATATAACACAAGAAAATTATATCAAAACAAGCTTCGAATGTCAATATATATGAGAAAAAAGAGATATGCAAAAGCATATCTCTTTTAAAATTAGCGGTAATGCTCTTTCATTGCCTTATGATACGGAAGATCCAATATCTCGTCAACAAAATCACTAACCTGTTTCATTGAAGTAGCCCATTTATCCATAAGAACAAGTTCCTTTAGATAATCCAAGCTTCCGTTTTCGTAAGCCGCAAGCTCCATTTCAACAGGTGCCACACGATCGCGTAACGTATGAGCAATGATCGTCTTAGGAAGTGGAGACGTTGTGATGGGATGAACTCCTGCAGCCGAGCATAGAGCAGGCACTTCCACTTCGAAGTCCTCCGGAATACCGGGTACAAGAAATCCCTTATTCAAAACATTAACAATAAACACTCCGGGAATATCACATACGATCGATTCGATTATCGGAACGATGCTCATAATATCCGGACCATTATACGGAAAGTGATCCGTCATTTTAGCATCGGGGTCTGATGCCAAGTCGTGAAGGTATTTTGTATTGTTCCTTGCTACCGAGAAGCAAAGCTCTTCCCAGTCATCCTTTGGGGATCTGATACAAAACTCTTTTTCGACCTTTTCATCGGTATGATACCACCAAGGCCACGACGCTCCCGACCATCCCATAGTGTCTCCTACGCCGATAACGCCGTGTTTTTTATAAAAATCCATACGTTTTTTGTCAAGCGCCGAGGGGACGTATTCCTTACCCCAAAGATCATCGGCCTTTTCTGATATCCACTTATCAAGAAACGGAAAGAACGGCTTACCACCGAGGTGGCACTCATTCATCCATATAAAGTGATTGACTCCCGGCATCTGATACGTAATATCATTTTTTCCGAGTTCAAAATAAGTCGGGATATCATGAGCCAATGAATAGCCATGGCATAGTCCGAGCATCTTTACCTGTGGGTACTTACGCTGTAAAAGCGTGACACCGGATATAACGGGATTGGCAATGAGCAGGTGCCAGGCGTCGGGGCAATATTTAAGAATATCCAGAGTAAGCTCCTCAAAAAAGCGGAACTGATAGAAATTTATCCAAAATGCTTCATCATACATAATGTGGTAACTTCCGCCGAATCGGAATCCATACTTTTCGGCGATCTCCCAGCCATCACGAAGACGGTCATAGGATGCTGTAAGAGCTGTGGTTATCACAAAATCCGCACCTTCAAGGGATACTGCTCTGTCAGTTGTTTTCTCAAACTTTAGAGAACCGCCAAGCTCACTGTTAAGTCTCACACATATATTATACACACTATCAAGGCGTTCTTCATTTATATCCATAAGACTTATGATGCAGTCTTGCATACTGTTGATATGACAAAGATCGCGGGTCAAGGGAATAGAAAACGTTCCGCTTCCGGCACCGATAACGCTTATTTTCAACATAATTTAGGTAAACCTTTCTTTTGAGTTTTATAAAATAATGATAACATACAGCAAATTACTTTGTCAAGTACAGAAGACTAAATATACAAAGTATATGTATTTTTCAAAAAAAGACACCCATCAAATGATAGGTGTCTTTAGCTTGACTATAATTACTCAGCCTTACCTGTGAGTCTTGCGATCTCCTCAGCGAAGTCATCCTCGCGCTTCTCAAGGCCTTCACCTCTCTCAAAGCACCAGAAGCCTGTAAGAGCGATCTTTCCGCCGAACTCCTTAGCGGTAGCATCAACGTACTTACCAACTGTGAGGGAGTCGTCCTTAACGTAAGCCTGCTCTGTGAGGCAGTTCTTCTCATAGAACTTAGCAACCTTACCGATAACCATCTTTTCGATGATAGCATCGGGCTTGGAAGCGTTCTTGGGATCGTTCTTGATCTGATTAATAAGGATCTCCTTCTCAGCAGCAAGATCTGCCTCGGGGACGGTGTCCTTATTGAGGTAAGAGGGAGACATAGCAGCAACCTGGAGAGCGATGTTCTTAGCGAACTCAGCAAAGCCCTCGTTGTTCTTGCAAGCGTCGTCTGCATCGAAGCCGATGATAACGCCTGTTGTACCCTTACCGTGGATGTATGTGGAGAATGTGCCCTCTACAACAACGAAACGGCGGATGTTCATATTCTCACCGATGGTATGGATCATATCCTTAACCTTACCCTCAACTGTGAGGTCGGTATCAAGATACTGCATACCGTTAAGCTCGTCGATGTTTGCGGGGTTCTTCTCGAGGATAGTCTGGAGAATACCGCGAACGAACTCCTTGAAAGCCTCGTTCTTTGCAACGAAGTCGGTCTCAGCATTAACCTCAACCATTGCAGCCTTGCCGCACTTCTCGCAAACCATAATATCAACAACACCCTCGGAAGCGATTCTGGATGCCTTCTTAGCAGCTACTGCAAGTCCTCTTTCACGAAGAACCTTTACTGCCTCATCGAAGTCACCGTTAGCCTCTGTGAGCGCCTTCTTGCACTCCATCATGCCGCATCCGGTCTTAGCTCTGAGATCGGATACCATCTTAGCTGTGATTGCCATAATATTATCCTCCAAAAAATAAATGTTCAAAAATTACTCAGCGTCTGCTTCTGCATCTGCTGCGGGCTCAGCCTCTGTGAGCTGCTCGCCCTGCTTGCTCTCGAGAACAGCGTCTGCGAGAACGGAAGCGTAAAGACGGATAGCGCGGATAGCGTCATCGTTACCGGGGATAACGTAGTCAGCATCGTCGGGATCGCAGTTTGTATCTACGATTGCAACAACGGGAATACCGAGCTTCTTAGCCTCGAGAACAGCGTTGTGCTCCTTGCGGGGGTCAACAATGAAAATAGCAGCGGGAAGTCCGCCCATATCCTTGATACCGCCGAGGTTACGCTCGAGGTTGAACATTTCCTTCTGGAGAGCTGCAACTTCCTTCTTGGGAAGCATATCGAATGTGCCGTCCTCCTGCATCTTTTCGAGCTTACGGAGTCTCTCGATAGAGGTCTTGATGGTCTTGTAGTTGGTGAGCATACCACCGAGCCATCTTACGTTTACGTAGTACATGCCGCATCTCTCAGCTTCCTCACGGATAGCATCTGCAGCCTGCTTCTTTGTACCGACGAAAAGGATCTTTCCGCCGTCAGCAGCTACGTCGCGAACGAAATTGTAAGCTTCCTCGAACTTCTTGATTGTCTTCTGAAGGTCGATGATGTAGAGGCCGTTACGCTCTGTGAAGATGTACTCAGCCATCTTGGGGTTCCAGCGTCTTGTATGGTGTCCGAAATGAACGCCTGCTTCAAGAAGCTGCTTGATAGATACGATAGACATTTTTATGTCCTCCTTCGGTTTTTCCACCACAGCGGGTATTCTGTAACCGAGCTCACGTGAGAAATCGGCACCGGCAGAAATCAAAGCGCTGTGTGTGTAATAAAATTATTTGTGTGATAACACACTCGTTTATTATAACATATGTTTTATATTATGTCAATGTGTTTTTAAAATTTATTTCGCGTTTTTCTAAATAATTTGTGAGCATTTTCAGTTCTGTCAATACATCTTCCGGATCCTTTTATCATCCGAATCTGCGCCATTTTGAATGTCCCTGATCACATTTGTTTTCATCACAGCATCTATCGTTTTCCTCATGTTCCTTGCATTTTTTATCACCTATGGCAGGCAGGTCAACAAGGATCGTATCCTTCCCTATCCGTTTAATCTTATCCCACGGTACTCTTACGTGTTTTTTCGAGAATATCTGTGCAACGACAGAATCGCGGGAAACCATAAGTGCGGTTATCCTTCCGCATTCAACGTCAATTTCAAGGTCTGTTACGTATCCGAGATTTTGCCCGTTACAGACATTTATAACGTCCTTTTCACGAAGCTCACAGGCAGTAAAATTCATAAACACCTCCGTTATCATACAACGCAATTATATGCATACATAAAAGAAAGCATACCGACAAGCTCTTATGTGCTGTCGGTATGCTGTTCCTATTCTGCTGCTGTTTCTGCAGAAGTATAATATGCATAGGACATAATGGTCTCATATCCCGTAATGTCAATTCCGTATACGGTGCTTCCTCCCGGGAGAGCATAGAAGCAATTACCCTCCGCGTTCTTTCCGACAAGCACCTCAAAGGTAGCCTTTGCACTATTATACTCGTATTCGATAACGACACTTGCCGAGGTCTCAGTTATTCCATAGTCTGCAAGCTCACTGCTGTCAAGCCCGTAGTCCTTCAGAATGTTAAAGTTGAAGCTCTTCTGCACCTCGAATATGATATCCTCGATGCCTTTGTCATCCGAGATCACAGCTTCGTCTCCCTTAGTGTTTTTAACTTTAACAGTTATAACACTATCCTTGGTTATAGCCGACGGAAACGAATCTTCAGCGCCAAAAAGGTCGGTCTTATCTTCCGGAAACGCTTCACTGATGGTATCCGATATCATAAAGACGCGTCCGCTGTAGCTGCAATAAGTCTTGTCATTATAGCTGTTTACATCACCGAGAGAAACGATATGCTCTTCGCCGTTTGAGATAAGAGTAACCGTTAATGAAGGCGTATCCAGCCCAAAATCAGCCTCGTTTCCGCCTTCAAGACGGCGGCTTGCACTAAGCGACGTAACGGCAGACAGCATTTTTGCAACTGCAGCTTGATCGACCGGGAATTTTTCGTCTCCTGTAATTATCCATTCACCCGCCGCACGTTCAAGTGAAAGCTCTGCCTTTTCGGTCTTATAACGAATGGCTGTCACATCCTCGGCTCTTATACCGAGCACAGCCACAGCAGCTCCTTCGCTCTCACTTTCTGCAGCATCATCAAGTGACTTTTCTTTATTATAGCTTGCAAGCAATACATATGAAACAATGAGCAGTACAAGAAGTGTCAAAAGAATTATCAGCGGTATTATTTTCTTATTTTTCATGATTATATTTATCTCCGTCTGCGGCGGAACCATACGAAGAAGCCCGCACCGAGAACTGCTATGGGGAGTATAACAGTAGTTACCGTCATCCAGAAGTTAGCCTCTCCGGCGGTAAAGGTGACCGGCTCCACAACGATGCTCTTTCCGATTATGGACACAGAGGTGCTCTTGTCACAGTAATGGTTTATGGTGGAAAGGAAGAGAATGAGGTTGTCATAAGACTGATAATACTGATATATCTGGATATCAAGTAAAGAGCTTGAGGCAAACCATACAAAGCTTGACACATCGTCACGTGCACCGCCAAGAGATGCTTTTTCAGCGCAAGCTCCGACCATGACAGGCTTTCCGGACTTATACTCTTCATTTTCCTCAAGCTTGCCTTCGTCTGTAATGTTCATCATCTCAGCCTTGGAGCTTGACTGAACGATAGGAGTCACCGAAACGCCGTCAGCTCCGGACTCCTTGATTCCGTGACCTGCTGTTACGATAAACTTCAATGCAGATGCGTCAAATGCGGAGGTGATTCCGTTTTCCGTTCCGACTGTCTCAGCAATAAACATTGTACCGTTGGCGATAAGTGCATTTGCAGGGTCAGCCACAACGCCGCTCACTGTCTCAAGTCCGCAGTCTCTTCCAAGGGCTGCAAAATTGGGAAGTGAGGACGGATCAAAACGATAGTCGGTGACAAAGAATACATCTCCACCCTCGGATGTATACGCCTTCAGAAGCTCAAGCTCTGCTGTGGTAATATCTCTGGAGGGCATGATGATACAAAGAAGCTCACAGTCTTCAGGTACACCTTTTTCAGTGTCAAGAGTAAGCTCTGCGGTGTTTACGTTATTGACCTGAAGATATCCGGAATAGCTCGCGTCAAAAACCGACTCTCCGTGGCCCTGAAGGACATATACAGTAGGCAAGCTCTCGGCATTTACGTACTCAAGAGCGGAGGTTATCGCCATCTCACCCTCGAATAAAGCATCATATTGTACATTATAGCCCATCTGAGCGGCATAAACATACTGCTCGTAGCTGAGTGCAGTTCCGTCCTCCAGATAGTAATACTCGGAATACATATCAGCATTGAGAACAAGCTTTGAACGCTTGTCGCTGACAGCGATGACACTGTTTGCCGTGACCTTTTCTTCGGTATATGTGGAAGTAAAGGCAGGCTCCTCAACGGGGTCCACCGTCTCCACCTTGATCTTTGCGCCCTTTGCCTCATACATGGCAAGAAGCTCCTCTATGCGTATATCCTCTTCACCCTTTTCGGCAATAAGATAGAGAGTTACCTCCGAGCTCAGGCTGTCGATCATCTCCAGCGAGACATCGCCAAGCTCTGCATAGTCGGTCTCCTTTGTATTTATGTGGATCAAATCAATGGGAAGCGAGGAAACGATAAGGTTTACAAATACTACAAGTGCTATAACGACCGCGGTCACAGCGATACCGTATGCGCCGATCTTAAGGCGGCGAAGATTTGATTTGTTTGATCTTTTCATTTAATCTTAACCTCCTTTCGATCACGCCCAACGTCTCTTATCCATGGAACGGACGGACAGATAAACGAACAGGAATATGACACTCAGGTAATAAACCACGGCCGAAACATCGAAAACTCCGTAATAAATGAAGTTATACATTCTGTCGAAAAGAGCAAATTTTTCGAGAACTGTCGGGAAAAGACCTTTAAAGAGTGTGCGGTCAATGAAAAATACTGCGGCGGTGGCACCAACGAGGACAAGAGATACCGTAAGTGCTGCAGTGGAGTTTTTGACGAGCAGATATACTATCATACCGATGACTAAAGCTACAGCAAGGAAACAAACAAGCGAAGCTGTCTCACTTCCGGGGATAATGGTGGAAATGAGCGTCATAAAATATACGGCAATAAGTACACCGAAGGAAATTACAGCAGAGATGACCTGGCTTTCAGTCAGAGTGGAAATAAACATTCCGATGGCTATAAGCGCACATCCGAGCAGGAAAAAGGCAAATATTCCGCTGTAGGAATCAATGAAATTCACGTGTCCGTAGAAGGAAAGGAGCACGGGATAGAAGCAAAGAAGAGCTGTGGATGCGGCAAGCACCGTGACCATTGCAAGATACTTACCTATTACCACACGGGTCATGCCCATGGGCAGGGAGTACAGAAGCTGATCTGTCTTGAGGCTCTTTTCCTCAGCAAAGGATCTCATGGTAAGAATGGGTATGGCAAGGAAGAATATAAACGACGCGCCGTCCAGGGTTTCTTCAAATTCGGGATTTCCGCGGTGAAAATTCATTATCGTCGCAAAAATTCCGGTTATAATAAGCACAAGGGCGATAAACACAACGCCTGTCATGTTGTAAAAGTAACCCTTAAGCTCTTTCTTATACTGTGCAAACATTACTTTTCTTCCTCCTCATCATTTGATGCGCCGAAAACAGGAGTGTACTCATCTGCGTCATCTGCTTCTTCGGACTGCTTAACATCATCATTCTCCACAGAAGTGGGGTTCGAGGTAAGAGCAAGGAATACCTTTTCAAGAGAGACCTCCTCATGAGCCATTGCTATTATGGGAAGACGTGCATCGGCAAAGGCAAAGAACAAGCTGTCACGCAGCTCGGTACCCTTGGGAGCCTCGATATCACAGCTTACCACGCCTGCGCCCTTTTTCTGCGTATTGAATGAGCGGATATCGGCTATGGAAGAAAGTATATTCTCAGCCTGAGATACGGTACATCTTACGTCGAGCTTGATATTCACAGAGCCCTCAAACATAGTGGTGAGATTTTCTATGGTGTCGGAAGCAACCACAGTGCCGTCGGCGATAATAACCGCGTAATCGCATATTTCGCTGATCTCCGTAAGGATATGGCTTGAGATTATTACTGTGTGGCTCTCTCCGAGCTCACGGATAAGCTCGCGGATCTCGATGATCTGCTTAGGGTCAAGACCGACCGTAGGCTCGTCAAGAATTATGATCGGCGGGTCTCCGAGTATCGCCTGAGCTATACCCACTCTCTGCTTATATCCCTTTGACAGATTCTTGATAAGTCGATCCTTTACGGGATAAAGGCTTGTTTTCGACATAACAAGCTCAATTCCCGAAAAAAGCGCTTCCTTTTTTAATCCCTTAGCTTCTCCAACATAGCGGAGATACTCGCAGACAGTCATATCATTATAAAGCGGAGGCTGCTCGGGAAGATATCCGATACAGCGCTTTGCCTCAGCGGCATCCTCATATATATCATATCCGTTGATCGAGACCTCTCCTTCGGTCGCGGCAAGACAACCGGTAATTATATTCATTGTTGTGGATTTCCCCGCACCGTTCGGTCCGAGGAAGCCGTAGATACGCCCGTCCTCGAATGTGAAGCTGACACCGTGAAGAGCTTCGTTCGTTCCGTAACGCTTTACGAGATTCTTTGCTTCTATCAAAATCTTTTCCTCCGATTTTATAAGTTACGCTATGCGTATATTTTCAAAACTAATGTACATCATACCACAAAAGAGTTAATAGAATGTGAACGAGTTATATTTTGGATGGATAATTCGACGGTTTTTTTCTAACAAACCTTTTTTAAGCAAATAATCGTTGCAAAATGAAAAAATATGTAGTATAATCTCTTATGTATGGATATAAAACAGTATTTGCTGAAGTAAGCAAAAGAAAGGAATTCTATGGGAAGGGATATTGGAATCGATCTCGGCACGGCTACCGTACTTGTTTATGTCAAGGGACGCGGTATCGTTTTAAAGGAGCCGTCTGTGGTTGCCATTGATAACAATACTGACCGTATACTGAAGGTAGGACGGGAAGCCCAGAAGATGCTCGGAAGGACTCCCGGAAATATTACCGCCATCAGGCCTCTCCGTGACGGTGTCATCAGTCAGTATGATGTAACAATGCGTATGATACAGCATTTTATCAAGAGAGCGTGCGGGAACTCCATTCTGTTTAAGCCGCGTCTTATAATCTGCGTGCCCAGCGGTATAACCGAGGTTGAAGAACGTGCTGTTGTGGATGCCGCAACCCAGGCAGGTGCAAAAAAGACCTTCCTTATTGAAGAGCCTGTCGCTGCCGCCATAGGTGCGGGAATCGACATCAATCAGCCTAACGGTCACATGGTAGTCGACATCGGCGGAGGTACTACCGACATAGCCGTCATCTCACTGGGTGGCGTTGTGGTCTCTGAGTCCATCAAGATCGCGGGAGACAAATTTGACGAGGCTATTATCCGTTACGTAAGGCGCAAGCACAATGTGCTTATCGGCGAGCGTACCGCTGAGGAAATAAAGATAAAAGTAGGTGCCGTTTGGCCCCATGAGGAGCAAAAGGTCATCGAGGTCAAGGGACGCTGTCTGCAGCAGGGTCTGCCGAGGCTTATACGTATAAGCTCCGCTGAGATACCTCAGGCGCTGAATGAGCCGATACGTGCCGTCATTGAGGCAGTATGCTCTGTAGTTGAACGAACACCTCCCGAGCTTATCGGAGATGTGCTGAGCAACGGCATCGTGATGACAGGCGGAGGAAGCCTTATATACGGTCTTGATAAGCTTATTGAAAGCGTTACGGGAATCAAAACAAGAGTTGCTGAGAAAGCAGTTTCATGCGTAGCTATCGGCACGGGTATGGCGCTTGATTACATCTCGGCGCTTCCCGAAGGCACTATAAATCTTTCACGGCAGAGACTGTCGAGATATTAAACATCGGACTCCTTTGCGAGTCCGATAAACATTTTAGCAGACTACTCTGTGTCAAAGATCATATTTATGTGAACGCTGAGCGAAAACAAAGTGAAAATTAAAGCGCGGCGAATTGAAAGACATGATCTTGACAGATATATCGGAGACAAACATGGAAAACAGTAAAGTAAAAATCTTTTATAAAAGCTTCTTTTTGATGCTACTGTCTATAGCAATGCAAAATGTCCTCGTATACAGCGTTAATCTTGCTGATAACATTATGCTCGGACGCTTCAGCGAAAATGCTATGTCCGGCGTTGGACTTGTGAATCAGATACAGTTTTTATTGCAGATGCTCATAACGGGAACAGGAGAAGGGATCATAGTTATAGCCTCACGGCACTGGGGTGAAGGTGACACAGACTCTATACGGAGGGTCACAAATGTTGGTATGCGCTTTGCGCTTGCTTTCTCGGGAATTATGTTTATCTGCGCATTTCTCTTCCCCGAAGCTGTTGTAGGAATACTTACGGACAAGCAGGAGTTTATCCTTGAAGGCGCAAGGTATCTGAGGATAATCGCTTTTACATATCCCATTTTTGCCGTCACAAATATTCTTCTTTCAACTCTACGTAGTGTAGAGACCACACGTATCGGGCTTTGGATATCCATTGTTGCCCTCATAACGAATGTTTCGCTAAACTATATACTTATATTCGGCAAGCTCGGATTTGATGCTATGGGAGCTGAGGGTGCGGCTGCAGCTACACTGATATCGAGAGTTATCGAGCTTATCATTGTCTGCATATACACTTTTATGATCGACAAAAAGATACGTCTCCGATTCCGCGATTTCTTCATACATACAGGAGACATGACACGGCGGTTTGTAAAGACCAGTGTCCCCGTAATCCTCTCCGGAGCATCCTGGGGTATTGCAATGGGTATGCAGACTGCCATACTCGGGCGTCTTGACGGCACTGTCGTCCCTGCAAACAGCATCGCCACCACTTTATTCTCAATTGTGACCGTATTCATCTACGGCTCATCCACCGCAGCATCAGTAGCGCTCGGAAAAATGATCGGCGAGGACAGAAAGGCCGTGAAGGATGGCAGACTTTCAAAGGAAGTCAGCATCGACACCATCAAAAAGCGCGCAAAAGCTCTTCAGCTCATATTTTTAACTCTCGGTATTATCACATCTTTAGTGCTTTTCAGCATAAAGGGAACGATAATTGATTTTTACGATATTACCGACGCAACAAAGCTGCTTGCAGACCAATTTATGTGTGTACTCTGCATCACAGTCATCGGTACATCCTACCAGATGCCATGCCTTACGGGAATCGTTCGTGCAGGCGGCGATACAAGCTTCGTATTCTACAACGACCTTATTTTTATGTGGGGAATAGTTCTTCCCTCCTCGTTCCTCGCCGCATTTGTATTTGATCTGTCGCCGCTAATTGTATTCATATGTCTCAAGAGCGACCAGATCCTGAAATGCTTCGTTGCTATGTTCAAGGTCAACAGATACAGATGGATCAAGGATATATAATAAAAACGCCCTTTCGGGCGTTCAGCTTGCTGACAAACCCTGCGCCAAAGCACAGGGTTTGTCAAATTAAACAAAGACTAAATCAAAAGAAAAAGGAATGCGCGACCTGCGGGTCGCTTTTTGGACGAATAAGGGGAATTTCGCCCTCTGACCTACTTCGTTTAGCGAAGTAGCGGCGACTCGGGACTCCGTCCCAAGACCCTGCGCCCTTTAAAAAAAGGTCGATCAAAACTTTTGTGCATTTTGTCAGCGCAAGACCTTTGTCAGCGGACTTATATAATAAAGGCTCCATGTCAATAGTTGGGGTAGATAAAAAATCAAATAAAATAAAGAAAGATAGAAAGCGATAGTAAAAAGGGGTATGAAGCTAAGCGGAATACCCCTTTTTACTATCGCGGCGCGCGCTTGGCGGAGGCGCAAAAGAGGATTCTGTTGCGGAAACGGCGGAAATTGCGACGGCCGAAGGCGTTTCGCGTGAGTACCTTGATCTTGTTGTTGAAGCCCTCGGTGTAGGCGTTGGTATAAGGACAGTAAAAAGAGTTGACAATGGGAGAAAACCATTTCTGATATGTGGCAGCAC
>JAFUPK010000136.1 GCA_017481265.1 Clostridia bacterium
AAGTTCAAATAGTTTTAACCGAAACTTCAGCGATTTCACGCGCAAACAAACACTAAAAATCAAAAGTCCGATTTTTGTCTGCTTCGCAGACACGTGTTTGTTTCATAATTTTTTGTGCAGCCGTAGGCTGGAATGGAGATTAAAATGAAAGATTCAGTATCACTTTTGAGAATTGCAACAGGCTTGCTTATATCAGTTTTAACAGCGCTTGCAGGTGGCGCTTTGATCCTTGTGGTGCTTTCTGCAATATCCTTGTCGGCAAGGGATCCGCTTTTACTGGTGAGACCGCTATCCTTAGCGGCACTTGCGCTTTCATCGGTGATATGCGGTGTCACAAGCGGTATATTAAATCGAAGATGTGAGATTCCTGTATATATTTTCGGGGCTCTCAGCGGGGCTGTGCTTGTTCTGATAATATACAT
This sequence comes from Clostridia bacterium, assembly GCA_017481265.1. GTDB lineage: Bacteria > Bacillota > Clostridia > Oscillospirales > CAG-272 > RUG11130. The sequence goes on from JAFUPK010000136.1 coordinate 423, forward strand.
ATTAAGCTATTTACCAATAGGCGGAGTGGTGGAATCACACGGAGGTGTCAGAGTCACTGTATATTTAGGTATTGTTTTACTTTCCTTAATCGGCTCTTTAATTGCTAAGCCTCGTCACAAAAAACGTCCGAAATATGCTCCTAAGCCCAGAAGAAGATGACAAAAGAGTGCCGAGGAAAGCTTTACATACCAAACGGTATATAAAGCTCCTCGGCAAAAGTATTTATTCGGTTATTATCTCTACAGTGTATCCTCTTTCTTCGAGAAGATCTGCCATCGCATCCTCACCGACCACGTGTGCAGCACCTACGCAGATGAATATTTCGTCGTTTGATTCAAGCGCATCCTCGGCAAAGTCGGTCATGGAGAGGTTCCTGTCAATTAACATAGCTTTTTCGTATTCCGCGTACAGAAGCTCTTCTTCCTCGGACTCAAATTCGTAATCTTCATGCAGGACCTGCTCAAAGGCAGCTTCATCGCCGGTTTCCCAAGCGCTTGTGAGGCTATTAAGAGATTCGGTTACTTCGGGATCGCCGTTCTCAAATCCTTCATAGGCTTTAATGGAATCTTCGAGCAATTTTTCCTGAAGCTCATCAGAGAATCCTGCCAGCATTGAATACTGGAATTCTGCGCTTTCTATGCTGATAACTGTTTTTTCATCCTCATATGCAAGGTCTATCAAATTTGTGTCGATTCCGAGGTCAGAACGAACCCCCATCTTTTCATAGAGAAGGTTGTCTATGAGCGATGACCACATAACGGGAATGTATAGGTCTAAAAGAGGACTGTAAGTTCCGTTATCCTTAAGAATATCTACAGCCTTGTTGTAGGTTTCCTTATCTATCTTTTTGCTGATTTTGTTGGTGCGGTCAATAAGAACACTCATTGCCTTTGTCTGTTCCACCATATCCTCTGAGAATGCTTTTATGTCAAACTCAACGGCAAGGCTGTCAGAGCTCTCGTAAGCATCGATAACATAATCCGGTAAGGGGTAGTAGGATTCCTTGCCTACATGGATCGAACCGAAGAGCCATACTATGCTTCCATCCTCGTCTGTGACCTTGTAAAGCAGAGGTCTTACAGTTGCTTCGGTCGGGGTATCAACCTTTCCTGTGCTTTTTTCATCGGTGCTTTCGACTGAGCTGTCACCGGTTGTAGCCTCTTCGGTATTTTCTGCTTTAGAATCATCCTCCGTCACCGCTGTATTAACTGTGGAGCTACTTTCGTCACTTTCCTTTTCACTTCTGCAGGCCACAAGCGAAATGCAGAGCAATAATGCAAGAAATAATGATGCTAAATTTTTCATTATGTTGATCCTCCATTACAAATATTTAATTCTTCATTTATAGTATACCACGTCTTCTTATAAATTGCAATACAAAATGCCTCTTTTTGAGAGGCATTTTGTAATTATCTTTCGCGAATCTCAGCTTCTTCGGCAATCTCTGTAGCAAGGTCGATGGCGTTGTCAATGTGGGGAGCGAAGTATTCACGTCCTACTTTATCTGCAAGTCCGGACTTGATAAGAGAGTTCATGGGTTGCTCGTTTACATGGGAGAATACGATGCGTACACCCTTCTCGGCGCACTTGTCATAGAGAGCTTCAAGTGCGTTGAGTGCTGTTGCATCAATTGCGGTTACGCCTCTCATACGGAGAACGAGGCACCTTGTGTAGTCCTTCAGTGTGATCTCGGAAACCGTCTCGGCAGAGCCAAAGAAGAGGGGGCCTGTGATCTCATAGATACGCACGCCGTGAGCTACAGTCATGCCGTCACCGCCTGTTTCGCCGACGTACTTCCAACCGCGAACTCCCGACGTGTCACTCATTCTCTTCATAAAGAGGATGCAGGCAAGAACGATGCCGACACCGATGGCAACAACAAGATCAAATACAACTGTAAGTACAAATGTAAGAACGAGGATGAAAATATCACTCTTGGGCGCAGTCTTGATTATACGGACAAAGGGCCTCCACTGGCACATATTGTACGCTACAATGAAGAGAACCGCCGCAATAACGGGCATGGGGATAAGACTTGCGAGGGGCATAAGGAGTACAAGAACAAGGAGAAGCACTACCGCATGTACCATACCTGCGATGGGTGTCTTACCGCCGTTTTTGATGTTTGCGGCAGTACGGGCAATGGCACCGGTTGCGGGGATTCCGCCAAAGAGTGCAGAACCTATGTTACCGATACCTTGTGCGATAAGCTCAGTATTGGAGCGATGCTTTGAACCGATCATTCCGTCTGCAACTACGCAGGAGAGAAGGGACTCAATAGCGGCAAGGATAGCTATAGTGAATGCATCGGGAAGTACGCTTCTTACAAGATCATAACTGATCGTGGGTATCTGAGGTGTGGGAAGTGCGGAGCTGACCTCATAAAGGTCTCCGATCGTGTTTACGTTTATGCCCGTAAACTTCACTATAAGTACACCGACGATAACGGCAACGAGAGAGCCGGGGATCTTTTTTGAAATATAGGGCCAGATAATGAGGATAGCAAGGCTTATGACACCTACAAGCACCGCCCAAAGGTTAATACTGGAGATGTTGTGTACAAAAGCTTCTACCTTTTCGATGGTCTCAATGGGCTTGAGTCCTTCGGGATAAGTGAGACCGAAGAAGTCCTTGAGCTGACCGATGAGAATGGTTACGGCTATTCCTGCGGTAAAGCCTGTGGTGATGGTGTAAGGGATGAATTTAATGAGGCTTCCGAGATGGAAGATACCCATAAGCACAAGGAAGATTCCTGCCATAACAGTAGCGAGGATAAGTCCCGACATACCGTTTTCGGCAACAACACCTGCAACGATGGTGGCAAATGCCGCTGTGGGACCTGCGATCTGAACGCGGCTTCCTCCGAAGAAGGAAATAAGGAAACCTGCGATGATGGCGGTGTAAAGTCCCTCCTCGGGACCAACGCCTGATGCAAGAGCAAGAGCAATAGAGAGGGGAAGTGCTATTACCGCGACGATGATGCCCGCGATAATATCGGAAATAAGCTGTTTTTTAGTGTAGCCTTTCAGCGAGGTGAAAAGCATGGGCTTTAATGAATCCATGGCTGTCCTTTCAAATTTGTATTTATGCAAAATTTAAGTCGGCACGGGAATGCGCCGACCTTTCTTAACCGCCGAATATTATAGCACAGCAGCGTTATATTTTCAATGTATAATTCGCAGAAATAAGAGCATAGTTTTGACGGATAATAAGGAATACTGACGATAAACAATTCCCATTACAGAGCATACTGTAATGGGAATTGTTTATCTTTCAATTACTATGAAAGGAATGCTTATTTCCGCCTTGCTTCCGCCTGCGTGAGCCGCCGCAAACGGTGAGTCACTTGTTATCACATCAAGCCCGACATTACCTCGTGCGATACCGATATAGTCCCCGATGAAGCCCTCGCTTTTGGGATAGGGTACTCCGCTTCCGAAAAGCTGTGAGCTCATCACCTCATTATGGGACATGAGTTCGTAATACTCGCCGAAATGCCTGTTGAACTCATGCTCAAACCTATCTTTCATACCGTCCTTCACAAAGAAGCTCATGGCACGGGCTTCAATAGACGGTACCTTGTCAAGACAGTCTGAAACCGACGGATAGTCGTATATGTTTATCCATCTTTCTATGTCTACAAGTCCGTGATCAGCGGTGACAACTATAAGTGTATCACTAATAGACTCTGCAAGTGCTTCTACACACCTGTCTATATCCCGTATGTGAGCATTGACCCGTGAGTCGCTCGTTCCGTAGTCGTGCATATCATAGTCGGGCTGTGGCCAGTAGGTGTAGATGTACTTTTTGGCATCGGTCTCGCAGAGCATTCTCACGTTTTCACATATGTCGGATACGCTGTCGAGCTTATACCCGGCGTAAGGTGAAACGCAGTATGCTTCGTTTCCCGTTTCTCGAATTTTTTCAAATATCGTTTTGTGGGGTAAAAATCTTGTTGCAACGTGATAATCAGCCGCCTGTCTTCCGCCTGTTCCGGGGATAGTGTTCGGGAAGATACTGACCGTCTCGCCGAGCTCGTCAAAATACAGATTCCATCCGAGCCAACCGTGTTCGATGGGGGACAGTCCCGATTCCATAGTTCTTGTAGCGGCAGTGGTCGTAGGAGGGAATACGGATGAGACAGAGCTATTCGTATGACGCCTCAAAAACGATTCCTCGGGAAGATGTCTTTCAAGTATCTCGCTACCCAGCCCGTCAAAAAGCATCACTACTACGTTTTTGTAGTTCTTCTTGAGAAGCTCATCCATTTCGGGGAGAGTTGCGTGGTCAGTATTTACGCCGAAGTGTCGTGATACCGATGATATCAGTGCAAGTAAGCTTCTTTTATAATCTATTATCAAGTTTATCACCAACCTTCTGTGTTTATTATATCACGCCTCCGTTACTTTTTCAACGGAAACTTCCCATTCCATATAACCGCTGGTGAAGGGAAGGTGGTCAAACTTTTTAGTTCCCGTGTGTACAAATCCGTTTTTTCTGTACCATTCCTTGAGTATATTACTTTCGTCAATAAGACCCAGCCTTACTTTTTCAGCACCGTTAAAGTACGCCACGGACTTGCAGTAGGAAAGAAGCGCTTTTCCGTAGCCATTATGCCGTTTCTCAGGCAGAACAGACAGATTATGAAGCTCAAACACGCCGCCACCCTCGTCGGACATAGACACATAACCGACTATCCGATCTCCTTCAAACAGCGCGAACATATTCCATCCCCAATTTAGCTGTGTTTCGAGAAATTGTATCGGCATAAAGCTTGTGTGTCTCGGACAGTTTTCGCGCGTCAGACCGAATTCCTCAGCTACGGTCGCAAAGCTTTTGTGTATCACATCAAGTGCATCGGTAAGCTCGTGTTTTTCCACCCTGCGTATCCTTGTCGCCGTGTCTATCCAAAATCTGTACACCCTGTCGCCGTCACATTCCGTAAGCTCATTTTCAAGTTTACCGCCGTTTTTCAGTATGGTACGCGCCGAGGCTTTGTTTGCGATGTCGCAGGTTATAAGAGCATTTGTGATACCGAGAGCAGGGCACAAGTCAAGTGCTGAAGCAAGCATCTGCGAGGCGTATCCCTTACGCCGCTCGGTAGGTCTTACCGAATACCCGATATGACCGCCACGTATTGACAAGTGTTCATTTAATTTGTGGCGTATCTGTATGCATCCTACTATCCTTTTGTCAACTACACCGAAATACTGAGAGGACGGAACTAAGAAATCATCACTGTATGTGAGCATTGACGAACAGTGGTCGATGTATTCCGATATACTTTCATAGCTGTCGAGTCCGCCGCCACCGCCGGCTATACAGCCTTCTCCTGCCGCATAAAATTCATTTTTGAAATCCTCTATTTCTTTTTCCATTCCATGGATAGGGAAGACAAGCTTTAAGCTTTTCATAGGTTAAATCTCTCCTTTTCTGAATATATCAAGCGTATGATTCGATGCTCCTACAAGGTCGCACCGTTCGCAGACGGTAAGGTGATAGCGCAGGTACAGATCAAAGGTTTCGTCGTCCATAGCATTTACCTTGTCCTTTATATAACCCGTCGCCATGTCCGTGCCAACAAAGTGAAGCCTTTCCACGTTGAAATTGGACATTAGCCTGTCGATGTCCTCCCGCCGATACATCTCAAAAATATCCGACGGCTCAGAGATACACTTGAAATCTCCTGTCAGCTTGTGTAGGTACTCTTTAATATGACCGCCCATAAAGCAGAACTGCACAACGCAGGCTTCGTTCATACAGTATGCGCAGAATACTATCCCTCCTTGTTTCGTTACCCTCAGCGCTTCCGAGAGCACGGCAAGCTTATCTTCATCGGTATAAAGATGGTACATAGGTCCGAGAATGAGAGTGATATCGTAGCTTTCAGAAGGGAAAGAAGAAAGGTCTCTTGCATCTCCCTTGGTGACTCTCACATTTTCACACGCAACCGTATTCTCGCGGAAAAGTTCGATGTTTCGTTCGATCAGTTCCACAGCATCGACCTTGTAGCCTTTCCTTGCAAAGTAGTGTGAGTATCTTCCGCTTCCTGCACCAAGCTCAAGGATATTCATTCCGTCTTTAAGGTATTTTTCGATGTAGTGTACCGTGGTGATAAATTCAACGCTTCCGTGCCTTGACAGAAGCCTTTCGTCTTCGTTTTTTGCCGTGTAGTAATTATTAAGAAAATCCCGTGTATTCATAAGCATCCTTTCCGAAAATAAAAACGGTGTAAGCTGCTGAAACAGTAAGCTTACACCGTATATTTTCCTATCGTGATAAAAATATAGAATCATATAAAACTACGATAAGGGTATAACGACGTAAGCCCGAGTGCACCAAATAATGGTCGCATCATCGCGCTTGGTATTCATAAGCATATTATTAACGCTTACAAAGTACATCATCGTTACTTCCTTTTTCGTAAATTTGATTTAGATTATATCACCCACACTATTCATTGTCAATAGTATTTTTAAAAGTATTTTTATGATTTTGTTATAAAACAAAACCCACCGACCTGCTTGAACAAGTCGGTGGATTCATAATATGTGCTGATCAGTGATATACGTGCCAGCCTGTCATAAAGGGACATTCTGAGTATTTCTCTACGATGCCGAGATTATACTTTCCGTCAGTTGCGTTTATCTTTTCGGGATCGGCTTTGAGCCCTCCGGTTTCAAAATCATCTTCAAGGTCCACGGTGTAATACTTATCCGTGTTGCCTATTCCGAGACTTGCCATATACGTTAAGTATCTTTCCTCGTAGGGAACGTTTACCCAGAAGCCGTACTGAGCGAGAGTGTGCTGCCAGAAATTGTTGAAGCAGTCGCGTCTTGAGCAGAATATGGTTCTGTCCTTTGCCATAACGAATACGTTACCGTCAAGAGCCCAGCCTCTCTGCTGTGTGTCGGATGAGAAATATTCAATTCCGATCGAGGAATAACTGTTTATGGTTATGTTGTCTTTCAGTACACAGTTTTCGCCTTCCATAGCGGATGTACAGAACGCCAAGGGATTCGCACGGTCGCGGTCTCCCTGACGCTGAGTGAGTCCGTAACCGATATACGCCATCATATTGTTTTCAACGAGAATATTTCTCATTTTATGATGTGCATATCCGTTTTCATCAATGGGACCGTACTTGTTCCAGATCTCAAAACCGTTACCGCAGGCAACGATCACGTTGTCGGTGAGAGTTACGTTCTGAATATCACAATCGGCTTCTGAATCGTCGGTAGACTGCATTGAGAGGGGACCGTCAAATACGTCGTGAACGTAGTTTCCTGTCATCGTAACACCGTCTCTTGCGCCGAAGCATTCGATTCCGCTTTCCGCAGAGCCAAGCTCGCCGCCGCAGTAGCCGATCTCGCAGTTTTGAAGAACTGCGTTGTTTCCGAGACGTCCTCCGTGCCCGCTTGAGTTTCCGAAGGCAAGGTTATCAAATACCGTGGGAACCTCGTGGTTTGTTTCAGCGTAGAGAGGGTTGCCGTCACGGGCGATCTCAACAGTGCTGAAATATTCACCGGGGTTACCCTTATCCCAGTAGAGATAAAGCGCATCGCCGTACTGATCGTGGAAATACTGGAAGTTGTGGTGAAGTGCTTCCTCGATAGTCGCACAGGATGTTCCGCCGCTTTCAAAGAAGTTTATTCCATCACCGGTCATGATTCCGTGATAGAAGGTCTTTCTTCCTTCCTTGAAGGGAGATTCCTCGGGGGTAACGCTTCCGTAGACCCCGTAATCGGGGATCACGCGAACTCCCACGTATTCACCTCCGTTGAAGGTGATGTGTCCAACGTCTCCACCGAGAAATTTTGCTTCTGTGTTACCTGCAGGACGGTTTATGGACCAGATGTTGTCAGCAACCTCTGTCCAAGTGCCTGCACCTTCGTTAAGGTCGAGCTTTGCGGTAAAGAGAGGCTTTGCTCCTTCTCCGTACGCGGAATAGGTTACACCGGGAATTGAGAAGAGTCCTATGAGAGACTGGAATTCATGGCTGTAAAAACCTGTGACCCATGAAGCACGCTCTCTTGTACCATAGAACACGCTACCGCGCTCAAAGAACACAACGTCTCCGGGCTTTACGGTTCTGTATACGGTCTCATAGCCTTTGTGTCTGAGTTGTGACTCGGTTTCAAGCTTGTTTAAGGTCTTCCATGCTGTCTCCGGAGTGCGTCCGTCGTTGGAGTCATCTCCGGTCTTTGGAGAAACGTAGAAGCAGGAGTTTCCGCGAGCGAGAACCTCAGCAGGATCTATCTCGGTCTTGGAGTTAACGATGGCGTCGATTCTTTCTGTAAGCTCTGTTTCATATTTATCAAGGAGCTCTGCGGGAACAGCATCAAGGTTAACCTGACAGCTTACGAAGTAGTCCTTGAAATAATCGTCGTAATCGGAGGCGTTAAAGTCTTCTGCCGCCGTTTCATCCTTGAAGAAGGCAATGTACTTGATATTGAATCTGCCTTCGCCCGTGTAGCCCTCCTCAAAGGGGAGAACGAGCACGTCAAGAATGTCGATCTTCAAGTCGTAGTTCAGATAGTTTTTGAGAAGCTCGGTAAGGTCAAAGGATGCCGTCTTGAAGCTGCCCTCGTCCTTCCCGTTTTTAAACTCAAAGCCATATTCTCCGTCGGACGGGGGGTAAGCTGCAGTCCACTCAAGGGAGGGAAGTGTAGGATTCGCAGAGATCTGACCGGCAAGTGTCTCGGGCGCCTCTGCTCCCTCATAGCTGTACGCGATCTTCATTACGGGAGCTTTTCTGATATCAAAGCCCTCAAATACGGAAAGGCTTACACCGATGGAGTTTGACGGGGTAGGATTACGTCCCTCCGTATCCTTGTCGGGGTATGCGCTGAGCACGGGATATTCATTACCTTCAATGAGCTCACTTCCGAGACCTCCGCTGACAAGTGTTCCGTGCCAGTAGAGATAGGAAGCACCGAGGACAGCGAAATCAGCAGCCGCGTCAGGCTCATAGCCTTGCCAAGCCTTTGTAAAGGATTCAACTAAATTGCGGATCATCTGCGCAGTTTCAGCACGGGAGATGTTTGCCTTGGGGTTAACCTTGCCCATGTTGTCTCCGTTCATGATTCCTGCACGACGCAAGGTCTCAACATAGGCGGATGCCCAGCCGGCTATTGCCTTTTTATCTGTAAAACGCTCAGGAGCTGTGGATGCACGGGGAAGATTAAGTCCTGTGTATTCAACGTATGCAGCCATCATCTTCGCCATTTCCTGACGTGTGATCGCTTTCAAGGGCTTGAAGGTACCGTCCTCATATCCGTTTACGATTCCAACAGATGAAGCCCAGCCTACAGCTCCTGCAAACCATTGGTTTTTGACATCTGTAAAATCCTTCGTCTTAACTTCGGTGCCGTTTGCAAGTCTGCAGAGAATTGTTACACACATGGCTCGGTTAAGGGAGCTGTTAGGCTCAAATGTACTATCCGTGATACCGACCATATAATTTTGATCATACACGTACTTTACCGCATCGTAAAACCATTTGCTTTTCTTCACGTCCGAGAAGGGAAGCTTATCATCGGCAGCACTTCCGGTTATCGCTAAAGCAGAAAAGCACATTACGAAGGTGAGAAGTAGTGATAGTATTCGTTTCATTTTTATGACATTCCTTTCTTTGTCTTAGCAGAACATCAATGCATTGCACCCGTTTCAGTTTCAACATCTGTCAGATATCCGTCGTAGTAGTAGAACTCGGAACCGCTCTCGATACCTATACTCTGGAGGTATGCAATAGTTCTTGCGCTGTAAGGATAAAGGACTCTGTCAGTGCGGTTGCTGAAGAACATTCTTGAATAATAGGTGTTGAGATTGCCGATAACGTAAGTATTGTTGCGTGTTTCAACTCCGCGGGCATCCTCGTTTGTCTTAAGCTGCTGGATATAATGGATGTGCTGTGTGGAGTGGATACCTACGTTGTTTTCGATCACTACGTTTATGAACTGCTGGAAGTTGAATCCTGCACAGTCTACGAATTTAGCACCCTTGTTGGGCTCGTATTCATAGGAACGCTGGTGGCCGAAGCCGTAACCCATTCTGAGCCAGTAGTTATCTTTTACAAAGGTATTTCTGATAACTGAGTTCTGAGTGAGATAGCTCATTCCCGCACCGGGGAAGACCTCATTTGCAGACCAGATCTCAAACGCACAGGTGGTGTCGGTACATACGTTACCGATAAAGTTCACGTTATCAACAAGTACCGATCTTTCGGAGTTGCTGCCCATGAACTGAACGGTAGCACAGTCGTCGTAGCACTGGTACATATAGCAGTCCTTGACGGTGTAATTTGCGGTGTTGCCCCAGCTTTCGATGCCGTTTCCGATATCCTTACCGCCGAGCCAGCCAAGCTCACAGTACTGTGCTGTGAAATTGTTTCCGCCGATAGCCATACCGTGACGTGCACCGTATTTTATCGCAAGGTTGTCGACTACGGTCACACCTGCATCTGCAGAGCCGCCGCCTGTGATGATGTCTCCGTAGAAGGAGAACTTGATGTCAGCAAATATGTCTGCGGGATTACCGTCATCGCAGTACATATAAAGCTCAGCGTTTTCATTGTCGTAATAGAACTGAAGATCGTTTTTGAGGGATTCCTCAAGACTCTTGAAATTAGCTTCATTCAGGAATACGTCGCGTCCGTTTGTAACGATACCGCGGTCTGTGCTGAAACTGTAAGAGCTGTCGTAGATCGCACAGCGGATACCCCACATTACGTTTGCGGGATCCTTTTCGCTGTTCACGATAACAGCGCAGATCTCGTTATGGTCGGGAGTGCCTGCTATAAGCTTCTCGTCAAGACGCCAAATGTTGTCATGCTCCGTCTCAACCCATTTACCTGTGGGTGTATCGGTCTGCAGACGGTTAGAGAATACGGGCTTTGCTCCTTCGCCGTAAGCGGAGTAGGTTACACCGGGAGCAAGCTGAAGCGCGTGCAGACCTCCCGCGCTGGACTTGAACTCCTTCTTACCGAAGAACTCGCTTCCTCTCTCAAAGAAGATTCCGTCGCCGTCCTTGACGTTGTTATTGATGACGATTCCGCCGCCCTTTATGGTATAAAGATTGTCCACCGTTTTCCATGCGGTAGCAGGGGTCAGACCGTCGTTTGAATCGTCGCCGTTTACAGAGGAGATGTAGTAGCAAGTTCCCTTGATAGTGGCGGGATCAATATCATCAGCGGACATAATGGCGTCGATCTTATCCTGTGCTTCTTTTTCGTATTTTTCTATAGTCGCAGAATCTGCTTCTTTGAAAAATGCATCTTTAAGGTCATTCTTTGTAAGAGCAGCTTTTATTACATCGTCCCCTACAGAGTTTGCCTTGGCGGTATCCTTAGAGAAAGCAGTATAGAGTACACTTACATCGGAGCCTTCAGCGAAGGTAAGATTCAGAAGAGAAGCTACGAATAAGCCGCTTCCGCCTGTATCCTTGAGCGAGGACCAGTCTTCTCCAACGAGAGACGCAAGGTCGATCACGACACGGTTGTATTCACTTCCGTCAACGGTAACCTTATCGGGAGTCGCGCTTCCGGTATATCCGCCGGAGAAGCTGTAGCTTACGTCGCCCTCAGCACCTGTGTAGACTACGCTTACAACAGGATGCTCTTCGGGAGAAACGAAAAGGTAACGCATATCAATGTTGCATACATTTCCGTTGAGATCGAGAAGGGGATTCTTGCCGCTTTCGTCAAGAGTTTCAGCATTACCGCGAGCACCGTAGGTAGAGGTATAGAGACTAATCGCACCGAAAACCTCTGTGTCGGGAGCTGTGATCCTCTTGGTAGCGACATCGATACGTGCAACAAGGGTTGCCGCTTCTGCACGGTTCATGTTACTTGATGCATTGAAAGCACCGTTATTGTCACCCTTGACAAGTCCTGTTTTTCTGAGGGTATCTACGTGTTGCCTTGCCCATGAGGGGATCTTCTTGGCATCGGTAAAGCTTGCGGGAGCGTCCTCTGCATCGGGAAGGGTAAGACCGATGTAGTCAAAATATCTTGACAGCGCCGTTGCCATCTGAGCGCGGGTCATGTTAGAGTTGGGCTCGAAGGTCGTGGGGGTAATACCGTTGATGATACCTGCCTTCTCAGCCCAGCCGATGTAAGGAGCGCACCAGGACTTGGGCTTGACGTCAACGAAGGTGTCTGTGATAAGCTCTTCGGCTCCGCAGAGACGGAAAAGCATGGTGACGAACTGCGCACGGGTCATGCTCTCCATGGGAGCAAACTTAGTGTCGCTTTTTCCGTTCATGAGGAGATTTTCGCTAACGTACCAAACGTTGCTGAAGTACCAGCTCTTATAGGGTACGTCGTCAAAAGGGAAACGGGGAGCGAGATTGAGGGTACCCTCAACAGGCTTGATCTTGTCGGGGTCATAGCCTGCCGCAACAATATTTGTAAGACTTGCGAGCATAAAGAGTACCATGATTAAGGAGACGATTCTTTTCATTGGCTTTTGTCCTTTCTGTAAATAAACGGGGGTTATCTTGGCTATTCTTTGGTTAAATTATATCATGTTAGCAATTATGTGTCAACATAAATATTATTTCTTTTTTAAGAACATCATAAGTCCCTGACCGCCTTCAACGTGGATCGGTTCACCCTCAGCATAGGTTCTCTCCTCCTGGAGATACTCTTCGGGAGTTGAGAGAACGCCGTACTGCCATTCCATAGTTCTGTCGTAGGGCTTCATTTCCTTGATAGCGGGAGCGTAAAGCTCATAGCTACCTGTGATTCCGAGAGCTTCCTTGTCGATATTGACATTCACGTCGATTCCGTAACCGAACCAGGATCCAAGACAGATGAGTACGTCACCGTCTCTATTGATGTAGGCGGTTGCCTTGACCTCGTCACATTCGGTAGCTACGGGACATTCGGGATGCCAGTAGCCGTACATCTTTGCATCCTTGATTCCGAATGGCTCCCAAGCAGCACGCCAGATATTCGTACTTGTGCCGCCCTGAGACCATCCGCAGCGGGCTGTCATACCGTAGAGCATACCTCTGAAGGGGTTTCCGCCTCCTTCAAGCATCTCGTTCATAACGCCGAAGGGAAGTCCGCAGATCTCCGTGAAAATGCTTTCGGGTGAGTTGATCTGACAGTCGAAGCCCTCACCGTTCCATAGGCTGTCTGCGTAGGGGAAGTGCTCCATATAGATGCAGTTGGAAACATTGTTGCCCTGGATCCTGCCGTGCTCGTTTCCGTTGTGGATGTCGATATCGCAGGTGGGCTTAGCATCAAGCATAACTCGCTTTACACGGCGCATAATGTGTCTGTCGTAGCCGATTCCGTCAAGGTAAATGCCGTCTATGCCGACGACACGGATCAGCCAGTCAAGCCCCTTCAGGTAGTAGTTGTGCCAGCGGGACTTGCTCTGCGTCTTGATCGCGCAGTCAAACTCTCCGTTCTGGAGGAACTGATGCCACGCAGGAGTGAAATTTTCAACGAGATGCTCGACGAGCCACGGACCGCCGAGAGGTCTTTCGGATACTCTGTCGGTAATGGCAAAGGCATCGGCAATGTACCAATGAGGACCGACGTAGAATATCTCGTCGCCGAGAGAACGGAGCGCCCACATCTCGGTAACGAAGTTTGACAGCTCGCGTACTGTGTAGTATATCTTGTAACGGAGCCCCATTTCGTGTGCGCGGTCGACTTCCTTTTTGAGTCCGGGCGCAAGGTGGAATGGGTAGTTGATGTTTTCGTTAAGAGGACCGCCCTGATGAAGGATGACTGTGTGACAGCCGAGCTCCTTCGCCTTGTTTAGATCCGGCAGGATCTCTGTGCTGTTCCATACGTTCTTGTGATAGTAGTGCTGACCGTAGTGCCACTCGCGGTTTACCTCGTGGAAGGGAGTGATTAGCATATGGAAGTGGAGGATCTCGCTTTGGCCCTCGGCAAAGTCGAAGTCACCGGTGACAGCGGAGAAGTTTACCTCGTGTCTGTACATATTGTGCTTGACCTTGACGACTCCGCGGCCTTCGTTTGCCCAAAGTCTCGGCAACGGATCGGCACCCTGCCAGAAATCGTACTCCTGCATGAGCTTGAACTGTACTCCTGCGCGTGCGCCGCCGAACCAGACCACGTTTCCATCGAGATCCTTGTCCCAACGGTAGTCCCAGTAAGAGGGAACAGCACCGCCCATACGGCACATACCCATCATGTAGGGTGCGGCAAGATCGTTTATGGGAGCTGTAAGAACAAAGGAGTATTTGCCTGACTTGGAAGCTGTGAGCTTGATCATAAAGTCCATATGACCGTCGGCATCGTATGTAGCCTCGGCATTGACCTTGAGATCTCCGCATACGGCATCGGTGATAAGACGGGACGTCATGGTACCGTCATGTACCCACTCTGCCTTCTCGGTCACGATCTCGCACTTTTCGCCGTTTTCGCGGATGTCGAGAGTCACAGGGGAGTTGAAGAGCTCTATGGGCTCCGTGCCTTCGGTAAGGAGACAGAAGTCGTCAAAGAAGCTTGTGACCTGAGTGGGGATTCCGAGAACACCTGCGTCAATACGTCTTCCGATGACGGAAACAGTGTTGTTTTCCTCGTCGACCTTTACAGGCTCGTAGGGAGGGATAACGTCGCTTGTGATACCGATGTCGGAGTTGAGCCAGAAGAGGCGTCCCATTCTCCAAGGCTCATCGTCACCGTTGCGGATAAGCTCCTCGGCGGTGATGCTAAATGTAGCCTTGACAGTTTCGGTGTATTCTGTGTTTTTCGCAGAAACTGTGGCATAGATCTCGGCAGTGTCACCGGTGAAGCTTTCAAACTTAACACCGCACCAAAGGGGGAGAACATCGCCTGCGGGAATGTCGCGGCTTATCTTCATTGCCTTGCCCTCGGTATCAACGCCGTCTGTATTGAAGCAGATTACGTTTTCGAGAGGGTATTCGTTGCCGTCCTTGTCGGTAAAGTGTACTTTAATATCCTCAAGTGCTTCCTTTGCATAAACTGCTACCTGAAAAGCATAGTGCTCGTTTTTGCATACTGTGTCTGTGAGCGTCAGCCTCTCTTCGGCAGTTTTTCCGCACCAGATCGCGGGAAGCTCGTGAATAGTCCTCACCTGACGCATACGGGTTTCGGCAACTGTTATAAAGGGAGCGTCGCCTTCGGTGAACTCGTCAAGCTCTGCCTTGGTCATAACTACTTCCATCGGATAGAAGCTGTCGAACTCGGTGCGCGCTTCATAAGCTGTGGCAGAAGCGAGCTTTACCTTGGATTCGTCGAAAGCGGCGACCCACTCAGTATCGGGAGTCATAGCTGTAGCGTAAAAATAATCTGTTTGGGGTGAGTACCAGGTATCGGGCATTATGTAAGGCATATAGTAGAGCTCATACTCGCAGCTTACGGGTGCACGGAATACGACTGTACATTCTTCCTTGGTTGCACTTTCGATGATGATGTCCCGAATCTCAATGCTTCCGACACCGTCGGCTCTTTCGCCGTAGCGGATACGGATACCGAGCTCTGCGTAATTATTGTCACGCCGTCTCCACGGAAGTGTGACTCTCACATAGTCTCCCTCCGGAGCTTCTACTATGAATCTGTGGTTGCCGAGGGTGGATTTTATACCCCACGATACGTCGGCAACGCGGTAGATGATGTTTTCGCGCATTGTATTCTCCATTCTGCCGCAGGCGCGGCGGTGCTGTTATATTATCTTCTATTTGAAATTATATCACATTTCAAAGAAATATGCGATTGTACCTATAAGCTTTCTATCGTCGTACAGTTCGCCTATCTCTTCGCGGGACAGTCTGATTTGTTTATGCTTATCTGCTCAATTTGCTCACCTTATCGGTGTTGGCAATTACGATCAGCTTCATTTGTTCGTTTAACACCTTTTCGGGATCAATGTTGGTGGTGATACTTGAGTTTTCACAGATAGCCACTATATTAATTGAGTATTTACGTCGGAGATTCAGCTCGATGATGGTTTTTCCTACCCACTCAGGCCGCACGTTCATTTCAAGCATCGAAACGTTTTTGGTAAGCTCAATAATGTCCATAAATCCCGAGCTGAGCAGATTTTTCGCAAGCCGTATACCGGAATCGACCTCAGGCAGCACAACCTTGTCTGCACCGACCTTCGTCAAAATCTTGCGGTTCATTTCGTTAGCACACTTGGCAATGACCGTCTTGACACCTGCTTCTTTGCAGAGCATAACCGCCATAATAGTTGCTTCAAGGCAGGATGCCATAGCTATTATCACGATATCAACATTTGAGATGCCGAGCTGACGCACAGCTTCGGCGTCGGTTACATCAGCACATTTGCATATCGGAAGCTCAGCGGCGAGTTCATTGACAATATCCTCGTTAAAGTCAACGGCTATAACGTCAGCTCCGTTTGAAGCAAGCTCTCTTGCTACCGATCTTCCGTATCTTCCGAGGCCGAATACGGCATAAGATTTATTGATACTCATAGTTTTCTTCTCCTTTTTATCCTATACTTATATCTTCCGTAGGATTCTTAATCACATTTGGCGAGCGCTTTTTTGAATTGAATGCAATGGCGAGGGAAATGGGGCCGACACGTCCAAGGTACATTGTCGCGATTATGATGATCTTTCCAACGGCCCCGAGATAAGGGGTGAGATTCCTTGAAAGACCTACGGTTGCCGTTGCACTGACCGTTTCGAATACAATGTCAAGTGCGCTTGCATCAGTTACTGCTGATAACATAACGGTGGAGGCAAACATTGTGAAAAAAGATATTCCCGTAACAGCAACAGCCTTGCTCACTGCTTGTCTTGCGATATTTCTGTTAAAGAGCACGACCTCTTCTTTATTACGAACGGTTGAAATGATCGATACGGTGATCACTGCAATGGTAACGGTTTTGATACCGCCTGCGGTACCTGTGGGAGAACCTCCGATAAACATCAAAAACAAGCACAAAACGGAAGCTCCGCTTGTCAAATTTTCCTGAGGGATAGTTGCAAAGCCTGCAGTTCTCGTTGTAACCGATTGGAATAACGATACTTCGATCTTTTCAGCTAAGGTGTATGATCCTATTGTTTGAGGATTATTATATTCAAAAGCCAATATACCTATCGTTCCCGCTATTATAAGGATCAAGGTTGTACAAAGAACTATTTTACTGTGGAGTGTAAGGCTTTGGAAGGTCCTCGCTCTCCGTTGTCTTACATTCTTTAATACACGGATCACGTCCCACCAAACAAAGTACCCGATACCGCCAAGTATAATTAGCATACAGGTTGTGAAGTTTACTATGGGATCAAGGGCGTATGCACAGAGACTTGCTTCCGATACGATATCTATTCCCGCATTGCAAAAAGCAGATACCGAGTTGAAAACGGAGATCCATATTCCCTTTGCACCGAAATCAGGGACGAAAACGGTCATATACAGTAATGCTCCGACCCCTTCGATCACTAATGTGCCGACGAGAACATTCTTAGTGAAACGAACAAGTCCCGAAAGGGAAGTGAGATTAAAAGAATCTTGGATAAGCAGCCTGTCCCTTATGCCGAACTTTTTGTGAAGAGAAAGCATAAGTGCTGACAGGATGGTTATCACACCGAGTCCTCCGATCTGAATCAGCACAAGTATGACAACCTGACCAAAGAGACTCCATGTCGTAATCGTAGGCATAGTGACAAGCCCCGTTACGCAGGTGGAGGTAGCCGACATAAATAATGCGTCTAAATACGGGACTGAGACGCCCGACGCAGAGCTGACCGGCAGTGAAAGTAACAGGCTTCCGACAAATATTACTATAAAGAATCCGCATAGAATATACTGAGTTGTTGTGAGGTTGGTTTTGGGTGTTTTTATCATTATTATGACCATGCCCTTCTTTAAGAGGATAAGATTGAGCTGATTTTAGATATTAAGCTTCCGATAGCGAAGCCCACTCTGTGCATCGTGCAGATCACAGCCATTTAATATAGGCTGTCTTATCTGAGCTGTTGTATCCGGCTTTTTCGTAAAACCGATGGATGTTCGGATCCTTCGAGCCCGTAAGAAGCATCATTTTGTAACAGGCGTTTCCCAAAGCGATCTTATGCGCATGGTCGAGGCAGGCATGAGCATATCCGCACCCTCTGTAGTCAGCGTGAGTAACTACGTTTTCTATAAAAGCGTAAGGACGTACACCTCGCGAAAGATTTGGAATTATCACGCAAACGCAGGAGGACACGATCACACCGTCAAGCTCGCATACGATAAGGTGGTGGTCGTCATCGCACATGATCCGTTCCCAAGTGCTTCGGAGATGCTCGCTGTCTTCGGGAATTGTGTCCTCGTGCAGATGCAGATACAGCTCCAATACAGCCTGCATATCCTCGCGCATGGCTTCACGGATAATAAATCTATTAGTGGTCATGGATCTATCCTTTCATGTACTTCAATGAACTACAGTGCAGTTCATTATCGAGTCATCGTGTCAAACAAACAACAGTCTCAACAGTTGTCCCTTTATGTAGGGAGGCTACCACGGTGTTTGATATATTGGAATTTGTCTGTTTGATATTTATCAGTATTCCGATTTAGGTTTAGCATTTTTCATTCTGCATAAAGACCAATTAAGCGTGGAAGATTTAATTCTATCGGCAATGTCCCACAAGTTATCTACCACTCGGATTTCAACATTTCTTGCCATTAACTCCGAAAACATATCTATAACTTTATGCTTCGCTATGGGTACTTGCGGTGTTTTTGAAACATAATATCCAGCTATTTCATCTTGTAATTCAAAATCGCTTGTATCGAACTCATACAAATATAATGTGGTATCCTTCATCCTGTTAAACCAATCACTTTCAATTATAACTGTATGCTTGATTGACGATGAAGTGAAAAATCTCTTTTTATCAACTTCGCTAGTGTTTTTGCCAATATGATATGCAACCCTTGGGCAATCTCTTGGAGTTAAGAAATTAGGAAGTCTTTCTTCATCAATAGCCCATACTAGGCCAATATTCTTATCTAAATCATTGCGCTCAGGGGTTCGTGGATAGAAAACTTCGATATTTGCTTCTTCGCTAACATGAAATAGCCTCATTGAAAACCTCCCTATAATAGCTATGTTTATATGTCAAATTCAAGTTTGTCAGTCAGTTCGCCTTTGTTTTCAAATCCTTCGTCTGAACCGAAATGCGGACATAATCGTCGGCCTTTTCCTTACTCAAACAAACGACACTTTCAACATGCCCCGTGTAAGGGAACATATCAACAGGCTGTATCTTCTTAACCTTGTACCCGTCCTTTGTCAGCGTGCGAAGATCCCGTGCCAGAGTTTCGGGATTACACGAAACGTATACTATCCTCTTCGGCGCAAGAGATATGAGACTCTTTAGAAACTTCATGCTGCATCCTGCTCTCGGAGGATCGGTTATGACAACGTCGGCTTTTTCTCCCTTCGCGGCAAGTGCAGACATAAACTCCCCCGCATCAACGGCATAGAACTTTGCGTTTGTGATGCCGTTCAGCTTCGCGTTTTCCTTCGCGTCGCGTACCGCGTCCTCATTTACCTCAACTCCGATGACCTCACGCGCCGCGTCTGCCATCGTAAGTCCTATGGTACCCGTGCCGCAGTATGCGTCTATCACACGCTCTTCTCCCGAAAGGGAAGCGTACTTCTTCGCGACAGAGTAAAGTACCTCCGTCTGCACGGTATTCACCTGATAAAACGACCGCGGACTTATGCGGAAATCAAGGCCACACAGCTTGTCCGTGATATAGCCTTCTCCATAGAGGACTTCGCTGTCGCGTCCGAGAAATAATGCTGTTTCCGTGGGATTCACGTTGTGAACGACCGTGGTTATCTCGGGATGACGGCGCAGAAGCTCATTTACGAAGGAACGCTTGGAGGGAAAATCCCCCTTTGCAGTGACAAGCACCACCATTATCTCTCCGCTTGCAAATCCGCAACGCACCATAACGTGACGCAGATACCCTTTACCCGTACGCAGATCGTACGGTTTGATTTTAAATCCCTTGCACATATTTCGGATCGTCACGACGATACGATCAGCCGCCTCGTTTTCAAGCATACAGGAATCTGTGGGAACGATGCGCCCCGACGCGGACTGATAAATACCCGAAATGACTTTTCCGTCGCGGTAGCCGAAAGCCGCCTGCATCTTGTTTCGGTAGTGCGTGGGCTCGTCCATGCCGATTATATTGTTAACGTGCCCGAACTTACCGAGAAGTGAAACAAGCCGCGCCTGCTTCATTTTAAGCTGTTCGGCATACGTAAGGTTCTGCAGTTGGCAACCGCTGCACTTTTTTGCATTGGGGCAGACGGTATTCGTTTCATCATTGTACATTTGGTTTTCTCCGGTGTGAAATAATAGGACTTGCTGTATTTGAATTGAACTATGCGTAGCGCATCATCTCGCGAAAAGAATTTTTAATAATGTTCTTCCGACGATTCATTATATAATTACGATATTAAAAATGTTTTCTGATTCCGGTGTATAAAGAATTTTGAAAAGATATTTGTTGTTTTTCTTCAAAATGATATAGCGTTGTCCCATGAAACTATATCTGTAGCCTTTTACTTTACGTGAATACGCTGAGACTACTTCTGCGTATGTAATATCCGAAAATGAAAATAATTGTTCTTTTTTTATTCCAAAATAGTAATCTACAACGAGAACTGAGTTTCTATTGATTTCTACATATGCTTTGTTTATATCTCTCATTGTAATGTAAGTCAAAACTATCAGAACAGTAGGGATGGAAATAAACAAAATACTACCTAACATACTATGTGCATAAAAATAACAAGCAAGTGTACCTAATATGAAAACGAAATACATCAATCCTATGGATGACAATAGTAAAATTAAGATATATTTTGGTGTTTTTTTATGTGTTTTATGGTAATGCGTGCTCAATCGCAATACTAACACCTGCTTTCATTTTCATTAAACTTCAATTGATATTGCATAAAATTCTCTCGTTTTCCTTATACGCCACAGCACAATTTATGCGCTCGCGTAATTCATTGTCGAATCCGCGTGTCAAGGACACGACACATTCCACGTGCCCTGTCCTCGGGAACATATTTACAGGCGTTACTTCATATATTTTATAACCGAAGCCGCAAAGCTTCTTTACGTCCCGCGCAAGAGTAAAAGGGTTACAGGAAACGTAGATCACATTTTCAGGGGAGATGTCTTTTATCACTTCAATCATCCTGTCCGAAAGTCCACGTCTCGGCGGGTCCACAATAACGAGCTCGGGCTTGTTTTCTGCGGCAAAGCGCGCAGCATCTCCGCAGTAGAAATCAATATTACCGATACGGTTCATTTCCGCGTTCCGCTTTGCGTCCTCTACAGCCTCGGGATTTATTTCTACGCCTGTGAAGCGGGCATCGCGGTATCTGGAAGCGAGGATCATTCCGATAACCCCCGTTCCGCAGTACAGATCGGCGCAGTGGGTGAACTTGCAGCGCTCTGCATACTCTGTAACCTTTGCGAACAGAAGCTCTGCGCCTTCATAATTTACCTGAAAGAACGCCTCCGGAGAGACTCTGAATCGAAGAGAACAGAGCGTTGTCTCAAGATACCGCTCACCTCTTATAGAAGTGTATGAACTGTCACCCGACGACTTTGCGGAAACTCCCGTTATACATTGAAAACGGCAAGTCAGCTCGTCAGCAAGCTTTTCGCATCCCGCGATGTTATCATCATATGTCACCGCGATGCTCACATTGCCGTCAGTCGATAACCTCAACGCAAGCTTTTCGGGAAATGGCAGCTTTTGCTCTTTGCATATTACACTTGAAGCTATGCCGATATCCTCAAGCACCTTTGGGATGACTGCGCACCCGGCCTTCGTCAGCGGACAAACGGTGTTCGACGATTCTTCATAGAAGCCTGAGTTGCCGTCTTTGTCAAAATGGAGCTGAACGTTATTTCTGTATCGCACAACACACGGCATGACGGTAGGATTTACATTAACTTCCCGTAGCCCTGCCTTTGAGAACGCACTTCTTACGGTATTTTCTTTGATTGCGGCTTCATATTCTTCCTTAATGTGACGGAGGGTACAGCCTCCGCAGCTTTCAAACAATGGACAGTCAGGCAGGATTCTCACATTTCCCTCGGAGATGATCTCAATAAGCTTTCCTACGGCAAAGTTCTTTTTTGCCTCGGTTATAACAAAACGACAAACGTCGCCTTTGACGGCTCCGTTTATAAATACGGCACATCCGTCGATCTTTGCAATTCCCGCACCGAGTACGGTGTTATCAACGATTTTAGCAGTATATTCACAGCATGGAGAGAGCATATCTACCTCCGAGTATAATTCTTCATCTTATTATACGATATTTCACGGATAATGTCAATCTGTCAACAGAAGGAAACCGTGCATATAATGTGTTGAGACCATGAATATGAATAAGGAATCGTTGTAAATGAAAGAAAGGAACTATCATAAAATGACAGAATGTATAATTCCAATCAGGACACCTACACTTGCAAGCAAGGCAGAAAGAACTCTTGCTTTAAGCGGTATTCATTCGACAGTTGTGAATATTGATCCGTCGGTCACAAAGCGCGGTTGCGGCTATGGAGTCAAGCTATCATGCAGAGATGCTGAAAGGTCACTCCTGATTCTTGAAAAAAAGCACGTTCCGTGCGGAGAGCTTATTGGAGGTGGGATGTATGATATATCTTGATAATGCTGCAACAAGCTTCCCGAAGCCGAGAAGCGTATATTCCGCTGTGACAAAGACCATGAAAAAGCACGGCGGAAACCCCTCAAGGGGGGCGCATAAATTAGCTCGAAGTGCCGCAGAAGCGCTTTACTCATGCAGACAGCAGGCAGCAGAGCTTTTCGGATGCGACAGCACATCTGTAGTGCTCACATATAATGCGACCCACGCCCTGAATCTTGCGATCAAGGGATTGTGCGAAGAGGGAAGTCATATACTCATCTCGGATATTGAGCATAATTCGGTTTTACGTCCTGTTCATGCTTTGACAAAGACGCATAACTGCACCTATGATATTTTTCCTTCGTGCAATGGAGATGCCGATGCTGTTATAAAAGGAATCGAGGAAAAGCTTCGACCCGAAACAAGGATGATAATTGCTTGCCATGTATCTAATATTTGCGGAATCAGATTACCTGTAGAGCAGATAGGCGAGCTTTGTCAAAGGAGAGGTATCATATTCATAGTTGATGCTTCTCAAAGTGCAGGACATATCAAAATAGATTTAAATGCTCTTCGCGCCGATGCAATATGCATGGCAGGACATAAGGGTCTGTACGGTCCTGCAGGCACGGGGCTTTTGATATTCGGCAAAGAGCACTCACCAAGTACCGTTATTGAAGGTGGAAGCGGAGCAGATTCGGCAGAACTCTTAATGCCTGCATATCTTCCCGAAAGGCTTGAGGCAGGAACTCTCTCAGCCCCTCTTGCCGCAGGCCTTGCAGAAGGCATGAGATGGCTTCGGAAAATTGGCATTGATACTGTAAGCTCTCATGAACGGTACCTGTCGAGGCTCTTTTCGGACTATCTCTCAGATGTAAAAGGAATAAAGCTTTATGGAAATGATATTGTGCCGAAAAGCGGGACAGTTCTTTTTAACCTAAATGGTGTATCTGCGGCACGTCTCGGACAGCTGCTTGATGAAAATGCCATTTGTGTCCGCACAGGACTTCACTGCGCGCCGCTTGCTCACAGGACTCTCGGCACAGGTGAAGATGGGGCTGTGCGTGTTAGCTTTGGATATTTTAATACTGTTTCGGACGTAAGACAGCTTGCATTGGTGCTTCAGTGTCTTGCAGGCCGTATAAATTAGCTGTTTTGGGTTTAGGTGTTATGGATTTTCCGATAGTCCTTGACAAAGTGATTTAAATATAGTAAAATATATTATTATAACTACAGAAGGACGGTGGCTGTTATGGCAGATGTAAAGGATTTTGATGTTCTTTCAACAGTTGACGGAAAATTCCTTATGTACAAGGGACTTCCTCTTGTAAGAGAAGACAATATTATTTGCTACGGAAGCATGGACGAGGATTATGTTCTCCAGATGATCATAATGTCGGAAAAGGAAAGCGATGGAGTCAAGGTTCCCGATAAGATACTTATCCAGCTTCTTAAGACCGACAAGACCTTGCCTGATCATGAGCGTATAGTTAAGCAGGACATGAAGAGCGGTTTTTATGACGCTGTTGAGATCGGACTTATCTGGCTCGAAAGGTACCGCGCAAATCACTAAAGCTGAATATCTGTTTCCGCCGCAGTTGTGATAATTCTCTTCTGCGGCGGTTTCGGATAAAGAAGATATTTAAAGGAGTGAGACATATGAAAAAGTTAATATCGGCAGGCATGCTGCTTTGGGTTTTGCTGTGTCTTACGTCCTGTCTCAGGGATGTGCGCCCTGCTAATACATATTATGAGAGCCCGAAGGAGAGCACAACTGTCGTGACTGAACAAATGACCGATCAGAGTGTTTCAAATGTTACTGAATCAGAAACTCCTGTCGTAACGCCCAAGCCCCATGCGCAGGTCATGAAGTGGAGCGATATGCACCCATCTCCCGATGCCGTTATAATGACACCGAAAGAGATAGAGGAGGAGAATAAGCGCATTGCAGACGCTTCGGATGCAATATTTGATATTTTTTCTTGCGGAAGCGCACTGGCCTCGGATGAACTTTTTTCACTTGTAAACAAGCACGGCATTCCTGCTGAGCAGAGATATGATACAGACGGCTCGCCCATAAGCGCAGAGCATATGGAAACTGTAAAATCGCGTATGAGCATACCTGCCGCAGATGAGTACCCTGTGGTACGCGCTGTTTTGACCGCACGAGGAAACCTTCGGGCTATTCCCGATAATAAGCCATATCGAAAATCTCCGGACAATCTCTATGATTCAATTCAGCAGACAGAGCTTTGTGTGGGCACCGCTGTGCTTGTGTTGTATACGAGCGGCGATGGTGAGTATTCATTTGTTATCTCTCACTCATACAGTGGTTGGATCTCATCAAGAGACATAGGCATAGCCGATGATGACGAAATATGGAGAAGCTTTGCATCACCCGAGAGCTTCGTATGTATCACTGATGCTCTGTATACAAACGGCAACGCCTTTCTCGATATGGGATGTACGCTTCCTCTTGTGGCTGAAGAAAGTCTTACCTATACTGTGAAGCTTCCCATCAGGAACTCGGACGGTATTCTGTCAGATAAAGAGATCTATATTCCGAGAAATTCAGCCTCGGTTGGATATTTGCCCTATACATATGAGAATTATCTTACGCAGGCATTTAAGTATGAGGGCACAGATTACGGATGGGGCGGACTTGATAACGGAATCGACTGCTCGGGATTTGTTCGTAATGTATTCAAATGCTTTGGTTTTCATTTCCGAGAGATACAAAGCATCAGGACAAAGTGGTGGGCAAGGCTCTCTCTGTAACAGGGATGGGACACGCAGATATTGCAGCACAACTTGATTTTTCTGCTCCTGCAGCGGTGTATTATCCGGGACACACACTTTTGTATATCGGACATGATATCGATAATAATCTGTATTACTTTATTCACGCCCCGCAGATAGGTGAAAAGGTGTGCGTAACCACAAAATCAGATCTTACGGGAATGACATATATAGGAAGGGTCGGACCGTCGACAGAAGCATAAAGAAAGAGCCATTTAATATGGCTCTCAGGCCGCTGACAAAGGTCTTGCGCTGACAAAATGCACAAAAGTTTTGATCGACCTTTTTTAAAAGGGCGCAGGGTCTTGGGACGGAGTCCCGAGTCGCCGCTACTTCGCTAAACGAAGTAGGTCAGAGGGCGAAATTCCCCTTATTCGTCCAAAAAGCGACCCGCAGGTCGCGCATTCCTTTTACTTTTGATTTAGTCTTTGTTTTATTTGACAAACCCTGTGCTTTGGCACAGGGTTTGTCAGCAAGCTGAGAGCCATTTAATATGGCTCTTTTTGTTTTGTGAACAGAGAAGGATAGTTTTGTGAATTTTCATCACAAACTGTATGAATAAACAAAAAACTACCACGTGACTTGTTTAAAGTGCACAAAAAATATGCAAAAAATAATGTCAACAATGACAATTGACGAAGTGATTATTAGGTGTTAAAATACGATTGTAACTGTGTTCTTTTTATTGAAAGGTTTGGTCAAGTATATGAAAACAAGAATTCTTTCGGCTTTTACGGCATTGGTCATGTTTATCACGATGCTTCTTACGCCTCAGCTTATTACGGGGGCATCGGCAGCAGACGGTGTATCTCTTCCATTTAAGGATGTAAGAAGTAATCAGTGGTTTTACGGTGCGGTACAAAAGATGTATACGTCGGGACTCATGGAGGGAAAGAGCAAAGACAAATTTGATCCTAAGGCTACCATGACACGTGCTGAGCTTGTTACTTTAATGGCACGACTTGCCGGTGAGGAGGTTGACGGACTCGGTAGATTTGCTGAGCATTTCTCCGATGTCGGGAAAAAGGCTTGGTACAAGGATTACGTAGGCTGGGCATCGAAAAACGGACTTGCACAAGGCTATGGCGGAGGTCTGTTTAAGCCGAATGCACCTATAAAACGTCTTGAACTGGCTACATTTATCATCAGACTTATAGATTATGTAGAGCTTGACCTCCCCGAAGCACCTCTAATTGAACGCTTTAATGACACCGTAACATTTCCAAGCTGGGCTAAGGATAATATTGAGCAAATGAGAAAGCTCGGACTTATAGAGGGAAATGAAAAGAGTAACTTCTTGGCTTATGCATCCGTTACGAGAGCTGAGGTTGCCACTATAGTTTCACGCTTCTGCGATCAGCTTACCGTTGATCCTATGCACGAAGCTCTCAGAAGGATTCCGAGTGTTATTGAGAATCGTAACGGCAGAGCTGTTATAAGGCTCGGCGATGCGTCAACAGTTACCCCGGAGAATATTTCTCTTATTCTTATAAACAGTGCAACAGAGCTTGATACCTCGGTATATTCTGTAGTCTGTGACAATAATGCTGTAGCATCCATAAGAAACGGAGCATACAAAGACGTTGAAGTCGGTGGATATTATGATACTCAGCTTAAAATATATATTAAAAATAAAATCACCGGGGAAGTGACAGATCCCTATAACCTTGAAGTGAAGATAATCAGAGTTGCGGATCTCGAGGCTGAGATGATCCCTGAATTCAAGTACAAGATAAAGACTGACGGAACTTGTGAGATCGTGGACTACATAGGTGTAAGATATGTCAAGAATCTTAAAATACCGAGCTCTATAGGCGGTCATAGGGTCACGTCTATCGGTAAGGCGGCATTTAAGGAGAGCCGTGAGCTTGAGTCCGTGGTAATTCCTGATAGTGTTACGTTTATCGATACCGAAGCCTTCTCTCTTTGCAGAAATCTCGAAAAAGTTTCAATTCCAAGTTCGGTAACGAAGATAGGCAGAGCCGCATTCTATTATTGTTCCTCTCTTGAAAGTGTGAGACTTCCAAGAAATCTTGCGCGTATTCCCGATTATATGTTCTATATGTGTACTTCCCTTGAAGAAATCATCACATATGATACACTTGAAGAGGTGGGTAAGTATTCATTCTCAAATTGTTCTCTTGTTGACTTTAATTTCAACGAAGGACTTGAGATCGTCGGAGAATATGCATTTGAAGGTTGTCTTTTTACAAGTGTAAGACTTCCCGACAGCTGTACATATGCGGGACATTGGGCATTCTATAACTGCTTGCTTCTTTCGGAGGCTTCCTTTGGAGACAGACTTGAGCTGATCGGAAGCGGTATACTGTATAATACTGCAGTAAAAGAGCTTCACTTCAGGGGAACAAGCGAGACCTTTGACAATATATATATGCTCAGCGCATTCGATAAAGAATTTCCTATAATTTTTGAAAAGTGAGGTTAGCTATGAACAGAATAATATCAGCTCTTATAGCTCTTACAATGCTCTTGTCCTGTTCTTCCGTTTTCTCAACACAGATTGAAACTGATGCTGAGTCGGGGTTTAAATTCAAGTCTACCCTTACTGAAACCGAAACTGAGCCTGAGATAACACTACATGATACAGTAACGTCTCATTATTTTACTTTGCCGTCTCCTTCCATCTACTCGGATTACACCGAAAAGGAAAGAGCAATCGTCAATGATGCGGATATTTACGTTGCTCCCGATGGAAACGACAATACCGGCGACGGATCGTTTGATAAGCCTTATGCTACTCTTGAGAGGGCGCGTAATGCCGCAAATGAATTAAAAAACTCAGGTGCCGTCTTTGACGGAATAACTGTTGCCTTTAAGGCAGGAGTATACCAGACATTATCTCAAGTAAGATTTACCTCTTCGGACAGCGGTAGTGAGGAATGTCCCATACTTTACACCGCCTACGGTGACGGTGAAGTGCTCTTTAAAGGCTCGGTCACATTGAATGCCGATGATTTTACCACTGTAGCCGAGGCTGAAGGCGATCGTCTTTCAGATGAAGCTAAAAGTAAGGTTCGGGTCATGGATCTGAAAAAGTACGGCATAACCTCAAGTATGCTTAAGCTTAACCAAACGGGTACCGCCTCTATGCGAGGCACCAATGTGGAAATATCCATAAACCGTGAGCTTTATACTCTTGCCCAGTATCCGAACAGGACCGACAGACTTCTTCAAACTCGGGGACTTGTGTCGAAATCTCCGGCCAAATATCTTATTTCTGACGGCGATATGGATCGTGTCAAAAGTTGGGGTGAGACAAATGATATCTGGGGCGTCGGAATGATGAATAACGAATGGAATGAGGTTACCTCCCCGCTTACAGTTAATTCATCAAAAAATACAATCACATGGTCGAAGGCTTCATCTACCGGAGGACAGCAGATACATTACTTTTTCTTCAATATTTTTGAGGAGCTTGATGATCCGGGTGAGTGGTATCTTGATCGCGAAAACTGCTTGATGTATATTTATCCGAATTCTGACCTTGAGGGTGCCGCAGTTGAGCTTACTCTTGATATACAGAATGATTTTATATCGCTCCAAGATTGTGATTACATATCTTTTGACGGACTGAGCTTCATGGGTACACGTGGAAATGGTATTACGGGAAGTAACTGCGATCATGTCACGGTCAACGATTGTTATTTCCATGCGATAATGGGTACCGCTGTGTCCTTTACAAACAGCTATTATTGCACAGTCAGTGATTGTGAGATAGCTTATGTAGGAAGAAAGGGTATCGTTATAGGCGGCGGTGTTAAAGCTACTCTTAAAGAGGCTCATAACCTTGTAGATAATAACCTTATAACACATTGGGCGCTGTATACAAGAACCTTTACTCCTGCAATCGACGCCAGCGGACAGGGTAATACCGTAAGTCATAATGAGCTTGCTTATTCTACAGCTACTGCGGTTCTCATGGGAGGAAACCTAAATTACTTCGAATATAACATGGTCCATGACTGCGTCACTCTTGCATCGGACTGTAGTGCGTTCTATAACGGATCATCATGGACATCGGGAGCTAATATTTTAAGATATAATATGTTTTATAATATAGGCACCGATCAAAAGGGCCCTGCGGCTATATACTGGGATGACGGAATGGCATACCAAAGCGCTTACGGTAACCTTATCGTTAATGTTGGCGGACACGGATTCTCAATCGGCGGCGGCTTCGGCCAGACTGTGGTCAATAACATAATTGTCAATACCAGGGGATGTGCCTGCCTGTACGATTCAAGACCTTATATCGGTAACAGATCCGGCGACAGCTTCTATGCTCTCGGTAACGGTTTTATTTGGAATCTGTATAAGAGCACACCCTATACTTCTACCGTTTGGCGTGAGAATTTCCCTCTGCTTGCTCAAGTGCTTCAGGACGAGACGGATAAATATGCCGCACACTTCGGCTTCAATCCCGCCTTTTCTCTCATGTGCGACAATGTATATCTGAATAACGGCAAGAAGCTTGGCGGATACGGCTGCGGCCCCGTTCATTACAGTGCTGTTGTTGATAATTATCTCGAAGAGTTAACTACCCTTGATGATGTATTTGTTGACTATAGGAAAGGCGACTACAGATTAAAAGAGGATAGTGCCGCATTCTCTGCAGTACGTGACTTTGAGGAGATACCGTATCATCTTATAGGAAGGTATTGATTCTGACCTTATTTGTGAATTCCCAGAGCAGGTTCCGCTGAGGAGCGTACTTTGGGAATTTGCATTTTTTAGTATCATTTGTATAAGATTGTCTCAAACTGTTGACTATTGGAGAAAAATCTGTTAAAATAATAATCTAAACTTTACTTTGATTGGAGAAATCAATGAAAAAAACTCTTGTAACTCTTGTCAGTGGAATTGCATCCGGTATGTTCGTCGGAATCGGAGGAGCTGTTTTCCTCTCCTGTGAGAATAAAATGGTCGGTGCGGCTCTCTTTGCTGTTGCTCTTCTCACCATCTGTATGTTCTCGCTTTATCTTTTTACCGGTAAGATCGGTTATCTTGCCACGGATCTTCATTTATCAACCGCATATGCACTTGTTGTCGGTCTCATCGGTAATGCTGTCGGTGCATTCGGCACAGGTGTGCTCGTTAAGCTCTGCAGACCTGCACTTGCAGTAAAGGCTACAGAAATATGTTCTGCAAAGCTTGAACAGAAATTCTATGTCACAATAATCCTTGCTGCTTTCTGCGGAGTTCTCATGTACACAGCAGTTGAGATATTCAAGACGAAGGGAAGTACACTCGGTATTATATACTGTATCCCCGTTTTTATCCTGAGCGGATTTGAGCACTCCGTAGCCGATGTGTTCTACTTTACAGTATCCGATACATCTCCTGCAAGATGGATCGTGTTTATTATTTTTGCAGTTATCGGAAATGCCATAGGTTCCATTTTCACAAGGATACTTCACCGCGTTTCAAATATTGAGATCTGATACATAAAACTTGAACTTTCCGTCAATAATGAATATGAAATCGTAAGATTTCAAAGAATAGTAAAAGGACGGAAATTACAATGGATAAAAAGAATGCTAACCGCAGTATCGAATGTACCGTAACTCAGTGTGCAAATCATTCCGGTAAGGAAAATTACTGTGCCCTGAACAAGATCAAGGTCGGAACTCATGAGAAGAACCCCACAGTGAGCCAGTGCACTGACTGTGAGTCCTTCATTCTTGGAAACTCCTCCTGCAACAGCGGTTCCTGCTCTAAGTAAAACAAATAAAAATCCTTCACAATCAACAGAATGTGAAGGACTCAGCTTGATGACAAACCCTGTGCGAAAGCACAGGGTTTGTCAAATTAAACAAAGACTAAATCAAAAGTAAAAGCGGATGCGCGACCTGCGGGTCGCTTTTTGGACGAATAAGGGGAATTTCGCGCTCTGCGGAGCGCGCCTCGGGGCGCTGCCCCAAGACCCTGCGCCCTTTTAAAAAAGGTCGATCAAAACTTTTGTGCATTTTGTCAGCGTAAGACCTTTGTCAGCACTCTGAATCCTTCACAATCAACAGAATGTGAAGGATTTTTTACTATTTAAAGCTTATGCCTGAGCAGCTTCAACGATCTTCGCAAA
>JAFUPK010000137.1 GCA_017481265.1 Clostridia bacterium
ATCTTTTCGTTCTTCAGCTCCTTGTATCCGTCAAGAACATCATATATCGCGTAGTAAGTCGTGGTCTTATTGCCCTGAATATTGGAGTAAATCACATGAAGCTTACCGTCGGAAGCCAAAAGAGTTGCGCCCTCGCCGTAAGTTCTTGTCTTTTCGGCAGTTACTCTTGCGTCCTCAGTGGAATATGTAGCCTCATAAATAGTTGTGATCTCATATTCATTCTTCGTAACATCGGGAATACGGATAAGGTATATGGAGTCACCAACGTATGAGCTTACAGCAAAGTTTACACCTAAAAGCTCACCGAGCTCGTCAGCAGCGGGAGTGCGCTCAGCCACGAAGAACATACCGCCCATTCCGTCTGCATATGCGTTAAGATAACCGATTCTCCATGGAAGCTCAATAATATGCGCTTCAGGCTCCCAAGAGTGAGTTGCTATATCATAAGTAAACCAAGTAACATAACCCGGAACAAGTCCGCCGTTGTGGATTGCATAGATCTTACCAAGTGAACGGTCGAGAACAGGCTGTGAATAACCATAACCATGTACACCGATCATCGGATAATCAATTGAAGCATGATCCTGTGCGGTGCAGGTGTCGGTATTGGTGTCGATCTCATATACGGTAAGCCATGCAGCCTCTCTGGTAAAGCCGGATCCATTGTAGCTTCCGAGATATGCATCCTTATCATCGGCAATAATGGTCACGTAGATCATTCCGTTATCGCCCTTGAGGATATTGGGCGTGCAGCTTCCGTTTGCATGGTGGAAGTAGTCCTCGTAAATGACCTTGATTCCGTCAGACGTGATCTTAAGCACGGAGAATCTGTCCCAAGTATAGGTATTTCCGAGAGGATACTCGCCATCGTCGGGACGGTCGCCGCTGATGTAGGTCACGTAGGTACCGTTCGGTGTTCTGACAACTCTTGTTTCGTGCCAGCCATGAATTCCCGTAGCGGTTGCATTGACCTCGGTCTCAGCACCGGGTGTGGTGAGTGTATCGTCAACATCAAGCACCTCGGAGATCTTAAGTCCGCTCTCGCTGTCCTCGTAGAGTATACCGATGTTATCGGGGCTCGGGTCGTCAGGACTGTTTGTTGCGATCTCGCCCTCGTCAAAGTTGAGTACAGGCTCCTTCGGAAGATCAACGTCGGGAGTCTTTTCAAGAGCGGGAATAAGTCTTGTGAGGATAGTTGCAACCTCTGCTCTTGTTGCAGTTGCCTTGGGATTGAAGTTTCCGCTTGTATCTCCGCCTACAAGTCCTGTAAGACGGAGGGACTCAATAAACTCTGCAGCCCACTTAGGATGCTTTGCGGCATCTGCGAAGCTGTCGATAAGTGCTTCTCCCTCTACTGTTACCTCAAGGTAATCGAGGAACACTACAACGAGCTTAGCAAGCTCCTGGCGGAGAATAGGTGCATTGGGCTTGAAGATATTACCCTCGTAGCCGTTTACAAGCCCTTCCTTTACCGCCCAGCCTACATAGTCTGCGTACCATGCAGTCTTTTTGGTATCGTTAAAGCCAAGCTCTTCTCCGAATCCTTCTCCCTCTACCTTTGCAAGGCGGAAGAGGATAGTTACGAGCTCTGCTCTTGTCATGTTGGCATTAGGCTCAAACTTTGTGTCAGACTTTCCTGTCATGACACCTGCTTCCCACACGTACTTTACTTCATCGTAGAACCATTTACCCGATTTTACGTCGGTAAAGGGCATCTCTGCTTCTTCTGCGGATGCAAAGACTGCAGTAAGTCCGAAAAGCATACAGAGTGTGAGAATGATACTTAGTGCTTTTTTCATAGATTTTCTCCTTTTAAATAATTATATTATCGCTGTTTAATTTGGAAGCTCAACAGCGCAATATATATAATCATAATATGTCTCATCATATGGCGTGTAGGCTACAACAGGTACAATATTATCAAGAACAGAGTAGCTTCTTCTGTTGCCTACGCAGAATCTGGTGGGAGCAAAGGTTTCTGCCCCCTCAGCCGCCCCCTTTATCTTCAGCTCTACAGGATCGCATATTTTAGTAAAGCTTTCACCGCTATCTGAGGATTGCCATATTTCAAGCTTTGCAGTTTTGGACGTCATGTAGGAGTTTACAGCTAAAATAAATATATCTCCGCTTGTATTCTCAGCAAGCCCTATCTGGTAGCTGTTCTTTCTTGGGTCAGACTTACTCTGTAACGATATCTTTTCATTTTTGATCATCTCAAAGCCGTTCATCGCATCAAAAATACAATGATACATATATGTCTTACCCTCTGCAGTATTTGAATATACTACATGAAGAAGTCCATTAGATGCAAGAAGAGTTCCTCCGGAGCCGTAATGGCTTGTTGATTCGCTCTTGACTCCCTGCTCGGTCGTGCTGTACCGGGGCTCATAGATGGGAGTAATGGTGTATTCATTCTTTGTAAGATCGGGAATTCGCAAAAGATACAGAGCATCCCAAACATAGTGGTTGTTAAGGAACTCTACTCCGAGAAGCTCGCCCAAAAGATCGGTTCGCGGAATTCGCTGAACAACGATAAACGCACCGCCCATTCCGTCTGCATATGCATTGTAATAACCGATTCTCCACGGAAGATCAATATATCTCCATGTCATGTCCCATGTATGTGTTTCAAGATCATAAACATACCACAATACTCTTGCAGGAACAAGGCCTGAATTATACATAGCATATATCTTACCGTTTACTCGGTCAAGGATAGGCTGTGTATATCCAAATCCGAAGCCATCACGTTCTACAAAATCCCAGATAACTTCTTTTTCATACACACAAGTATCAGTATTAGTATCTATTTCGTATACATTGAGCCATGTTGCTTCTCTGTCAAAGCCGTTACCGTTGTAGCTTCCGAGATATGAATCCTGGTCCTCTGCGATGATGGTAACATAGATCATACCGTTATCGCCCTTTAGGACATTGGGCGTACAGCTTCCGTTTGCATGAGGAAATTCATCCTCATAGATAAGCTTTGAGCCCTCGGAGGTTATCTTCATTATACAGAACTTGTCCCATGTATAGGTGTTTCCGAGAGGATACTCCTTATCGTCGGGTCGGCTCTCTCTGATGTATGTCACGTAAGTGCCGTTTTCTGTTCTGACGATTCGTGTTTCGTGCCAGCCATGGACTCCCGCACCGGTTGCGTTGACCTGAGTGGTTGTGCCGGGATTGGTAAGATCGTCGTCTACATTGATAACCTCGGAGATCTTGAGACCTGTAGCTGTGTCCTCGTAGAGTATACCGATGTTATCGGGATTCGGGTCACCTGCGTTGCCTGTAGCTGTGAGACCTTCATCGAAGTTGAGTATGGGGGTCTTGGGTACATCGGGTACGTCGGGAGTCTTTTCAAGAGCGGGGATAAGTCTTGTGAGAATGGTTGCTACCTCAGCTCTTGTCGCAGTTGCCTTGGGATTGAAGTTTCCGCTTGTATCTCCGCCTACAAGTCCTGTAAGGCGAAGTGACTCGATAAACTCTGCCGCCCACTTCGGATGCTTTGCCGCATCTGCGAAGGATTCGATAAGCGCTTCTCCCTCTACTGTTACCTCAAGGTAATCGAGGAACACTACAACGAGCTTAGCAAGCTCCTGACGGAGGATCGGTGCGTTGGGCTTGAAGATATTACCCTCGTAACCGTTTACAAGTCCTTCCTTCACTGCCCAGCCTACGTAGTCTGCGTACCATGCAGTCTTTTGGGTATCGTTAAAGCCAAGCTCTGCTCCGAAGCCCTCTCCCTCTACCTTTGCAAGGCGGAAGAGGATAGTTACGAGCTCTGCTCTTGTCATGTTGGCGTTAGGCTCAAACTTTGTGTCAGACTTTCCTGTCATGACACCTGCTTCCCACACGTACTTTACTTCATCGTAGAACCATTTACCCGATTTTACATCGGTAAAGGGCATCTCTGCTTCTTCTGCGGATGCAAAAACTGCTGTAAGTCCGAAAAGCATACAGAGTGTGAGAATGATACTCAGTGCTTTTTTCATTGTTATGACCACTCCTTTCTTTGATTTGTGACGCTTTTTCTCAGCCTTAAGGTTGAGAAAAATGCCGCCTGCCGTTTGGCGGCAAGGCACAAATGGGTTTGAAAAAGCTGACGTACGCTTTACGCGTGCTTTATTTTCAAACTTTTTCTCCTTAAGAAAATACCGGATCCATCAATGAGGAAGTTCGACGGAATAGTAATAATAATCGTTCATTCCATCGCCTCTGTCCTTATATGTAACTACACCGATAATGTTATCGAGAGTGGAATAGTTTCTTCTCGATGTTACACCGAAGGGAACTTGAGCAGTAAGAGTATTTTCACCGTCAGCAGCTCCCTTGACCTTAAGCTCTACAGGATCGCAGATCTTGGTAAATTTCATGCCGCCGTCTGTGGACTGCCATACCTCAAGCTTTGCGGATGGCTCAGTCATATAAGAGTTCACAGCAAGGATAAAGATGTCGCCGTTCGTGTTCTCGGCAAGGCCAAGCATATAGTTGTTCTTTCTGAGATCCTCTTTTGACTGAAGCTTGATCTTTTCGTTCTTCAGCTCCTTGTATCCGTCAAGAACATCATATATCGCGTAGTAAGTCGTGGTCTTATTGCCCTGAATATTGGAGTAAATCACATGAAGCTTACCGTCGGAAGCCAAAAGAGTTGCGCCCTCGCCGTAA
>JAFUPK010000138.1 GCA_017481265.1 Clostridia bacterium
GCGAAATCCCCCTTATTCGTCCAAAAAGCGACCCGCACCAAACGAAGTTTGGTGACGCACTTCGCGCAAGCGAACGTGCTGCAGCTCGCGCATTCCTTTTACTTTTGATTTAGTCTTTGTTTAATTTGACAAACCCTGTGCTTTGGCACAGGGTTTGTCAGCAAGCTGACCTTCGCTACTTTTGGCGAAGTTCTTTTGTATGTTCATTTCGTTTTCTTCTTTTCGACTTCAGCCTTCACTTCTTCGGGAGTGAAGGTGTATTTTTCTCCGCAGAAGCGGCAGACAGCTTCGATAGGCTCGTCCTTTTCGAGAAGCTCGTCGAGATCCTCGGAAGAAAGTCCCGCAATGGCACTGAGATACTT
Source organism: Clostridia bacterium (assembly GCA_017481265.1). Lineage (GTDB taxonomy): Bacteria > Bacillota > Clostridia > Oscillospirales > CAG-272 > RUG11130. The sequence goes on from JAFUPK010000138.1 coordinate 363, forward strand.
TTCTCTCTCGCAGGTGCAGAGATACTCCGCATCAAATTCGTCGAACATCTCATATTCAAGTCCGCCGAACACAGCACCGATTATATCCTCGCCGGTGCTGCCTTCTGCAATAAGCTCGGAGATGGGGCGCATGAGCGTGATATTTGCCTCAAGCTTTTCAGCCGTTTCCATATCCGCACCGGGAAGAAGCTGGAGAAGATAACCGCCTGCGGCAAAGCAAATGTTATCTTTGCCGACTCTTACTCCGAGAGCACAGACCGATGGGGTTTGCTCGCTGTTGGCAAAATAGTTCGTAATATCCTCGGCGATCTCTCCGCTTACAATGGGAGATGCACCGATGTATGGCTCATTCATGCCGAGATCACGGATCACGTACATGGTTCCGCCGCCTACGGCTCCGCCAACGTCAAGTTTCCCGTATTCGTTTGGGGGAAGCTCTACCGTCATATCCTCGGCATATCCGCGGACATTTCCCTTATAGTCGGAAACACAGACGATGCTGCCACAGGGTCCGTCACCGTCAAAGCGGAGGGTGAGAGAGTCGGTGATATTCTTGAGAAGCGAGCCCATGAGAGATGCGCCTGTGAGAGCACGTCCGAGAGCCGCTGTCATTGTTTTTGATGTATTATGCTTCTCGCCTGCGGCACGGACTATTGCCGTGCTGTTGATAAAGGCAATACGTGCGGAGCCGTCGGAGGTGATCGCTCTGATTATTGTAGATCTGTTATTCATAAATCGGTAAAACCTTTCTGTCAGTGAGTCCGTTATTCCATGGTGATCTGACCTTCAGGCGGCAGAGCAGCAGATCTCACCCTGTAGGGGATGCCGAGGTGCTCATATGCCAGCCTTGTGACACAGCGTCCGCGGGGAGTGCGGCTGAGGAATCCGATCTGCATCAGATACGGCTCGTACACGTCCTCTATTGTGACTGCCTCCTCGCCTACGGTGGCGGCGAGGGTCTCAAGACCTACGGGGCCGCCGTCATAGAAGTCGATTATGGTGTGGAGCATACGTCTGTCGGTATTGTCAAGTCCCAGCTCGTCGATCTCAAGCATATCAAGCGCCATCTGTGCGATCTCGCAGGTGATACGTCCGTCCCCCTTGACCTGAGCGAAGTCGCGTACACGCTTCAGGAGGCGGTTTGCGATACGGGGAGTTCCTCTTGAACGGGAAGCGATCTCAAGTGCGCCGTCCTCGGAGATGGGCACATCGAGAATACCTGCGCTTCGCTTTACGATGGTGGCAAGCTCTTCGGGGGTGTAGAGCTCAAGCCTTAAAAGCACGCCGAAACGGTCGCGAAGCGGTGTTGTAAGCTGACCTGCCCGTGTTGTGGCGCCGATCAGCGTAAATTTTGCAAGGGGAAGGCGGATGCTTCTTGCAGCGGGACCCTTGCCGATGATTATGTCAAGGGAGAAGTCCTCCATTGCGGGGTATAGTATCTCTTCTACGGAACGGGAGAGGCGGTGGATCTCATCAATAAAGAGTACGTCTCCCTCGGCGAGATTGGAAAGCAGTGCTGCAAGATCTCCCTGCTTTTCGATGGCAGGTCCCGAGGTCACGCGGAGGTTAACTCCAAGCTCCTCGGCGATGATAGCGGAAAGGGTTGTCTTACCGAGCCCGGGAGGACCGTAAAGAAGCACGTGGTCGAGGGTGTCTCCGCGGAGCTTGACCGCGTCGATGTAGACCTTCAGTATTTCCTTTGCCTTTTCCTGACCGATATATTCGTCAAGCTTTTTGGGACGGAGAGACACCTCGGTCTCGCTATCCTGACCTGAGTATTCTGTTGATACTATTCTGTCTTCAAAATCAAATTCGTTAGCGTCCATTTAAATAACCATGCCTTTCTTTACTGCTTCATAAGAGCGGCAAGTGACTCTTTGATAATGTCCTCGACCGAGGATGTGAGATCTGCGTTTTTCATGGCTGCTGCGATCTCGCTTCTTGAGTATCCGAGAACGGCAAGTGCATCCTGTGCATCCTTCAGCTTCGTCTTGTCTGCCGCGGCAGAGGATTTCGGCTTTGCCTCCTCCTTGAAGGAAGAAACTCCGTAATCGGGGAATGCCTTTGCCATCTTGTCCTTCAGCTCGAGAACGACTCTTGCGGCAGTCTTTGCACCGATGCCGGGGGCACGTGAGATAGACTTTGTATCTTCGGAAGCGATAACGAAAGCAAGCTTTCCGGGAGTGAACAGCGAAAGGATGGACATTGCGGCTTTGGGTCCGACACCCTGAACGGATATAAGAAGCTTGAAGGTGTCAAGCTCCTCCTTATCCTTGAAGGCGAACAGCTCAACGCCGTCCTCCTTTACTGCCATGTAGGTGTAGACCTTTACTTCATCGTAGCTTCTGACTTCTCCGTCGGGACCGTAGTTGAGGGAGGGAAGCGATGCAATGGCATTAGCCGTAGCGGTAAGCCTGTAACCGACACCGCCGCACTCGATCACTATAGCACTTCCCGTTATGTCCGTTTCGGTAAGGAGACCTCTCAGCGTGTAGATCATTCCGCATCCTCCTGTGTGTCGGCTGCCGGAGTATCTGCTGACTCATCCTCATCTTTCTTTGCAGTGACGGGAAGAACGGCTGCTTTCTTTGCTCTGAGCTTTGGCAGGAGCTTTTCGCCTACACAAGCCGCCGCAAAGAGAACGATTCCGCTTATAGAAATGATAGCACCGTACTTGAAGGCATCAGACATATAGTGCATCTCAAATTCGTGCTCGCCTGCAGGAACGTCGAAGGAGATAAGACCTGAGGGTACTTCTTTGCCGTCATCTTCATCTTCAGGCTTGGGGACATAGAGAGCTTTCTTATATTCAACGGGCTTGCCGTCGATGGTGATATGCCAACCCTCGTCGTAAGGGATGGTCGTAAGGATACGTGTGCCGCTTTCACCGCCGTTTACTGTACCTGCAAGGGATGACTCGGAGTGCTCTGTGACATTAAGCTGAGTGGAGGTAAGCTTGTCCGCGTATTCTTCAAACAGAGCGCTGTCGAAGGAGTAGAAGTAGGTGTCGTCAAGCTTGACATACATCTTTTCTTCCTCCTGAGTGAGGACGATCTTGACCTTTTCGCCGGGGTTGAAGGCACCAATGTCGAGAATTGCATGGGTATCGTTGGTGAAATACTGACCGAGACTCTTTCCGTTTACCTTAACGGTAGCCTTTCTCGGGTAATTCGAGGGGATATACATATAGATGTGGTCGGAATTCTCGGCCTCGATCTCCATAGTGAGGGTAGCATCGGTGGTGGAATTCTTTTCGTAGCCCTTGTGCTTGATCTCATCCACGATGTCGAACTCACGGCTTCCCGAGCTTTCATAATTATACATGGAGATACGATTCCAGATCTTCAGCTCATCGTTGCCTGTGGTAAGAGCGAAGATATCGTTCATGTACTCAAAGGGACCGTCGTAGCTGAGCTTATCATTCTTGAACTCGTCTATGGCGCTTGAAATGCCAAAGCCGATGGATAAAGCATAGGGATTCTTGTAGATATCTATGCCATCCTCTGTGGTGGCGATGAGCTCATAATACTCGCTTACATACCACGGTACGGCTTTCTTGGCGGGATCGGCATAGACATACTTGATGCCAAAGAAGCTGTCGGAGAGAACTGTGCCTCCAACGTACTGAGACCAGTGAGACTTTGAGGTGTAACCGAAGTTGCTGAGCAGGGTGATAACGCTGGAGTTGAGCGTTGATGTGGAGTTTGTGATTCCGTTGAGACCGATGGCGAAGTTGTCGTTTACCTTACGGTGGTTGAGCTTCTCCGAGCGGTAGAAGCCGTCATCTTCGACGTATTCCACAGCACGGTAATAGGGGTCGAGGAAATCACGGTACGAGGTTCTTGTAGAGAATACAACGTCATCGTCAAGGGCATAGAGGTTTGCAACTCCCGACGCAAACATCTCAATGGAGACGAGGATGGCAAGAACCACGGCGGTGGTCTCTACAGCGTTACGGCAGGCGTTGACGTGAGTATACTTTAGGAATACGAGATATACGCCGATAATGAGAAGGGAAGCCCATACTGCAAGAAGGTCGGGAAGATTTTCAACGCCCATCTTCTGGAGGAAAACAAGAATGAGACAGAGGACACCGCCGCTTGCAATGACCTTTGAGTAGGGTATATCGCGCAGTCTGATAAACACCTCATAAGCCATTAGAAGGGCGATCATGACAAACATATAGGCAAAGCGGGAGTTGAGCCAGTTAGGACGCTGGAAGCCGTGCCAGAACAGATCTGCGGTGGTGAGATTGAAGCTAATGAAGAATATTACAAAGAGAAGTCCTGCACCGAGCTTCTTACGTGAGGGGATATCCTTGAGTAAGAAGTAGAGGGGGGCAAGGATAACCATGAGCATACCTGCATAGATAAAGGGAGTACCCTCGGGACGTACGGTATCATATGAGCCGAAGTAGAGCTTGGAAATTATATCTGCGAAATCGAAGCGCTGTGCGGGGGAGAAATCGGGTTTTGAGAAATCAAGCTTACCGAAGCTGAGGGAATAGTATGCCGTAAGGATGACAATGGATGCTATCATGACGGCGATGACGGAGAAAACGGCAAGACGGACAAAGGTCTTGACTAAGTGGTTCTTCTCGCCTGTGGGGTTGCGCTCCTCCTCGGACATGGTGAGGAATCTTACGAAGAAGTAGATAGCCACGAAGATGCAGGACATATATCCGATGTAGAAGTTCGAGAAGATGGCAAGAGCGAGGGTCACAACATAGAGCTTGAACTTACCGTGGGTGATGAGTCTCTCAAGCCCGAGCATAATAAGAGGAAGTGCGATAATATTGTCCGTCCACATCATGTTGTTCTGCATGACAACAGCAAAGGCGCAAAGGGCATACATGACAGAGAATATGACAGTTGCAACAGGACGGCGGCGCTTGTGGGTATGGTGTACAAATATACCGAAGGTAAGTCCGCAAAGACCGCATTTCAGCACAAACAGTGTAAGCAGAGCCTCTGTCATATACTCCTTGGGGAAAAGGAGTGTAATTAGGTTAAGTGGGCTTGCTACATAATACGCAAAAATTCCCATGAACTCTCCGCCAAGAGCGCGCTGGAAGGAGTAGAGGAAGCTTCCGCCTTCAAGCAGGATGTTGCGGAACTTCTCAAGGAAGTAAACGTACTGAGCGTTCAGGTCAAGGACGAGAACTGAGCCTTCTCCAACGGGGAAAACGCCCATGGCAATGTAGATGAGGAACATGAGAGCCGCGGGAACGAGGAAGCACGCCGCCAGGTACTTCTTTCCGAACAGCTTCTCAGAAAGGGAGCCGGACTTCAGCTTCTGCTTTTTCTCTTCAAACAGAGCATCGTCTGCAGCATCAGTTTCGTCATCAGCAGAGGGGCGTACAATTACATCTGCCTCGGCATCCGTGAGAGTGCCTTTCTCAGCACACATACAGTCTTCCTCCGGGAGTTCGATGGAAAGCGCGTTTTCTTCGGTTCCGTCTAAGTATTTATCAGTCATTTGTTGTCTCCTTTGCAGGGTGTATTTTTTTAATGGCTTTTTCTAACTTTTCGCGTGGGAGCGTCATATCGCGGCCGCATCCCGTACAAATTATTCTGATATCCGAGCCGATCCTTGCGACCGTAAAGCTTTTCGATCCGCAGGGGTGATTCTTTTTCAGCTCCAGGGTGTCACCCACGGAGATCTTCGGAATATTCATCTTTATGACCATACCTTTCTTTGATTTGTGATGCTTTTTCTCAGATGTGAGGCTGAGAAAAATGCCGACCGACTTTTGTCGCGGGGGCACAAATGGGTTTGAAAAAGCTGACGTGCGCTTTAAACGTACTTTGTTTTCAAACTTATTTCCTTTCATATGGTATAATGGCGCGAAAGGGCATATCTCTACATATTATACCATAGTTAAGGGATAAAGTAAACACCTGTTTTGCTGAGTATTTGAAACATAAGGAAAATTTACAAAAGCCGACAGAAAAACGGAACTGACTCCGTGCTTGTGTTTTTTTTGCCAAATTCGGTTGACAGGGTAAGACGTATATGTTAATATATAGTCAGAAGCCACTCATAGCTGTAAAAGGAGTCTGAATAAATGAAAAGATCAGTAAAGATACTCATAATAGTTCTCGCCGTCCTTATACTTCTTCCGATCGTGGTTTTTACGGTACCTATGGTATATAATAATGTGATACTTATGACAGTGGAGCACGATCTGAAGAGTGCTGTTAAGGATACAGAGGGCGTGGAGCTCGTAGATGCGGACAGCATATGCGGAAATCTCAACGGAAACGGCAACAAGATGCAGTTCCTTGCGGCTGTCATCGTTCGATGTGATGACGAAAGCCTTGTAAAGGAATGCTTCCGTAAAACAGGGAGCTACGACAAGGAATACTTCCGTCTCAGAGGAAAAGAGCCTGAGCTGCGTTGCCTTGAACGCGGAAAGCTTGACCTTGACGTAACGGCTTACGATTATGATGACAATATGTATCTTATTTATATATCAAGTCAGCCAAGCTACGCCTGGAGCTTCGATATACGCGCACATTAAATTGTGAAACCTCCCTTTTGAGGGAGGTTTCAGCTTGCTGACAAACCCTTTGCTTTGGCACAGGGTTTGTCAAATTAAACAAAGGCTAAATCAAAAGTAAAAGGGGATGCGCGACCTGCGGGTCGCTTTTTGGACGCATGGGGGATTCCGACCTCTGCGGAGGTCGGCTCGGGACTCTGTCCCAAGACCCTGCGCCCTTTTAAAAAAGGTCGATCAAAACTTTTGTGCATTTTGTCAGCGCAAGACCTTTGTCAGCGGCCTAAAGCCTCCCTTTTGCGGGAGGTTTTTCAGTGTAAAAATAATCCTTTACTTACACTAAAAAATATGTTATACTAAATAAGATAGTATAATTTACATAATATTCGGAGGATATAGATATGCTTAGAATTGAAAGAGGCTGTGCAATGAATTTCGACAACGCTATACGAGGTGCACGTAATCCCATGAACAGTTGGGAAAAGAGTGACAGCTATTACGATGACGCCGGAAGCTTCGTTATGGGAGAGGCTGATCTTGCCTTTGGCGAGGGACTCGTTAAAGCAGGACCCGACCACAGAAAGTTTATCCGTCAGATTTTCGTTTCCGTGGATATTACGGCTCCCCTCTACTGGTGGAAGGAATTTGATACATATAAAGTCGGAACCGTTGCAAATTCCTGCAGTACTATGCATAAAATACATTCAAAGCCCTTTGAGAGGGACGATTTCAGCCACGATAAAATGTCACCTGCAGCACTTGAGTGTCTTGATGTGACCATCGGATATCTCGAAAAGGCGAGGGCAGCCTTTGTTGAGACTAAAGAGAAGTCATACTGGCACGATATGATCCAGCTTCTCCCCACAAGCTTCAATCAGATGCGTACAGTTACACTGAATTACGAGAATCTTATCAATATCTACAACGCAAGGTGCAATCATAAGCTTGACGAGTGGCACGTGCTGTGTGACTGGATCCTCACTCTCCCTTATGCGGACAGATTCATCGCTCCCGCACTGAGGAATAAGGAATAATTTCATTTTTTGGAGTGAGTTTGAAAATAAAGTGTGCCGAAGACGCACATAAGTTTTTCAAACCCATTTGTGCCCCCGCGCCAAAAGGCGGGCGGTATTTTTCAGAGCCTCAAGACTGTGAAAATACACCACAAATCAAAGAAAGACATGAGCATAATAATGAGCACAAAACGTGAATATTCGGCAAAGGAACGCGCACGGATCGGACGCAATGCCGGTCTTGTGGGAATCGGAGTGAATCTTCTTCTTTTTGCAATGAAGGTGACTCTCGGTATCTTTACGGGAAGTGTCGCCGTAATCGCCGATGCCATAAATAACTTGTCCGATGCAGGATCGTCCATACTTGTTATGGTTGGTTATATTCTTTCGGCTAAGCCGGCGGACAGAAAGCACCCCTTCGGTCACGCGAGGATGGAGTATCTTATTACTCTGTTCGTTTCAATAATCATTACGGTCCTCGGCATAGAGCTTCTCACAAGCTCGGTCAAGAGCTTCAAGAGCAGCGAAAGCGTTACCTTCAGCGGTATTACCATCGCTGTCATGGCATCAACCATACTTTTGAAGCTGTTCCTTGCCGTGTACTACAGGGTCATGGGAAAACGAATTTCCTCCGCATCCTTAAAGGCTTCCTCTGTTGACAGTCTCGGAGATATGGCGGCAACTGCCGCGGTAGTTCTCGGTATGGTGCTGACACCTTATCTCGGCTCTTATCTTGACGGTATACTGGGCTGCATCATCGCTGTGTACATTCTGTTCCTCGGTATAAAGCTTATAATAGAGTCCTCCGACACAATTCTCGGCACGGCTCCCGACTCGCAGCTCGTTATGAAGATAGTCGGTAAGCTTCGCAGCTACGACGGAGTTCTCGGTATCCACGACCTTGTGATGCATAATTACGGAGAGGGAAGGTTCTTCGCCTCTGTTCATGTTGAGATGGATGCTGACGGCGATATCATGCTGAGCCATGATCTTATCGACAACATAGAGATGGATTTTATGCGGGATATGGGCATCCATATGGTCATACACTTCGACCCGGTCTGCATAGGTGACGAGAAGGTAAACTCGCTTCGTGAAGCTGTGCACCGTATAATCGACGATGTGTCGGCGGCGCTGTCAACTCCCGTTTCCATGCACGATTTTCGTGCAGTTTTCGGAGTTACGCACACAAATCTTATTTTTGACGTTGTTGTTTCAAGCGAGCTCCCCGTCAGTGAAGCAGAGCTTTGCACGATGATAAAGGAAGAGATAGCAAAGCTTGACGGCTCATTTAACGCGGTCATTACCGTAGACCGTGACTATACCTCTACTATATATTAAAAAAGCTGACCTTATTAAGATCAGCCTGAATTCAGATTTTTAAGAAGATAGCCTTGTCCGCGCTCATTTACAAGGACTCCGTCGCCGAAGACAGCTCTCAGCTTTCGTCTGAGATAGCTTATGTAAACATCGGGTGCGTTGGTCGCGGAGGTGTCACGCCAAAGGGCACGCCTCAGCTCCTCACGCGGAACTGTGTGCCCCATCCGCTTGAGAAGATACGCGAAAAGCTCCCCCTCCTTCGGCGTTAGCTTTACGCTTCCGCCGGGACCTGCAAGCTCTCCGGTAGTGCTGTCAAAGGTGAAGGCATCGTTTCTTTTGCTTTCCGAAGCGGGAACAGTGCGCAGAGAGAACACAAATTCTGCAAATGCAGAAAACTCTATGGGGCGTGTGAGGATATGCACATCATCTCCGTGGAGCTCTCTTACGGTGGATGCTTCTTCCGCGTCACACAGGATAACAGCGGCTCCCGAGGAAACCGTTTCATACGTGTCTGCCGAGCATACGGTCAGCTCGAGCTCCTTTGGAAAATATAGCTTTTCTGCAAGAGCTGCAAGTATCTCATCGGAGTGTGGGTCGCCTGTGTTTATGCGGATCATATTATTTCATTCCTTTCCGTAAGCGCTGCTTTCAGTATATCACACCGTGCGTTAGCTGTCAATATGAATCAAACTCTCTGCTTTTTCATAATTATTTATGAAGTCGGAAAGCGGAGGTGAAAAGGTGACAGAGCTTTTCACGGTTTGCGTGATCTACGCCGTAATATTCGTAAACGGAGCGACGGATGCTCCGAACAGCATATCGGGAGCTGTCGCTTCGGGAGCACTGAGCTACAGAAGTGCCTGCGTGCTGTGTGCAGTATTTAATTTTGCGGGACTTTGCGTGTCGTATATGTTCTTTCCTGCTGTGGCAGATACTATGGCATCGCTCAAGGGCTCTGACAGCATAATACCCATGGTTACGGTCGTCATATTTGCTGTGGCAGCATGGGTGCTCGGTATCCCGACAAGCGAGAGTCATGCTCTTGTTGCCGCTGTTGGAGGGGTCTCTCTATATGCTCTCGGACGTCCGGACGCAAGATTTATTGACGTTTGCATAAAAAGCGCCGTGTCATGTGCCGCGGGCTTTGCGTCAGGCGGTATTGTGACGACATTTGCAGCATCTGCGCTACACTTGCGGCAAAGGCTTTCACGCAAGGTACAGATACTTTGTGCGGCATTGTCATCAGCTTGCCATGGTATGCAGGATGGGCAGAAATTTGTGCTTCTTTTGGCTCCCGTGTCAGCTTCGGGACGGCTATCCTTGGGATCGGTACTGCTTTGCTCAGCCGTAATGGGGCTGGGGTGCCTTTCGGGAGGCAGAAAAATGACGGATACGGTGGGCGCTGAGCTTGTGCCCGCGTGCTCAATGGCACTCAGTACCTGCGCTGATATGGGCGCTGTCATGTGTACGCTTGCTTCATCCTTTTTCGGTATTCCCGTCAGTACTACATATATGAAGACCTGCACTCTCATGGGGACTGCATCTGTTGGAAGGGCGAGGGTCAGCGGTAAGGTGGCACGGCGGCTCTTTGCGGTGTGGATACTTACTTATCCCGTGTGCATGGCAATAGCTTACGCGCTTTGCAGGGTGCTCGATACATCTTTTTGACAAATGACTAAAAGGAGGTCTCCAAGTGGAAGATAAGCATAGCTCAACTTGCTTTTTTACCGGTCACAGAAGCATACCGAGATCGGAAATGAGCTCTCTTACTGCGGCTATTGACGAAACCGTGGAGGAGCTTATAGATTGGGGGATCGACACCTTTGTTTGCGGAGGTGCTGTGGGCTTTGACACCCTTGCGGCGTGCAGGGTAGTCGTTGCGAAAAAGCGGCACCCCGAAATAGCGCTTTACCTTGTGCTCCCTTGCCGTGATCAAACGGCAAAATGGAGAAGTGCATATGATATCGCTCTGTATCAGCGACTCAAGGGACTTGCGGACAGTGTTGAATATGCCGCTGAAACCTACAGCTCAGGCTGTATGCACCTCAGAAACCGTATGATGGCGGACATGAGCTCTGTGTGTGTTGCGTACTATAACGGAGGCTCGGGAGGAACGGCTTATACGGTAAGATATGCAAGAGAACATGGAATTCGCCTCATAAATCTGTACGAAAAACAGAAAAATATGTTTTGAGGCGGAAAAAGAACAAATATACAAAATTTGTTCACAATTTTAGGGTATACTATAGGGTAGGAATTATTTTGCTCACAGCACAAAATAAAGTTGAAAATAAAAGCTCGGAAGGAATAAAGCTATGACACTTAAAGAACACATCGGCGCAAAGAAAGTAAGACCCGTACTTACCGTAGTAATGGACGGCGTAGGTATCGCTCCCGCAGGAGAGGCTAATGCAGTTGCTCTTGCAAGAACTCCCAATCTTGACAGACTCATGAAGGATTACCCCATGGTAGCTCTCAAGGCACACGGAACTGCTGTCGGACTTCCCTCCGATGACGATATGGGTAACTCCGAGGTAGGACACAACGCACTTGGAAGCGGTCAGGTATTCGCACAGGGCGCAAAGCTCGTTTCTCAGAGCATCGAGTCCGGCAAGATCTTCGCATCCGATACATGGGCGCTCCTTACAAACGGAGTTAAGGCATCTAACGGTACCTTCCATTTTATCGGACTCTTCTCCGACGGTAACGTACACAGCCACATTGACCACCTCAAGGCTATGATCGAGCGTGCAAAGGCTGACGGAATTTCCAAGATCAGACTCCACATCCTCCTTGACGGACGTGATGTCGGTGAGACATCAGCTCTTGACTACGTTGATCCCTTTGAAGCATATATCGCAGGACTTTCCGACGAAAGCTGCGACATCAGGATCGCATCCGGCGGCGGAAGAATGGTCATCACTATGGACCGTTATGAGGCTAACTGGGGCATGGTAGAGCTTGGCTGGAAGACTCACGTTCTCGGCGAAGGCAGAATGTTCGCATCTGCTGCTGAGGCTATCAAGACATACCGTGCAGAGACCGGCGTTATCGACCAGGATCTTCCGCCCTTCGTTATTGCTGAGGACGAAAAGCCCGTCGGCACGATCGAGGACGGCGACAGCGTAGTATTCTATAACTTCCGCGGTGACCGTGCTATTGAGATCTCCCGCACATTTGAGGCAGGCGCAGATTTCGACAAGTTTGACCGCGTTCGTGTACCCTCTGTTGTATACGCAGGTATGCTTGAGTATGACGGCGACCTTCACATTCCTTCAAAGTATCTCGTATCTCCTCCCGAGATCACAAACACTATGGGTGAGTATCTTGCAGATACAGGCATCAAGCAGTACGCTATTTCCGAGACACAGAAGTACGGTCACGTAACATACTTCTGGAACGGAAATAAGAGCGGAAAGTTCTCCGAGGAGCTTGAGACCTACGTTGAGGTTCCCTCTGATATCGTTCCCTTTGAGCAGAGACCTTGGATGAAGTGCGCTGAGATCACAGACCTTCTTATCGAGGCTCTCGAGAGCGGCAAGTATGACTGTCTCAGAGTCAACTTCCCCAACGGTGACATGGTAGGACACACAGGAAGCCTCGAGGCTACAGTTTGCTCCATGGAGGCTCTCGACCTTCAGATCGGACGAATCCTCAAGGCAGTGGATAAGGTAGGTGCTGTTGCTATCTTTACGGCTGACCACGGTAATGCAGACGAAATGGCTGAGACCGATAAGAAGACAGGCGCTCCCAAGAAGAATAAGGATGGATCTCTCAAGGCTAAGACCAGCCATACTCTCAACCGCGTTCCCTGCATCATCTATGACAAGGTTGCAAATGACAGCTACACAGTACGCGAGGATGACGGAAGCTTCGGACTTTCCGCAGTTGCCGCAACTGTTGTAAACCTTCTCGGCTATGAGAAGCCCGAGATGTGGGACGACGGTATCATCACACTCAAGTAATAAATCATCATTGCTGCTGGGCTACGGCTCAGCAGCAATAATATTAAGGAGATAGTTCTATTATGTTTTACGATGACGGATACGTTACAAGATCTACTGTGCTGGATGTGGCGGGAACTGTTCACGCTTTTTCAACGCGGCTCGGCGGTATCAGCACTCTTCCTCATACTCAAAGCATGAATATTGCCCCGGGATACGGTGACAGCGAGGAGATCATACGCAAGAATACAGACCTCCTTGCAGGGTTCCTCGGCGGATTTTCTGTAGCTGATACCGTGTGTGCGCACCAGATCCATTCAGCCAAGGTGCGCGTTATCGACAGCTCCAACCGTGGAGAGGGCACTGTTACCGATGCAGGAGAGGATTGCGACGGCTACGTTACTGCTACCCGCGGAGTTGTACCAATGGTGCGTACAGCCGACTGCGCTCCAATTATTCTTTGTGCTCCAAGAGAAGGTTCTACTCCGGTCGTTGCTGTGCTTCACGCAGGCTGGCGCGGCACTGTTGCCGACATTGCAGGCGAGGGAGTTCGAAAAATGATGTCCTTCGGAGTAAAGACAGAGGATATCCGTGCCGCCATCGGACCTCACATCGGTTTTTGCTGCTTTGAGGTCGGAGAGGACCTCCGTGATGCTGTACGGAGCATCAGGGGTGCTGATTTTGCCCGACGTCACATAAGAGAAAACGGTACTCTTCACGCAGATCTTACGGGAATGAATCTTGAGCTTCTCCTTGAGGCCGGCGTTCTTCCTGAGCATATGGATGCGAGCTGTGAATGTACATTCTGCCTTGAGGAAAAGTATCATTCCCACCGAAGAGGGAAGGGTATGCGGGGAACCATGGGCTCCCTTGCGGCAATACTGTAAGAAGGTGATGTTTAAAATATCACCTCAGGCCGCTGACAAAGGTCTTGCGCTGACAAAATGTACAAAAGTTTTGATCGACCTTTTTTAAAAGGGCGCAGGGTCTTGGGGCAGCGCCCCGAGTCGCACTCCGCAGAGTGCGAAATCCCCCTTATTCGTCCAAAAAGCGACCCGCAGGTCGCGCATTCCTTTTACTTTTAATTTAGTCTTTGTTTAATTTGACAAACCCTGTGCTTTGGCACAGGGTTTGTCAGCAAGCTGAGATAGGCGCTCGCCTATCTCTTCTTTTGTTTATCTTGGAATCAGCTCTGCTTATTGTGCAGTTGCAGCCATACAGCTCTCCGTCAGTATCACAATATATAAATTTACGGCTATAAGCGAGCTCCAAGGAAAGATCGCGTTTTCTATTCACTTTTTCACTTTTCTATCTCGAACTCATCCGTACCTTGGATGCTTCCGTCGGCGGAGGTAAAGGTCACCTTCACCGTATCATTAGAAAACTCAAATCCGGTACCTGCATAATAATCTTCAGCGTGTCGTATATTACTTCCGATCACCACAGTACAGGGCTGTCCGATAAAGTCCTGTTCGCCGCCAACACGGTCTACGGAAAGCTCGTGCTCATGACCTGCCATGAACACGTGAGGCTTTACGTGCTCGCGAAGAAGTGACGCCCACTCGATAAAGGTCTCCTTCTCGCTTTGAAACAGAGATACGAGATCACGTGTAAACGGAATATGAGCTATGAGAAGCTTATATTTCACTCCGGACTCGGCGTATTCACTCTCGCTTCGCGAAATAACGTCCTTAATAAACTCCGTCTGCCTTATGCGAAATTCCCTACAGCAAATTGTGTTGCCGTATTCGGGATGATCGTCACGCTTATCCTCTCCGCAGTCGAGAACGATGCCCCACACAGGTCCTGCCCTGAAGGTATAGTAGGAGCGTCCGTTGTCTGTGGGAGTATAATCGGCAAGTTTTTCTGCCGCTATTCCCCGAAGGTCGTGATTTCCGCGGGAGAACACGGCAGGTATCCTTCCCTTCGTTATCTGCCAAGCAATTTCGTAAATATTATCGAAGTTTTCAATTTTTCCGCTGTGGTCGGGAACGTCTCCGTTCATCACAAGGAGATCAACATCTCCGAAAGCACGTGCAGCCGCCACGGGTTCGTCGATCATATTGTGGGCATCGGAGACATGGTACGCCCTGAAGGTGTCCCCTTCAATTGGCTTAAAAGCGAAGGTCTCCTCTATGACCTCTCCCGTTTTGGAAAAGTACGGCTTACGTTCGATCATCTCACGTACGCAGACCGTGTAAGAACGAGCATTGTCAAGAACTGCTGCAGGAACTGTCATGCGGTGAACACGAGTATCTGAACGGAGTATTCCGTTGGAATCGTCATAGAAGCATCTATCGCCAACCTTCACCCACATAACAGTAGGCGAAGGGGACGGCACCATAATGATATATGAATCCCTTACGGCAAAAACTGACGGCTTTATCTCAAACATAAGTCAGGCTCCCTTCTTCTTACTTTTTTCAAATCCGTGTACCCAGTCGGAGCACAGATAATATATAATGAAGATAACTGAGCTTATCGCCCACGTAATGGGATACGCGCGGTAAATGTGGTGTATCTCACCGAAAAAGTGCATCACGGCATAAATGTACGATACGCGCACCACGCACCACACCGACAGCATGACCGCCATTGGAACGACGGCACGTCCCGCACCTCGGCAGACAGCGGCAATGGAATGGGACATGGCAAGGAGGCAGTAGAACAGTGTTACCGTTCTCGCCTGCATGACACCGTACTCAATGACCTTTGGCGTGGAATCAAAAAGTCCGATCAGATGAGGGGCTGAGATATAGTACGCGATTCCTATGATCTCTGCGGCGATGACAGCAACGGTTATACCGAATCTTGCACCCTTCTTCGCCCTTTTGTACTCTGCGGCACCGAGATTCTGGCTGACGAAAGTGGTAGTTGCCATGTTGAAGCTCGTAATGGGCAGGAACGCAAAGCCTTCGATCTTTGAGTGAGTTCCGTAGGCGGCTGTGGCTAGCTTGCCGAAGGAGTTGATCTGAGACTGCACTATGACGTTGGCAAGGGCGATGACAGAGTTCTGCACGCCCGACGGCACACCGAATCTTATGATCTCACGCACCATATCGGGATGAAGGCGCAGTTTTTTGGGCTCAACTGTAAACACCCTGCCCTTCTTCATGAGGTGAACCATGCAGAGTACGAAGCTGATACCTTGAGAGATGACCGTGGCAACGGCGGCAGCCCACACTCCCCAGCCGAAAGCACCCACAAAGAGAAGGTCGAGGATCACGTTGAGAACGGAGGATATAATAAGGTAGTAAAGGGGACGGCGGCTGTCACCCACGGCGTTCATGATTCCCGTACAGATATTGTACATGACCATGGCGGCGATCCCCGAAAAATAATAACGGAAATACTCTACCGCAAGGGGCATGACGTCGGGGTCTGTCTGCATCCATTTCAGAAGTGTTGGCGTAAGCCCCACACCAATGGCGGTAAGAACAACACTGGAAAGAAGTCCGAGGGTAAGGGTTGTATGTATAGCCTTCGATACACGTGCATCGTCACCTGCGCCGAAATACCTCGATATGACTACTCCCGCGCCCATGGCTGTGCCGTTAAAGAAGCTGACGAGGAGGAAGATCAGCGTTCCCGAGGAACTGACGGCGGCAAGAGGCTCCGTTCCGAGGAAACGCCCCACGATGAATGTATCGGCTGTATTATATAGCTGTTGGAAGATCTGGCTGAGCATAACGGGCAGAGCGAAGCTTATGATGATCCTGTAGGGATTTCCCACGGTAAGGTCGCGCACCCCTGCCGACAGCGTTCTCTTTTTTGCTGTTGACTGCATATACATCTCCATTGTTGTGTTTTATAAGTTAAGTATAGTATACTACAGAACGGAGACTTTGGGGGACTTTTTCGCAAAATAATAAGCAAAAACAGGTGAAAACTTTTTTGATTTTGGTATTGACAAACGCGTTTTTATCTGTTATAATATACACCGTTGAATAAATGCTGCTATGGCTCAGCTGGTAGAGCACATCCTTGGTAAGGATGAGGTCCCCGGTCCGAATCCGGGTAGCAGCTAAAAATCCCGAACACGTGAGTGTTTGGGATTTTTACTTTTTCACTATTCGTTTTTCACTTTTCTCTTTCTTTACGTTCGGGATTTTTAAGTAATAGGTGATAGTGAAAAGTGAATAGGTATTGCCTCCACATAAAAGCGGTGATTTTTGTATGTGTACGCTTCAAACAGACCGGCTCATATCAAAAAAGTTTTATCGCGATCGAGTTAAAGCGAACAGATCTGACAAATAAGTATATAGAAGCCTTCAAAAAAACACAGTGAACCGATGACGGTTTGTCAGCGGCCTGAAAGCTCCGATTTCGGAGCTTTTCTTCTTCATTTTGTATTATTTGCATACCGCCGAGCCTAATGCGGTAAATAACGCTCCCCAATTGTAAAAAAAGAGATAACTATAGCTTTTTCCTATTGTAAAAATACCAAAAAGCATATATAATAATGTATACAGGGAAAGTGTTTCATTTCCCAATCAGCTTGAAAGAGAGGCTGACATACTTGAAGATAAACAAAAGAAAAAAAAGTAAAGATAAACAGAGCGAGGACAAGCTGAAGCTTCATGACTCTGCCCCCGTAATCGAAGCCGAGGACGATGAGCTTTTCCTTGAGGAGCTGTTTGCAAACGAAGAAAAAGCCTCCGCTGTAACCATTCCGGAACCCAAAGCACGGAGCGTAGAAGCTCACGATGTTAAAAAAGCAAAAAAAGCTTCCGCGGAGCGTGATGAAATACAGGGAGATTTTCTGTCCTCCGATGAGATAGACGAGTTTTTTGAGAGCTTTTCAAATAAAGAAAAGGCTGAAGCTGTTGTTAAAGCTGAGGCAGAGGCTGAGGATGAGGATGTTCCTGAAGTTGAAGCTGAGCCTTTTGTCGAGGACGAGCCTGAAGCTCTTATTGAAGCTGAGCCTTTTATTGAGGACGAGCCTGAAGCTCTTATTGAAGCTGAGCCTTTTATTGAGGACGAGCCTGAAGCTCTTATTGAAGCCGACACCGAAGCTGAGGCTGTCATTGAAGCTGAGCCTTTTGCAGAAGTAGGATCCGAACCCCAAGCTGAAGCAGAGCTTATCGAAGAGCGTCCCATGAGCTTCGACGAATCACTTGACAGCTTCACCGCAGAGGACACCTGCTCGGGAAAGGCTCCGCCGTCAAAGAAGCTTGACTTTATCCGACTCGGAGTTCTCGCTGTGTGTGTGTGCGTATTTGTATACAGCACTTCCTACCTCATCACCAACATAAAAGAGAAATACAAGAGTGACCTTATCTACGATGAGATCAACAACGCCATCGACTTTAATATCCCCGGCATCACGGAAGGCGAAGGGGGAATCGTATCTCTTCTTGCCCCCGACTCCCCCGGCGCCATGACTCCCACCATGGATGAGATCATCAAAAACGGCGCTGTTGATATCGTTTCTCCCGACTCCCACGCCGCAGAGCTTGCGATCGTGCGCGCCTCCCTTGAGCATCTTAAAAATATCAATGACGATCTGTACGGCTACATCAAGGTTCCGGGCACAAGTATAAGCTATCCCATAGCTCAGCACGAGAGCGACAACGACTACTATCTTGACCGCGCTTATAACGGCGAGCATCTTGTCAATGGCTCCATATTTGCCGACGTAAGATGTAACCGTGACGTTATGTGGAACTACAATACCGTGCTTTACGGTCACAACGTCACCTCGGGCTCAATGTTCAATCATGTAAATATGTTCTTTGAGAAGGATTTCTTCGACAACACTCTGATCTATCTGTACACCTTCGACGGCATATTTATTTACAAGCCCTTCAGTATACATGAGGCAGAGTATGACTCGGGCTATATCGCCACCTCATTTGCAGAGACCGATCACTTTGTCATGTTCGCAGATCAGATGAGAGAGCTTTCGGACGTAAAATCCGATGCGACCTTTACTGCAGAGAGCCGAATGCTGACTCTCTCCACCTGCACAAACGGTATTCACACAAGGCGTTATGCTCTCCATGCTTATCTGGTAGAATCCATTACCGACTAACCGAAAGGCGAATATGCCAAGCCTGAAACACTTTAAGGGGAAAGGCACTTTTTATATGAGTAATATCTGTTCCATACTTGCCTGCCCCGTATGCGGGGGAGAGCTAACAAGAGAGGGCGGCAGCCTGCTCTGCCGTCAAACCGAAAAGATCCACACCTATGATGTGTCTCGCGAAGGATATGTCAGCCTTCTGCCTCCCGGAAAGGGACGCAACTCCCGCTCAGGCGACGAAAGTGCAATGATACGCTCAAGAAGCGCATTTCTTGAAAGCGGAGCATATGACAATATTTCGGACTCTATCGGCGTTCTTATTGACCGCTTTGCGCCGAGACACGCGGTCGGTGCTCTCACCGTCATAGATTCGGGGTGCGGAGAGGGCTACCACAGCCTTCGCATTGCGAAAAAATCATGTGAGCTCTCAAGCGATCACATTATGCTTGCCGCCTTTGATGCTTCAAAGGCAGGTGCCGCACACGGTGCCAAGGCAGGTGCAAGAGCAGGTCTCTCACCAAAGGACGGGGTCGGAGCCGAGTGGGACCGTGACATTCTTGTTTCATTTATGACCGGAAACATTTTCTCTCTTCCCGTGAAGGCAGGCTGTGCCGACGCTGTTGTTTCCATGTTCGCTCCTCTCGCCCTTGACGAGATGTCACGCGTGCTGGCAGACGATGGGATCGTGGTGGTCGCGGCTTCAGGAGAGGATCATCTTTACGAAATGCGCGAGATAATCTATAATGATGTCATCAAAAAAGCACCGTCACCGAAAATGGGAGACGGATTTACCGAGGTCTGCCGAGAGACCGTGAGATACAAGACCCACCTTCGTGACAGTGACACCATCATGGCACTGTTCGGCATGACTCCCTTCTGTCACAAAGCCCCAAGGGAGGGTGCAGAAAGGCTTCGCGAAAGAAAAGAGCTCACCGTAACTGTTCACACTGAGCTGTTTGTATATCGCAAACTATAATCTAAAAGGTTTTAACTACAATGAAAATTACTGTTTGTATTCCAATGTATAATGAGATATCCACCGCCGCCGACACCTCGGAGCAGCTTATACACGCTCTTGAAGGCTTCTGCGAAAAAAGCGGAGATACCTATGAGCTCATCTTCTCCGACGACGGCTCCGTAGACGGATGTATCGACGCTGTAAGATGCGATATTCCCACTCCGCACGGGGAGGTGCGCAAGGTAAGAGGAGAGGTCAACATGGGCAAGGGTGCGGCTGTCCGCCGTGCTGCTCTTGCCTCTACCGGAGACATCGTCATGTACACCGACTGCGACCTTGCCTACGGAACGGATGTGATCGGAGAGGCTGTTGAGGTCATGAGATGCGAAAGCTGTGACATCGTCGCAGGCTCCCGTGCCATCCATCCCGAGGGATATGCGGGATATACCTTCATCCGCCGCCTTGCCTCCAAGGTATATATGAAGGTCCTCACCACCTTTGCGGGATTCCGCCTCAGCGATTCTCAGTGCGGCTTCAAGGTATTCCGCGGTGAGCTTGCAAGAAGGATATTCTCCCTTGCCGAGACCAACGGTTGGGCATTTGACTTTGAGCTTTTCCTCCTTGCAAAGCGTGAGGGGGCTGTTGTGCGTGAGCTTCCCGTAAAAATCATCAATCACAGAGAATCACGTATCAGCGTGCTTCGCGACAGCGTTCGTATGCTCCGCGAGATAGCAAGAATCAAAAAGAGAGTTGCAAAGCTTGACAAAAAATAAAATTTCACCTATGTTTCCATAGGTGAAATGAAGTATGTTATGCGTAAAAGTCGTGGTTTCCGATGGTCATAACATATCGCCTGTTGGCGCTTATCCAGAAGCTCTCGGCAATATCCGCATTGATAAAGAACAGTATCGTGCTGCTCACTCTTTCGCCGTCAAGGCATCGCTTTGCCGCCTCTATACTGTCAGCATCGGGGGTCTTGTATATCTCGCCGTTGGCAACGGGGGTGAACTGGACCCCGCCGTTTCGGTCAAAGATAACTCCGTATACAGTGCCGGGGAAGCCTGCGCTTTTGACCCTGTTCATGACCACGCTTCCCACCGCAAGCTTACCTTGCATGGACTCACCTCTTGCCTCTGCATGGATGATCCTCGAAAGCCAATATAAGTCATCGGATGAGTAGCCCTCTACAGCATCTCTGTATCTTGTCATGGTGGCGCTGAAGCTCGCGCTGTTCCATGACGTTCCGAAGCCGAATGCAGTTCCGATACTGCGCAGAGGAACGTAGGTCCTGCCGTTTTCGATGAATATTCTCTCCGCAGACCAAAGCTTCCGTCCGTTCGCAGTCAAGTATGCATCACCTATTTTGGCAGTCATATCAAGGGATGTGCTTCTTACCCGCGCAGTTTGGCTTGTGCTGTTCCAGCTTACATTTCCTCCGAGTCTTTCGGAAAACTCGCGAAGGCGGACAAATGTGACCCCATCGACAAATCTGATCTGTCCGTCGTATTCCCTGCCGCTTACCACTACTCTCGGAATACGTGCCGACCTTGTGTCCGGTGCTTCCTGTGAGATAACAGGTACGCTTGTCGCCGATAACGTTATGACGGCGGCTATAAGTGCCGCGGCCCTTCTGAATATTGCAGATTTCATTTTCTATCATTCCTTTCTTTGGGGGTATCTGCAATATTATTCTATCATTTTGCACCCGTTTATTCAACACACAATATTTGGTTTGCCAATTTTGGGTATTTTATCCTTCGAAATGCGTATCATAATACCCTGTAATATATCAGCACAAGACATTCTTATAATCAAGGAAAGAAAAGGCATGGTCATAAATATGAAAACAAAGCTCCTTTCTCTTACTGCCGCGCTCTTGTCTGCGGCACTTCTTCTTATATCCTGCAGCTCGTCTGCTCCAAACAGTACCGAGCCCCTTGAATCCGTACCGTCAACTGAGGTCTCAGACAGCTCCACACAGACCGAAAAGCTTCCGGAGACCGTCATCATCCACTCAGGAGACCCGGATAACAAGATCAAGGCAGAGGCTTATCTCGCAGCTCTTCCAAGCCGCAGCTTTGACGGAGCTTCCTTTATAATCACCTCTCCCGATACAGCTCTGTTCGACCCTTCGGAGGTCAGCTACCTGTCAAAGTCCATTTCCGAAAGAAATACTGCCGTAGAAGAAAAGTACGGCGTTACGATATCGTGCACAAGATCCGATGCGGGCACCATGCTTGAGGAAGCAAAAAAGAACGCCGCCGCTGAAATGTTCTATTCTCATATAATGGTGCTTCCCATGACCAGCGTACCCTACTTTGCCAACGAAAACCTGCTCATGAATCTGAGATCCATGCCGCTTCTCGATATGTCTCAGCCTTATTTCAACAGCTCCTCTGCAGATGCTCTGTCTCTCGGAAACAAGACCTTCGGTATCGCCGGAGAGGCACTACCCCCGTCAACGGGACTTTGTGCGGTATTCTACAACAAGAATGTCGCCGATGCCCTCGGTATTACGGAGCTTTATGACATTTCTCTTGACGGAGGTCTCACCTGGGACAAAATGCACGAATACTACGCGACAGCTGCGGCAGGCGGTTACGTCGGAGCTGTTACTGACGGGGACGACGTAATCGACGCAATGTACATTTCCACAGGTCAGCGCTTCATCTCTTCCGCAGAAGGTAAAATTCCATCGGTGGCAACAGCAAATTACTCCATGAACGCCGCGGCAACTCAGTACCGCACCGTTGTCAGCGATGCCCAAGCGGCAGGTATCACCAAGGAAGGTGCCGTTGATGCCTTCAAAAGCGGCAATGTGCTCTTCACTTTTGCTAAGATCAGCGAGCTCGATAAGCTGAACGGAAGCTCTGTCCGCCTCGGAATGCTTCCCATGCCGAAGCTTGACACAGATTCACCGTATATCCACCTTGCAGACAGCACCACTAAGGTGTTCACCGTTACAAACGGAGTTACAGACAGTGCTATGGTCTCTCTTGTGCTGTCCGCACTCAATGCCGCATCCTACGGAGTCATGACTGAGACCTTGTCGGACTATCTCCATGCAACAACTCTCCCCGACAGCCGCTCCGCTGACATTTTTGAGCTTATGTCAAGGAGCACCTACTACGATCTTGCAAGCGCATATGCTCCAAATATCTCTGCTGTAAGTGCAGGTACTACCGGGCTTGTTCGGTATATTATCGAAACCGGAGATTTCTCCGCCTTCGACTCATCCGTTTCCGAAGCAAACGACTTTTTCGCGCAAAACTTCCCTCTATATTGACCGGATTACCCTTAAGCCTTGACGAAGGCTGTAAACTTTGCTATAATAAATCATAATTACAAAATATTCGGAGGTAAATATCATGGCATTTTTTGATGATCTCGGCAAAAAGATATCTCAGGCAGGTCAGAGCGCCGTACAGAAAACAAAGGACATAACGGAGATCGCCAAGTATAACTCAGCTATCGCCGATGAGGAAAAGAAGATCCAGACTATCTACAGCGATATCGGCAAGCTCTACATTTCTCTTTACAAGGATTCTCCCGCTGATGAGTTTAAGGCTCTCGTCGATGCTCTCAAGGCTTCCGAAAAGGCTATAGAGACCTGCAAGGAGCAGATCAAGGACATCAAGGGAATCGTTATCTGTGAGAAGTGCGGTGCAGAGCTTACAGCAGGAACTGCATTCTGCTCCAAGTGCGGAACTGCCGCTCCCGTTCCCCCGAAGCCTGAGGTACCCGCTTGCTCAAAATGCGGTGCTCCCCTTACCGAGGGATGTGCCTTCTGCACAAGCTGCGGTACACCTGTAGCTGCTCCTGCACATGACAAATGCGCAAGCTGCGGTGCTCCCCTTACAGGCGACAGCGCCTTCTGCACAAGCTGCGGAGCCAAGAGATAAGCTGCCCCCCGGCAAATCTGCGGTATTAACCAGATTCTTCGGCAGAAGCAGGAGTCTACTGCTCCCGCTTCTGCTTTTTAATTATAATGTAAAGGTAGGAACTCAGTATGATAAACTTCTGTCCTAAATGCGGATCGAAAACCGATCCCGCAACGGGGCTTTGTCCCAACGGGTGTCTCGGAGCTTTGCCTGCAATGCCCAAGGCTTCACCCAAGGCCGAGCAAAAAAAGCACAGAGGGCTGAAGGTCACTGCCCTGATACTTGCGGTACTTATTGTATTCAGTGCTGTCGCCTTCGCTCTTGCATATTTTGACATAGCAAAGATACCGCCCTTCTCAAGCATCGCAGACAGCTTCAAAAAGGACAGTAATACTGATGGCACTCTCTTTGATCTCAAGGCTGAGGTGTGTGATATTTTAGTCGGCGATGACCGTGATGTTTTATTCACCGTTGAGTATTTGACAGATGACAAAAAAGATTCAGACAATGAAATAGAGCTCTTTGATGCCGAGGATAAGTTCATCGCCCTCATGAAGGACGACGGAAAGAACGGCGACAAGAACGCAAACGACGGTATCTATTCCGCTAAGGTGGAGATGTCAAGCGACGAGCGCTCTCTTGCATCATTTTACGCCAAGGTCGGCTCACTTGCAAGCAACAGCTTCGATGTTTGCTACTATGAGGAGCTGACAGAAGAGGATCACGAGGCATTTGAGGAGCTTGTAAGAGAGGTGTTCTCCGAAAGCGATGTGAAGGATGCTTTGAGGATCGTCAAAAGATCTCCCCTTGTTGAAAAATACAAGGAGATCGGCAACCGAATTTCCTTTACCACCGTATCCGGAATGACCGCGATCTATGATGCTTCATACGGTGAGGGCTTCAAGGCATCCGGATCAAATTCCGTTCCCACATCAATGGGCGTAGATTATACCGCCGCAGGCTCAAGTCTCAGATACTCCGATCTTAAGGTGCTACCCGAGTATGAGAACGGAAATGTTACAGTTTTGAGACCGTTCCGCAACAACGGCTTTAACTACGATGATTTCCGTGATGCGGGAAACCTCCTTGCCACCTTTACCGGCGGAACGAGCACCGTTTATGACGACAGCAGCGCTGATCTTGAATGCTGGAAATCCCTTGACGGCAATAAGTTTGTCCTTGTGGACTCCCACGGAACATTAAGTGATGTAACAAATTCCGCATGGGACATCTTCCCCACAGACCCTTATCTTTTAACAGGTGAGGTATACAGCGCAGGCAAAATGTGGACTTCTGCCGACTGGCAGGCAAGCCGTATCGTGGTTTGCGGCACAGCTATGTTCTCAGGGGAAGGCATCGTGGCTGTAGGCGCAGGATTTTTTGATAAATACTATGATGTCGGTGATTTTGACGACACGTTATTCTTCCTCGGCACCTGCTACAGCGCACACAATTCTCAGCTTGCAGACGTGCTTATAAAGAAGGGAGCCTCGGTAGTATACGGCTACACAGAGCCTGTATCCGTGACATACTGTAACCAAACTCTGTTTGAAACAGTTGTAAACAGCCTGCTTCTTTCCGGAAGCACTGCCTCCGAGTCCTTTAAATCAGCAACTGATACATACGGTGAATATGATCCAAGCTCTGATCCACGCTGCTATTACAAAAGATACGGTAAGGCTGATTACAAGATCGCTGAGCCCTGCGACAGAGTTGTATGCCTCGTGCTCGACACCTCGGGAAGCATGGGAGGTACACCTATCGCAGAAACAAGATCGGCGGCTGTAAATTTTGTAAGCTCAGTTTTCTCAGGTGACGAGGGGGACAACACCGTTATCAGCCTTATCACCTATTCAAGCTCTGCAATCATAAACCAGCACGCTTCCTCCAATGAGGATCAGCTCATACGCTCCATAAACTCCATAGGAGCTTCGGGAAACACCAACATTGAATCAGGTCTCTCCCTTGCCGAATCTATCCTTTCAAAAAGCAAGGCTTCAAAGAAGATCATCGTCCTCATGAGCGACGGCTTGCCGAACCGCGGAAAAGAGGGCGACAGCCTCGTGTCATACGCCGACAGCATCAAGGCTCAGGATATATACATATATACTCTCGGCTTCTTCCAGGCGTTAAACTCATCCGAAATGAGCTCTGCTCAGCAGCTTATGAACAGAATAGCAGGTCACGGCTGTCACTATGAGGTCAACAACGCGGAAAGCCTCAATTTCTTCTTTGGTGACATCGCCGACCAGATAGACGGACAGAGATATATTTATGTTCGTATAGCCTGCCCTGTTGATGTTTCGGTAGCATATGAGGGTGAAAAGCTCAACTCCAAGGAGTCAGCTCTCAACACCCGCACCTCCTTTGGTTCACTTTCCTTCGAGGAAAGCGATTCCGACAAGGAATATGACGAGGGTGTCGATGACAGGATCAAGATACTCCGTCTCAAGGCAGGGGCTGAGTATGAAATAAAGATCAAGGGTACTGCACGCGGCACCATGGATTATACCATCGGCTTCATGGATGAAAACGGAGATTACTCCGATATGCGTACCTTTGAAAATATCAAGATCACGAAAAAGACCGAGATAACGACAGTTGCGGGTGAATCCGACAGCACCGTGCTCAAGGTCGATGAGGATGGCGACGGTAAAAATGAGCTTACCTATGAGGCTGAAGAAGGAGGCACGGGCGAGCTTGTCAAGGAGTCCTATACTGCACTGATACTCGCTATCGTTCTTTCGATCCTTGCTGTGGCTATAATAGCAGTCGTTATCATCTTTGTAGCATCAAATAAGAAAAAGCAAGGCTAAAAAAACACAGCTCCGAGAGCTTCGGTTGCTAATCTCAGCTTAATGATAAACCCTGTGCTTTCGCACAGGGTTTATCAAATAAAACAAAGGATAAATCTAAAGTAAAAGGGGATGCGCGACCTGCGGGTCGCTTTTTGGACGAATAAGGGGGATTTCGC
>JAFUPK010000139.1 GCA_017481265.1 Clostridia bacterium
AGAGGAAAAACGAAGAAATGCTCATAAAGTCCAAGAGCAAAGGCGTATTGAGAGCATGCGTAGACGCGCTGAGCAAGGACATATAGCACAAGAACAGTATCTTATAAGGCAAGAAGAATTGAGAAAAGAACGTGAGAAAGCTCTTGAATTAGAGCGAGAGCGTCAAAAACAAATTGCTGAAATGCATTATGTTAACAGTTACAACGAGGTTAAGGATAAGTTTACTCAGCAAGAATTTCAGATTCGTGATTCCTCAGGTAGAAGATGGATTCAGTGTGAGCTGTGTGGTGAGATAAAACCAGAGTCCGAGTTTGGATCATACGGTGGTACAAATCATGTCAATCTTGGTGTGTGCTATAAATGCTCACGCCGCGATAAATAATTGATACGCAGTAAACAAAGAAAAAGCCAATTGAAAAACTTAAACGGCGGTTCTCAAAGCAGAGAACCGCCGTCATTTTGCATAAAATTAAAATCGCAAAGTGCCGAAAACCCTTATGGAATATAGCTTTTTCTTGACAAATGTGGTCAAACATGTGGTCGTGCCCGATTTTGACCCGATTTTGAGCAAAAAAATAGCGGACCATTTCGAGGCGGTGTAAACCGCTGTAAACAGCAAAAAAAACCGAAAAAGCCCGTAAAATAAAGAAAAACGGAGATCCATACGAATCTCCGTTTTTTCTGAGTGACTGGACTTGAACCAGCGGCCTCTACCACCCCAAGGTAGCGCGCTACCAACTGCGCCACACCCAGATATTTTGTCGCTTGCTCAGCAAGCTTGGTTATTATAGCACTTATTTTCGACTTTGTCAATACCTTTATTTCAAAAAAGTGAAAAAATTTAACTATATTTTTTTATCCCCGAGAAAAATACCGAATACGTATTTATTTATGCGAAGCTTTGTGATATAATATATGTGTATAGGCTTATTTTAAAATACATCTTTTGAAAAGGAATACATATATGTGCGGTTTTATCGGTTTCACAGGAGAGTGCGAACACAGAAAAGAAGTCATTCGTAAAATGGCTGACAAGATTATTCACCGCGGTCCCGATATGGAGGGATATTACGTCAGTGAGGACATGGGAGATGGCAGCGTGACCTTCGGCTTCCGCAGACTCAGCATTATCGACCTTGCCGACGGCGCTCAGCCAATGTATAACGAGGACGGCTCCGTAGTCAGCGTATTCAATGGCGAGATATACAACTTTATGGAGCTTCGCGAGGAGCTTATAGGAAAGGGACATACCTTCAAGACCCGCTGTGACAGTGAAACTCTCGTTCACGGTTACGAGGAATACGGCGAGGCGCTTACCGAGCATCTCCGCGGTATGTTTGCCTTCGTTATCTTTGACAAGAAGACGGGTACTCTCTTCGGAGCACGTGACCACTTCGGCATCAAGCCCTTTTACTACAACGTAACGGACAAGGGAAGTCTTATCTTTGGTTCGGAGATCAAGAGCTTTTTCGCTCACCCCGACTTTAGACCTGAGGTCAATCCCGATGCCCTCCGTCCTTATCTTACGTTCCAGTATTCCTCCATGGAGGAAACATTCTTCAAGAATACCTTCAAGCTTCCCGCCGCTCACTCGTTTAACTACAAGGACGGTAAGCTCACAAAGAAGCGTTACTGGGACGTTGACTTCAATAACAAAGACAGCTACACCTTCGAGGAGTGCGCCGAGATGATCGACCGCCGTGTGCGTGAGTCCGTTGCGGCTCACCGTATCAGCGATGTTAAGGTCGGTGCTTTCCTGTCCGGCGGCGTTGACTCAAGCTATATCACCGCGGCTCTTATGCCCAACGAGACTTTCTCTGTGGGGTTCAACTCACAGAAGTTCGACGAGACAGGCGAGGCAAAGGAGCTTTCGGATATCCTCGGTATCAAGAACTACCTCCGTCACCTTACGGCAGAGGAGTGCTTTGATGCGTTCCCCACCATACAGTATCACATGGATGAGCCTCAGTCCAACCCTTCATCCGTTCCTCTTTACTTCCTTGCCAAGCTTGCCAGCGAGCACGTTACCGTTGTGCTTTCGGGAGAAGGAGCAGACGAGATCTACGCAGGCTATGAGTGGTATGACGAGACTCCTCTTATGCAGAAGTATAAGAAGATCCCCGCACCTCTGCGCCGTGCTGCCGCAAAGATTTCGGCAAAGATGCCTTACTTCAAGGGACACGACTTTATCATCAAGGGAAGCGGCAGACCTGAGGACTATTTTATCGGTCAGGCGATGGTGTTCCCCGAGAAGGAAGCACTTGATGTTCTTAACGAAAAGTACAGAAACGGTCCCTCCGTTCGTGATGTGACAGCTCCTATTTACGACAGATGCAAGAACCTTTCCGAGCTTGAAAAGAAACAGTATCTTGATCTTAATCTCTGGCTCCCCGGCGACATCCTTCTCAAGGCTGACAAGATGAGCATGGCTCACTCCCTTGAGCTCCGCGTTCCTTATCTTGATCGCGAGGTCATGGCTGAGGCGGCTCGCATTCCCGCAAAGTATAAGATCGACGGCAAATACACGAAGTCTGTGCTCCGTGCCGCTTCCAATAAGACGCTCCCAAACGAGTGGGCGCACAGACCAAAGAAGGGCTTCCCTGTGCCGATCCGCGAGTGGCTCCGCGAGGATAAGTATTACGCTATCGTAAAGGAAGCATTTAATTCAGCGACTGCCGCAGAGTATTTCGACACAGAAAAAATAACAGCTCTCCTTGATGACCACAAGGCAGGCAAGGCTAACAACGGCAGAAAGATATGGACACTCTACACCTTCCTCACATGGCACCGTCAGTTCTTCGGTGCGTGAGAGCAAAACATTTGAGGTAAAGGCTGAAAACCAAGAGAGTCGAAGCCGCACGTCAGCTATTACAGACCCAATTTGTGCCTTGCCGCCAAAAGACGGACGGCATTTTCCCCGGCCTCAAGGCTGAGAAAAACACCACAAATCAAAGAAAGGCATGGTCATAATTATGAAATTAAAGATTACCCCCGTCCTTCTCGGTGCGGATCTCAACTGCTATAACGTAGCGAGAGCCTTCCATGAGCAGTACGGCGTTACATCATACGCATTCGGCAGATATGCCGTTTCTGCGACAAAATATTCAAAGATCGTAAACTTTACGCAGATCGCCGACATTGACAGCGAGGCGACAGCGCTCAGAACTCTCCGAGATTTTGCGGATAAGCATAAGGGAGAGTGCCTTGTGCTGTTCGGCTGTACCGACGATTACGCAACACTGGCGGCACGTCTGCGTGACAGACTTCCCGAGTACATAATCCCCTATCCCGATGCCGCTCTCCAGCCCATCATATCAAAGAAAGCGGAGTTTTACGAGATCTGCGACAAGTATGGGATCCCATATCCCGATACGGTAGTTACAGATAAGGTAATGACTGCAGCAGAGCTTACAGCAGAGAAGCTTGGATTCAAATATCCCATTATTATAAAGCCCTCATGCAGTGTTACATATTGGAAGCATTCCTTTGACGGAATGAAGAAGGTGTACACAGCCAAGGATCCCTCTGATGCAGAGAAGATCCTTCGTGAGATTTTTGCATCAGGGTATGACAACAAGATCATCCTTCAGGAAATGATCGACGGCGGCGACTCACAGATGCGCGTGTTCACAGCCTTCTCCGACAAGAGCGGTAAGGTGCGTGCAATGTGCCTCGGTCACACAATGCTTGAGGAGCATACCCCCAAGGGACTCGGCAACCATGCCGCCATCGTAACCGAGCCTGTTTCAGAATTCCCCCTTGCGGAAAAGCTCCGCCGTATGCTTGAGGATATGGGCTACACAGGCTTTTCGAACTTTGATATCAAGCTCCGTGAGGGAACAAAAGATGACTTCCGCGTATTTGAGATCAACCTGAGACAGGGAAGAAGCAACTACTACGTTACCTCGGCGGGACTGAATGTTGCACGCCTTGCCGCAGAGCTTTATCTTGACAACGGCGACTCCTTTGAGACCTGCGAGAAGGCTCACTTCTGGCATCACGTGCCGAAATCCGTAGCTTATAAATACACAGAGGATAAAGAGCTTGTAAAGCGTGCAAAGACTCTCGCAAAAGAGGGTAAGGAAAGCTCGTCTGTGTGGTATCCCGCGGACTTTAAGGGCAATCTGCTCCGCTTTATTTGTGCCGCAGAGCAGCTCAGACGACAGAAGAAAAAATATAAGATATACTATCCAAAGTCAAAGTAATCCGTAAAAAGGGAGGTGCAAGGTATGCACACGATCGGAGATAACCGTTCAATTCTTGGTATTCTCGGAGGACTCGGACCGCTTTCCAGCGCGTATTTCTACGAAATGATAACTGAACATACGAAGGCGTCCCGAGACCAGGATCATATTGATATAATACTGTCAAGCCGTGCCACAACACCTGACAGAACGGCGTTTATCCTCGGAAAAAGCGATGAAGATCCGGTCCCGTTTATGGTTGAGGATGCAAAGCTCCATGAGCAGTACGGAGCCGATGCCATAGTTATCCCTTGCAATACCGCCCATCATTTTATAGAGGAAGTCAGAAACAGTGTTTCCGTTCCCGTTCCGAGTATCATAACGGAGACCGTATCGCATATTAAGCGAAACGGTTATAAAAAGGTAGCGATCCTTGCTACGGAGGGTACCGTACAGAGTGGATCATACCAGGCTGAGCTTGAGTGTGCAGGGCTTCTTTGGCAGGTGCCGGATAAGCCGGGGCAGGATATCATCACCGATATTATATACGGGGATGTAAAAAGCGGACGTGTGCCGTTACCCGAGAAGCTGTATGCTGTGGCTGATCCAATGTTTGAAGACGGCTGTGACTGTGCGATACTCGGATGCACCGAGCTGTCAGTGCTCAAGCGTCAGTTCAGACAGAATAAAAAATACGTTGACTCCCTTGAGGTACTGGCGGCGACTGCCATAAAGCTTTTCGGTCACGAGATCGTAGGCTTTACCGATGATTTTGATCTGTGAGGCAGGATATGATACTTACAAAGCTTTTTGAAAAAATCGAATATACCGTGCTTGCCGGAGATGCTTCATCCGTTGATGCATCAAGGATCGAATACAACTCAAGAAGGATCCGCAGCGGTGAGCTGTTCGTATGCCTTCCCGGTGCCAAGGTTGACGGACACGACTTCGCAGTTAATGCGTATAATTCGGGTTGCCGTGCTTTTCTTTCGGAGAGACCGCTCGATCTGCCCGATGATGCCTTCGTAGCCGCAACTCCCGATACGAGAAGCGCACTTGCCGAGATCTCGGCTACCTTTTACGATTATCCCGCCAAAAAGCTCCACATAATCGGAGTTACGGGAACAAAGGGGAAGACCACAACGGCACTTCTTATTCAGTCTATCCTTGAAGGCGCGGGACTCCCCTGCGCTTATATCGGATCAAACGGTGTTATTATTAACGGGCGCCATATAGAAACGGTGAACACAACTCCCGAAAGCCGTGAGCTGCAACATTATTTTGCCACAATGGTGGAAGAAGGCGTGACTCACGCCGCTATCGAGGTGTCCTCTCAGGCTCTCGAGCACAACCGCGTTCAGGGTCTCAGCTTTGACGTTTGTATATTTACGAATCTTTCTCCCGACCACATCGGAGAGGGAGAGCACGCTTCATTTGAGGAGTACCGTGATGCCAAGCGTAAGCTGTTTACGGATTACCCTGTGAGACTTGCGGTGATCAATGCCGACGACGAGGCAAGCGAGTATATGGTGAGAGGTACCGGAGTGCCTGCTGTCACCTTCTCAATGAAGACAGATGCCGATTTTGCAGGCTCAAGCTGCGATATCTACCGCGACGAGACATCCCTCGGCATTGCTTTTAACTGCGAAAGCGGCGGAGATGTGACCCACGTCATGATGCGTACACCGGGGCTTTTCAGTGCATCAAACGGACTTGCAGCTATTGCGGCTTGCTCATATTTCGGAGTTCCTACCGAGACCGCGGCTGATATACTTGCACGGACACCGGTAAACGGGCGTTTTGAGGTCGTTGACGGACTTCCGGGACGTACATTTATCGTAGACTATGCTCACAACGGGCTCAGCCTAACAAGCGCTTTAAATGTGCTCAGACAGTATGATCCGACACGTCTTATCTGTGTTTTCGGCTCAGTCGGAGGAAGGACACAGGTACGCCGCCGTGAGCTTGCAGAAGCATCAAGCGCTCTTGCGGATTACTCTATTATAACAAGTGACAATCCCGATTTCGAGGATCCGTCGGCAATAACCGATGAGATAGTCTCATATATGGATGCGGGAGCATCCTTTGAGGTGATCATCGACCGCGACGAAGCTGTAAGGCGCGCGGTGTCCATGGCTGAAAAGGGAGATATAGTTCTCTTTGCAGGTAAGGGGCACGAGAGATACCAGCTTGTACGCGGAGAAAAGGTACCCTTCTGCGAGAGAGATATTATCAAAGACGAATGCAGAGCAGTTACGATACGTTTGGGGATATGAAGATATAAGACAGTATAGTTATAAAAACCGCATTTCAGTATTTGTTTTGCGGTTTTTTGTAAAAATATAGAATCGATTTTTGTAGATATTTCTTGATTATGTGGAGATATTGGTCATATGAAAAGATGTGCGATTTGCTTGGCGTTTGCATTTATTATTACCTTGTTGCTTGTAAGTACTGTATCAGCGGATTACAATTCTCAAACCGGAGAAATGCGGCATTATATGGGGAGTGTGTTTAATGCGGGACACGATACCGGATTCTCTGAGAATGAAAAAAATTACAGAAGATGATCCACATTTCGGATGGAAGTTGGGAGAGTTTTATGTGGAAGGATATACCAGAGTTACAGAAGATAAAAACGGGGATCCTGTTTTCCTAAAAACAGTTGGAGATAAGGTAACTTTATGGTTTGAACTTAAACAAGATATAACAGCTCTCAATGGCGACGAAGACCTTTATGTTTGCGGAGATCCTAATGGATACGATGAATATTTCGGCATTGAAAAAACTGATATGGGTTGCGGTACTTTAATTGTAAGACATACCGATTATCAAAATCATGTATCTGATCCAGTTATCTATACAGACTATCTCTCAGCTTCTGTAAGTGAAGGTGCTGCAGTTGAAGTTCAGCTTTGCGAAGAAGGTGATTATGAAGTAGCATTAAATTATGAGATTCGAGAGGATGATTTTGATATTTTTGGGTGGACCCCGAAACCGAATTTCTATAATTACCGTATTTTCTTTAAATTTTCAGTGAGAAACGGAAATTGCATGGTATATCCTTTCGATGTGACGACAGGGGCAGAATTGACAAATAGTTCGATCACAGAAAACGGCTTTTATCTTGATCTTGCAAAATCAAGATATATTAATATAGACGTGAAAAAGGAAATACGTAAGGAGGGTGCTGAGGGGCTGACTGAAGATGTACGTTTCAATAAACCTGCAAGAGATGGAGAACAGTATACAGAAGAAGGTATTTACAGAATAACAGTAAGTAATGCCTACACCCAGCAGACAACGACCAAAGTAATATATGTCGGTAAGGATGACGTGCTTAAGGCACATGTTGCAACCGGTCTTTCGATTTCAGATATTGAGTATCAAATATCGCAAGGTGCCAAGGTGGCAGACGATGGTACTTTGGTGGCTGCTGGAGAAGTGAATGATGAATCTAGGCAGGTTAACAATACAAATAATAAGAAAAATGATATTGTGCCAGTTGTGATATTTGTTTTTTTAGGTGTTTCTTTCATAGTTGTAGCTTTCATATTTATAAAAAAGTCGAAAGGTTCGAAGAATACAGCTAATGACGATATGTTAAATGACGGGGATAATAACAAATGAGAAGAATAATAGCTTTAATATTGGCATGTGCTATACTTATTGGTTGCAGTGCTACAAATAATAAACTTGAGAGTGATAATACTACACAAGCTCAAACCACGAAAAGTGAAGAGTATTTGATAGAGTTCGAGTCATTAAGTGACACAGAGTTATTGTCATACATAGAGGACAATGTTTATTCCGAACTGGTTTCAGGATTGAATAGTGAGAAATATTTGGTTGAAAATATAAGCTCGGTTTATATTTCAAAAGAATATCTTGAAGAAGTAGCGTATAATACACAGGAAAATATTTTCTTTGGTTTTACTCTTGCTGAAGTAGAAGCAGCTTTTGAAGGCAAAAGATATGTTTTTACCTTGGGAGATGACGGCAAGACTACTGTTACGGAATTTGTTGAATATGTTGATCCTTTTCAGCAAATATTAAAGAATGTCGCAATTGGTACCGGTGTAATTCTTTTGAGCGTTACTGTATCGCTTCTAACAGCTAATAGTGCGCCTGCAGTCAGCGTGATTTTTGCAGTGTCGGCTAAAAGCGGAACTGTCGCAGCTCTTTCATCGGGAACTTTGGGTGGCTTATCAGCCGGTATTATTGAAGGCGTTAAAACAGGAGATTTTGATAAAGCGCTGAGTACCGCAATGATAGAAGGAAGCGAAGCTTTCAAATGGGGTGCGATATCGGGCGTTATCTCTGGCGGTTTGGGAGAGACCATTGCTTTAAAGGGGGCAACATTAAATGGATTGACAATGAACGAAGCTGCATTGATTCAGAAGGAGTCAGGTTATCCATTGAGTGTTATTAAGCAATTCCACTCGTTTGATGAATATACTGTTTTTAAACAGGCAGGCTTACAAGCCGAATTACTTGGCGGTAATCTTTCGTTAGTGCGGACTGACATAGATTTATATAATGTTGTTGATGAATATGGGCGTAATAACTTCACTCGAATGAGTAAAGGACTAAATCCGATAGATGGTTCTGGAAATACATTTCAATGGCATCATATCGGACAACAAAATGATGCAACTCTTGCTTTGTTGACAGCATCAGAACATGATGCTGGCGCATTACATGGATTTAAAGTTGTATCTGAAATTGATAGAGCATCCTTTGATACCTTTAAGAAAACGCTGAACAAAGATTTACTAAAATGGTTGTTGAATAATGAAATGTGACAGGAGGTGCGAATCTTGGCAGATATCGTAAAATTGTTGCAGAAACAATCAGATTTGTATGTTATGAAAGGCGCTACAGAAGAAGACATTAAAAAAGCAGAAGAAGTCTTAGGCCTTCGTTTTTCCTACGATTATCGCAATTACCTTATTGAGTTTGGTGTTGTGTCTTTTACAAATCATGAGTTTACTGGTGTTTGTGAATCAAAACGCTTGTGTGTCATAAATGTCACGATAGAAGAACGTAAAAATGTGGAGGTACCTCGCGATTGGTATGTGTTGGAACAGACTAACATTGATGGAATTGTGATTTGGCAGGATGGGAATGGTACAGTGTACCAAACTGCACCAAATGTAAAAGCTAAAAGGCTTTGTGGGTCAATGGAAGAATATATTGCGAAAGAATGAAAGTGAAAAAGCAAGCGCTTCGCATCAGCGAAGCGCTTGCTTTTTACTCCCTGTCAAGATACTCCTTTATCTTCTTCATATCAGTGTACATATCCTCTTTTCTGCGAGGATCGCGGAGGAGTGCCGCAGGGTGGAATACGGCGGTCATTGTGAAGCCCTTGATGTCAACGAACGTGCCGTGCTCCTTTGTGATCTTGTAGTCGGGGGAGATAAGGCGCATTGCCGCGATCCTTCCGAGACATACGATGATCTTCGGACGGATCAGCCGTACCTGCTCGCGGAGATAGCCGATGCACTTGTCCTGCTCTGCGGGAAGGGGATCGCGGTTCTTCGGAGGTCTGCACTTCAGAATATTCGCAATATACACCTCGTTTCGGTCAATGCCTACAGCCTCAAGGTATTTGTCAAGAAGCTTACCTGCCGCACCCACGAACGGTATTCCGGACAGATCCTCCTTTTCTCCCGGCGCTTCTCCCACGAACATCAGCTTTGCATTGCGGTTTCCTGTGCCGAATACGCAGTTTGTTCTCGTTTCGTGAAGCGGACATTCAGTGCAGTTTTTGCAGGTCAGTTCAAGCTCTTCCCATGTCATAACAGTAAAATTCCTTTTCTTTTCGTTGTTTATGGATATATTGTATCATAAAAAAGCGGAAAAGAAAATCTTTTTTTGAAATTGTCAGGCGAAAGTCTTAAATAATCGCAAAAACATACTCTCTTTTCTGTCTTCTTCTTGACAAAGCCCTTGCTTTTATAGTATAATTTTAATATATTGGTTAATTGTAATATTTTGAAAGGCAACACTCTATGTTTAAAGATAAAAAAGTCGTTTTTTCCGGTGTACAGCCCTCGGGTGTGCTTACACTCGGTAACTACCTCGGCGCTATAAAAAACTTCTCCGCCTTCTCCGATGAGTACAAGTGCTACTACTGCGTAGTGGACGAGCACGCCATCACCGTAAGGCAGAATCCTGCCGAGCTTCGCCGCAGAACCTATGAGACTCTTGCTCTCTATATAGCTTGCGGTCTTGACCCCCAAAAGAACACCCTCTTCGTGCAGAGCCACGTTTCCGCTCACGCCGAGCTTGGCTGGATACTTGACTGCTATACTATGTTCGGTGAGCTTTCACGTATGACTCAGTTCAAGGATAAGTCACAGAAGAATGCCGACAACATCAACGCGGGACTTTTCACTTACCCCACACTGATGGTTGCCGATATCCTTCTCTATCAGACCGAGCTTGTTCCTATCGGAAGCGACCAAAAGCAACATCTTGAGCTGACACGTGACGTTGCAACACGCTTCAATGCTATCTACGGTGATACATTTGTTATCCCCGATCCCTATATCCCCCAGACCACTGCCCGTATCATGTCTCTTGCAGAACCCTCAAAGAAGATGTCAAAGTCAGACGAGAACGAGAACGCGGTCATCCGCATCCTTGACCCGAAGGACGTTATCATCAGAAAGTTCAAGCGCGCCGTAACCGACTCAGGCTGCGAGGTGCGCCGTGCCGACGATAAGGAAGGCGTTTCTAACCTTATGACTATCTACTCCGCATTCACCGGCAAGACCGACGAAGAGATCGAGCGTGAGTTTGCAGGTAAGGGATACGGAGACTTCAAGCTTGCAGTAGGTGAAGCTTGTGCTGATGCTCTTGCTCCCGTTCAGGCAGAGTTTGCACGCCTTGCCGCTGATAAGGCTTACCTTGAGGATGTAATGCTTGCAGGTGCTGAAGATGCCGCAAGAAGCGCCGCACGTACCATGTCAAAGGTGCGCCGTAAGATCGGCTTTACGGAGATCCGCAGAAAATGAGACGGGAGCTGATCCTTGACAGGATCGAAGAAGGAACAGCCGTGCTTACTGATAAGTCTGCATCGGTTTACGAGTGTTCCGCATTGCTTCTTCCGGAAGGCGCAAAGGACGGAGCATCCCTTTACGGCATATTCGACGAGAATGGAAATATCACATCTCTTGAAGTGCGTACAGTTCCCGTAAAAAAGCAAAATCGCAGAAAGCTTGGCGCGCTTTTCGCTAAGAATCCGAAAAACAAAAATAAACTGTAATAAATAATTTACGAAAGGTTTGGAAATATATTATGAAGACAAAGGCAGTAAGACTTTACGGTAAGATGGATCTTCGCACAGAGGAGTTTGAGCTTCCCGCTATCAAGGAAGATGAGATCCTCGCTTGCGTAGTATCTGACAGTATCTGTATGTCATCCTATAAGGCGGCAAGCCAGGGCTCCGCTCACAAGAGAGTTCCCGACGATGTTGAGAATAACCCCGTTATCATCGGTCATGAGTTCTGCGGTAAGATCGTTGAGGTCGGCGCAAAGTGGCAGGATCAGTTTAAGGCAGGCGACAAGTTTGTAATTCAGCCCGCTCTTAACTACAAGGGAAGCCTTGCAGCTCCCGGATATTCCTATCAGTATGTCGGCGGTGCGGCTACATACGTTATTATGCCCAATGAGGTAATGGAGTGCGGATGCCTCCTTCCTTATGACAACGATTCCTACTTCTACGGAAGCCTTGCTGAGCCTATGAGCTGTATCGTTGGCGGCTACCATGCAAACTATCACACAAAGCCCGGCGTTTACGTTCACGATATGGGTATCGTTGAAGGCGGAACCTGCGCTATCCTTGCAGGTGCAGGACCTATGGGTCTCGGAGCTATCGACTACGCTGTTCACTGTGACCGCCGTCCCTCTCTTCTCGTTGTTACAGACATTGATGACGCCCGCCTTACCAGAGCCGCTGAGATCGTAACGGTCGAAGAGGCTGCAAAGAACGGCGTAAAGCTTATGTACGTAAATACAGCGACAATGGAGAATCCCGTAGAGTATCTCCGCAGCCTTACAGACGGCGAGGGATTCAATGATGTATTCGTTTACGCTCCCGTTAAGCCTGTTGTAGAGCAGGGTGACGCTATCCTCGGACGTGACGGATGCCTCAATTTCTTCGCAGGTCCCACAAACCCCGCATTCTCTGCAATGTTTAACTTCTATAACGTACACTACGGCGCTACCCACATCGTTGGCACAAGCGGCGGTAATACAGACGATATGAAGGAATCCATCGCAATGATGGAAAAGAATATGCTTGATCCCTCCGGCATGATCACTCACGTCGGCGGTCTTGACTCCTGCGCTGAGACTACCCTTGCACTCCCCACCATCAAGGGTGCAAAGAAGCTTGTTTATACACACGTTTCAATGCCCATGACCGCAATTGAGGACTTCGCAGCTAAGGCTGAAGAACTCAAGGGAACAGAGCTTGGTGAGCTTTTCGCAGACCTTGACGCTATCTGTAAGGAAGCAGGCGGACTCTGGTGCCCTGCTGCAGAGAAGCGTATTCTCCGCGGAATCGAGTTTTAATATATCGGGGGAGAACCTTTGTGAAGGCAAAGGCTCTTCCCCCGTGTTTCATTTTAGTTCATGTCAATGAAAGTGCGCTTTTTTGTGAATCTTTTGTGAAGGTTTACGACGAAAAAAAGCAGGAAAAACAACAAAAAAACCACAATCTGTGGTATAATAACAGATGCAGACTATATATAACAAAACAGAACAATTTTTTGAAGAAAGGGTATTCCCATGAGAGAGAGTATGTACGGCGAGCTCAGCGTAATCGGCATGAGAGGATGCAGCCAGTTTGTCAATCAGGTTGACTATTACCTTAAGGAGTGGAGAAGCCACGATACTGATGCAACATTCGTGATCAACGCAGATTGTCCCAGATTCGGCTCCGGTGAGGCAAAGGGTCTCCTTCATCAGTCTATGCGCGGACGTGACGTTTATATTATTTCCGACTGCTTCAACCACGGTGTTACTTATAAGATGTACGGACGCGAAGTACCCATGAGCCCTGACGATCACTATCAGGATCTCAAGCGTACAATTGCCGCTATCGGCGGTAAGGCAAACCGTATCACAGTTATTATGCCTATGCTCTATGAGGGACGTCAGCACAAGAGAAGCTCCAGAGAGTCTCTCGACTGTGCGCTTGCTCTTCAGGAGCTTGTAAGCATGGGCGCAAGCAACATCATTACCTTTGACGCACACGACCCCCGCGTGCAGAACGCTATCCCTCTCACGGGATTTGACAATATCCGTCCTACATATCAGATGCTCAAGGCGCTTGTCAGAAATATTCCCGATATTTCTCTTGACCATGATGATACTGTTATCATCTCTCCTGACGAGGGTGCTATCGGACGTACCATGTACTACGCATCCGTTCTCGGTCTTGAGCTCGGTATGTTCTATAAGAGACGTAACTACTCCATCATTATCGACGGTAAGAACCCCATCGAGGCACATGAGTATCTCGGACGTGACATCAACGGTAAGGATGTTATCGTTGTTGACGATATGATCTCCTCCGGTGACTCCATCATCGACGTTGCAAAGCAGCTTAAGGAAAAGGGCGCAAAGAGAATATTCTTCTTCGTTACCTTCGGTCTCTTTGTAGGCGGCTTTGAGGTGTTCGACAAGGCGTACGCTGATGGACTCTTCGACAAGTGCTTCACCACAAACCTTATTTATCATCCCGACGGACTTATGGAACGCGAGTGGTACGCTGAGGTTAATATGTGCAAGTATGTTGCTCTCCTTATCGACACTCTCAATCAGAACAAGTCTATCGGAACTCTCCTCAACCCCGTTAAGAAGATCCACTCCATCCTCGACGCGCAGAATCAGAAAAGAGCACGCGAAAAGGGCGAGCAGATGAAGATAGAGGACTAAGAAAGGTCTTATTTCCATGCAAAAGTTTAAACAGACTGCAGCGTTTCTCATTGCAGACGCTGTGAAAAATATTTGGGATTTCGGCGATCCCTCAGTAGACGTTTGGAAGTACAAGGATATGCTCGAGTATCCCCCGGATACAACTATGGGTGACCTTGCATTCCCCTGCTTCAAGCTGAGCCGTGACCTCCGCACAGCTCCTCCCAAGATCGCTGCTGAGCTTGCGGCAAAGATAAACGCCGATCCCGATGAAGCTTTTTCAAGCATTGTAGCAACAGGTGGATACCTCAACTTCAAGATAGCGGATGCAAGCTTTGAGCGCATCCTTGCCGAAGTTGAAGAAAAGGGCGAAAAGTACGGCTCTACAGGAACAGGCGAGGGCAAGACCATCGTTCTTGACTACTCATCTCCCAATATTTCAAAGCCCTTCCATATCGGACACCTTGGTACCACCGTTATCGGTCATTGCCTTAAGCTCATTCACGAGTTCGAGGGATATAAGTGTATCGGTATCAACCACCTTGGTGACTGGGGCACGCAGAACGGTAAGCAGATCGTTGCCTTCAAGCGCTGGGGTGACCGTGAAAAGGTCGAGCGCGAGGGAATAGACGCGCTCGTTGAGCTTTATGTAAAGTTCCACGAGGAAGCAGAAAAGGATCCCTCACTCAACGATGAGGCAAGAGCCGAGTTCAAGAAGCTTGAACAGCACGATCCCGAGAACATCGCTCTCTGGAAGTGGTTCATAGACGTAAGCTTCAAGGAATACAGCGTGACATACGATCAGCTTGGCATAACCTTCGACAGCTACAACGGCGAGAGCTTCTATTCTGATAAGATGGCTCCCCAGATCGAGATCATGCGTGA
Organism: Clostridia bacterium; assembly: GCA_017481265.1. GTDB lineage: Bacteria > Bacillota > Clostridia > Oscillospirales > CAG-272 > RUG11130. The sequence goes on from JAFUPK010000139.1 coordinate 15,000, forward strand.
AAAGGGACTTCTTAAGCTTGATGACGGCGCGTCCATAGTCGATCTTGAGGAATACGGAATGCCGCCATGCCTTATTCTGAAGCGCGATGGCACAACTCTTTATCCCACACGTGATATTGCGGCGGCTGTATACCGTAAGAACACATACGACTTCCACAAGTGCATCTACGTGACCAGTTCAGGACAGAGCCTCCACTTTGCACAGTGGTTCAAGGTTGTGGGACTTATGGGTTACGACTGGAACGAGGATCTCGTCCACGTTCCCTACGGTACGGTAAGCATCGGCGGTGCCAAGCTTGCCACAAGAACAGGTAACGTAGTACTCTTAAAGGATCTCTTCCGTCAGTCCATCGAAAAGGTGCGCGAGATCATGGAAGAGAAGAATCCCGATCTTGAGAACAAGGACGAGGTTGCCGAGGCTGTCGGCGTTGGCGCTATCGTGTTTAACTACCTCTTCAATAACCGTATCAAGGATATGAGCTTTACTCTTGAATCTGCTCTCAGCTTCGAGGGAAGCACAGGTCCCTATGCGCAGTACACTTACGCACGTACCTGCAGTATCATTGAACGTGCCAAGGCGGAGGGTGTTTCCGCTGCAAAGGGAAGCCTTACAGCTCCCGAGGAGATCGAGGTAGTGAGAACTCTCGCTAAATTCCCCGAGAGAGTAAATGCGGCTCTTACCGAGTACGAGCCCTCCAACATCACACGCTATATTATTGACCTCTGCACAGCCTTCAACCGCTTCTATCACAATTGTCCCATCATGAATGCGGACGATGACGATACCAAGGCTATGCGTGTACGTATTACCTCGGCGGTTAACTCCGTTCTCGGAACTGCGCTTCATCTTATCTGCATGAAGACTCCCGAAAAAATTTAAGTTTTAATAAGTAAAAGGAAACCTATATACCATGTCAGGACATAGCAAATGGAATAATATTAAAAATAAGAAGGCAAAGACCGACGCTCAGAAGGCGAAGGTATTTACCAAGATCGGCAAGGAGATCGCCATCGCAGTACGCGAAGGCGGCGGAAACCCTGATACAAACAGAAAGCTCAAGGATCTTATCGCTAAAGCTAAAGCTTCCAACGTACCTAACGATAACATCGACCGCGCTATCAAGAAGGCGTCCGGCGCAGACAGCGTTGTTTACGAGGAGATCTTCTACGAGGGATACGGTCCCTCAGGTGTTGCCGTAATCGTTGAGACGGCTACCGATAACAGAAACAGAACTGCATCCGATGTCCGTCACTACTTCGACAAGTACGGCGGAAACCTCGGACAGAGCGGTTGCGTAAGCTACCTCTTCGAGGATAAGGGCGTTATCATCATCCTTAAAGAGGACGGTGTTGACGAGGATGCTCTTATGGAGGCTGCTCTTGAGGCAGGCGCCGCTGACTTCGTTGCAGACGAGGAAGTTTTCGAGATCTACACAGAGGTCTCCGATCTCAATGACGTAAGAGACGCTCTTGAGGCGGCCGGATATGCTATCGAGAGTGCAGAGAAGGATAAGATTCCTTCTAACTACGTTACTCTTGAAAACGAGGACGACATTAAGAATATGAATCTTATGATCGAGCACCTCGAGGATAGCGACGACGTACAGAACATCTACCACAACTGGGAAAACTGCGACTGATCTGATATATTGCGGGGGAGATGCCTATGCTTTTCTCCCGCATAGCTTTTTAAACTATTGAAAGGGAACCTTGAATCATGGAAAATTATGTTTCTTTCCCCGGCCTCGGCATAGATCCGTTTCATATGGAGCGGACGTTTACCGTTTTCGGTCGTGATATTGCATGGTACGGAGTCATTATTTGTATCGGTATCATCCTTGCGGTCACATATTCTCTTCTCAGAGCAAAGTATACGGAGAAGATCGGTGTTGACCCCATGACCGACCTTGCATTCTTCCTTGTGCTTTTCGGCATCATCGGTGCAAGGCTCTACTACGTCATATTTGAGTTTGACAGATACGTGGTCACGGGCAAAGGCTTTTTTGGAAACCTTTGGGGAACTCTCAAGAACGCCGTCGCCGTTTGGGAAGGCGGACTTGCAATTTACGGTGCCATTATTGCAGGATTTATTACGATCCTTCTTTTTTGCAAGATCAAGAAGATCGCTCTGATGAAGGTCCTTGACCTTGCGGCTCCCGGAGTTATGATAGGTCAGCTTATCGGACGATGGGGAAATTTCGTAAACGTTGAGGCATACGGTGCCGATACAACTCTCCCTTGGAGAATGGGTATCCACGTCACCGACCCCCGTTTCGAGAATGCGGCTGAAATGGGCATTTGGACTAAAGAATCATATGTTCATCCTACATTTTTATACGAATCCCTTTGGAATCTCATAGGATTTGGGATTGCGAATCTTATTTACCGCAAGAAGCGTTTCAACGGTCAGATATTCTATTTCTATATCGGCTGGTACGGCTTTGGAAGAATGATCATCGAAGGACTCCGCACAGACAGCCTCTATATCGGAGGCACCGGAATCCGCGTGTCCCAGCTTATCGGATTTGCGACCTTCCTTGTAGGCGCAGTTATGTCAGTTATCCTTTATATAAAGGCGCGTAAGGATCACGCGGATGCCATAGACGCGGCAGTTCCCGCTATGGATTGCGCGGCAGAGACGGAAGAAGCAAACAATGAAGCAGTGACAGAAGGAGAAGAAAATGGCGAAGATAATTGACGGAAAAAAGATTGCCGCTGAGGTGCGCGCAGATATAAAGCGCCGTGCGGCTGAGTTTGCCGCTGAAACGGGAGTTGTACCCGGACTTGCGGTAGTTATCGTGGGAGAAGATCCCGCATCGAAGGTTTACGTAAGAAACAAGGGACTTGCCTGCGTTGAGGCAGGATTTAAGTCTGTGACTGTTGAAATGCCTGAAGAGACCACAATGGATGAGCTTCTCGGAAAGCTTGAAGAATTGAAGGCAGACAGTACCATCCACGGAATCCTCGTTCAGCTTCCGCTTCCCCGACATCTTGATGAAAAGGCTGTCCTTGAGGCAATTCCTCCCGAAAAGGATGTTGATGCGTTCCACGTAGTAAACACGGGTAAGATCATGCTCGGCGAGTACAGCTTCCTTCCTTGTACACCTGCAGGAGTTATGGAGCTTCTCCGTCATGAGAACATCGACGTTTGCGGCAAGGAGTGTGTGGTGGTCGGACGAAGCAATATCGTGGGTAAGCCTATGGCAATGCTCCTGCTTCATGCAAACGGAACTGTGACCGTGTGCCACTCAAGAACGCGCGACCTTGCAGAGGTAACTCGCCGTGCAGACATCCTCGTTGTGGCTATTGGCAAGGCTGACTTCATCACAGGCGACATGGTTAAGGAAGGAGCAGTAGTTATCGACGTCGGTATGAACAGAAGGGCAGACGGCAAGCTGACGGGCGACGTTGACTACGCTTCCGTTGAAGTGAAGGCGTCCGCCATTACACCTGTACCCGGCGGAGTAGGACCCATGACTATCACGATGCTGCTCGAAAACACTCTCACAGCGGCTAAGGAAAGCGTTAAATAACAATAATTCCGACCGTTACGGTCGGAATTATTCAGCTTGCTGACAAACCCTGTGCTTTGGCACAGGGTTTGTCAAATTAAACAAAGACTAAATCAAAAGTAAAAGGAATGCGCGAGCTGCAGCACGTTCGCTTGCGCGAAGTGCGTCACCAAACTTCGTTTGGTGCGGGTCGCTTTTTGGACGAATAAGGGGGATTTCGC
>JAFUPK010000140.1 GCA_017481265.1 Clostridia bacterium
CCTTCATAGGCACTCAACACGCCGTGCCTAAAGAAGCTTTACCGGGCTTCGCGGCGCAAAATTCTCCCGTGGGATTCTACAAATCCCACTCTGTCAGCTTCTTGAAATGCGGTATAGGCGGTGCAAGATGCACGTGCTTCTCTCAAAATCCCGAGATCGCGCCGCGTGGCGTTCGTGCGGTGTGTTGACATACACGGTTCCAATGGCGTTGGTAAATAATACGTCAACCACATTTCTTCATTCCCACGTCGCTTTTCAACAAGATCCATTTTCGACTATGTCGAAAATGTTCCGAACCTCTTCACTTTTCACTATTCACTCTTCACTTTGCATAACGCCTCACGCCGTACGGTGCGTCAACCGCGATTCTTAATTTTCTGCTGAAATAATAATTATTATTTTCTTTTTATTTCTTTGATTATGTCCGTAATTATTGCTTCAAGGGTGGGATCCTCAACGATCTGATTTTCCACAGCCTGAAGGTTTGAATGTACCGTACTGTAATCGCGGTTACCCATAAGGGCACCGATCTTCGGTAGGGACAGGGACGTCATATCGCGGATTATCTTGGTAGCCACATTGCGGGCATTTTTGATATCCTTTGTACGTTTTCTTCCGTAAATCTCCTCGGGAGACGTATTAAATCTGTTTGCCACGCACTCCACGATGCGCTTAACGAGATCGTTTTCCGATTCGGATTCCTTAAGAAATTCGGGAACGCAGCTTCTCACCATCTCAATGGTAACGGGGAGTCCCGAAAGGAAGTGATTCGCGCCCAGCTTCTTTATAACTCCCTCGATCTGACGGATATTGGACTGCAGGCGTTCTGCGAGATAAGTAAGAACGTCTGTGGGAATAACGAGATTGTTCTGATCCGCCTTGTTCTGCAGGATAGCCAGCCTCAGCTCGAAATCCGGCGGCTGAATATCCACAACGAGACCGCTTTCGAAGCGGCTGCGGATGCGTTCCTCAAGGGTCACCATTTCGCGAGGGGGCTTGTCCGAGGTAATAATGATCTGCTTATGATCCTCATAGAGAGCATCAAATGTATGGAAGAATTCAAGCTGAGTTGATTCCTTACCTGCTATGAACTGGATATCGTCGATAAGGAGCATATCAGCCTTTCTGTACTTCTCGCGGAACTCTGAGTTTGTCTTTTCGCGGAGCGCCTCGATAAGCTGATTCATGAACTCCTCACCCTTTACGTAGATAACGCGCATAGTGGGGTCGCGCTCCAGCACCTTATTAGCGATGGAATACATAAGGTGAGTTTTGCCGAGACCGCTGTTTCCGTAGAGGAACAAGGGGTTATATTTTCTTCCGGGGGTGCTTGCGACGGCAAGTGCGCCCGAATGAGCAAGGCTGTTTGAAGAGCCGACGATAAAGTTTTCGAAGGTATAGTCGGGGTTAAAGGTGAGACGTTTTTCCGTTGAGTGGATGACGCTTCTGCCGCCCTGCTCCGCGAGGTGATCGGAAATTATTTTTTCCTCGATAAGGAGTGGGTCGGAGGTAATATTGTCCTGCTCATCGTAGTAATCGTCATCATCGTCATCCATTTCGTTACCCACGAAGATAAAATCAGGCTCATTCACCTGGAAGGTGGGAGCAGAAACAGCCTCACCGGCTCTGATCTGGCGCATCTTATGTGTGATAGGTGAAAGGGAGGGATCCACCACGATCTGCACCTCAGGTCGGAAGCCGATAACGCGGTAAACATGATCCGCTAAAAATTCAGAATATTTGTCTTGAATGATACCTCTTTTCATTTCGCTGTCAGAGGCAAAAACGACCTTATCCGTTGACAGAGAGACCATCTTAAATTTTCCGAACCAAAGGTCGATGGCGGTCTGGGGCATACTGCTCTCGTCGCGGATATCGTTCAGAACTATTTGCCAAATGGCAGACAGATCACCGATATTATCCATGTATTATCTCCAATCTTTTCTCCACAGCCACAGGCGAAGCCATGAGAAAACGAATTAAATTTTATTACATATTATAATATAATAGCATACAAAAATATTATATCATAAGCCTGTGATAAAGTCAACAACGGGAGCATTTTTTTTGGTGAGTATATTATAGCATAAGAACATATGTTCTGTCAATGGGTTTTATTAAATTGGCAGAGAAATGATAAAATCTTGAGAAGATTTTGAGAATTTGTGAAGAATATAATTTAGTGTACGTCACGGCAACCGCGATTCTCCATCCCATGGTAGGTGGCAGGCACCACTGTTTGCGTAGCAAACAAGACGCCCCGTCGAACGCTTCACGCAATACGCCACGGCTATCCGCGATTCTCAATCTCACTGTAGGGACAGGCGTCCCCGACTGTCCGTTCTAACGCCTCCCGCCATACTGTAATGACTGTAATCTATCGTAAGAACCATCTCAAACGCCGAAGTTTCCTCGTCGCAAGCTCCTCACCTCCTTGGCTGAATCTTTATTTTTGTTGCTACGCAACAAAAATAAAGGAAAAATACAACGTGCGCCCTACAGCCATACACGGTTCTAAAAGCCTTCGCTTCACGTAACCCCTGTCTCTGTAGGGGCTACCTGTGGTAGCCCGTCTAACGCCTCACGCCGTACGCTACGGCTATAACCTTGCGTACAAATCTATGTAGGGGAGTAGCTTGCTGCTCCCGTTCTAACGCCTAACGCCATACGGTATGGCTATAACCTTACGCAAAACACCATCGGGGGCGCCAATATCACAAAAAACATCGCTTGCATGATGCAAACGATGTTTTTTTTTACTTCTGTCCGCCGAGCTTGATCTCACCGTGTTCTTTTTCAAACTTGGCAATTGCCTCACGGATGAGAATATTTACCTGACTGTTTGCACTTCTGCCTTCATAATCCGCCACTACATGCAATTTGTCAAGCATTCTTTCATCAATTCTGATAGAAATACTTTTTATCGCCACAATTAACTCCAAAATAAATATATTATGTATTTATAATATGCTCATTTTGTGGTATAATGTTCAAAGTAGATACATCTTAGATTCAAAACATATCTAAAAGATAATTGGAGGCATAAAAATGAAGGTAGCCGTAATAGGTTCAAGGAACATAACTGTCGAAAACCTCGGTGATTACTTACCCGAAGGCACAAGCGAGATCATTTCGGGCGGTGCGAAGGGTGTTGACCTCTGTGCCAAGGTCTACGCCGCCGAGCATAATATCAAATACACGGAATTTCTTCCCGAATACACCCGCTACGGCAAGGCGGCACCGCTTAAAAGGAATGAGCAGATCGTAATGTACGCCGATTCTGTAATAGCCTTTTGGGACGGAAAGTCCCGCGGCACGAAATTCTCTGTTGACCTTGCGGAAAAGCTCGGACAGGAAATAAAACTTATAGTTATTGATGCTTAAAACAAAAACGGTTGCGATGCAACCGTTTTTGTTTTGGTTAATACTTTTCTATAATGTCGTTCCAAGAGATAGATGTTATTCCGTTCATATAATGCAGATCGTAATAAAGATCGTATTTTCCGTCCTCTCGAAGCTTCAAGGTCATGTCTCCGCTGCATCCAATAATAAGCTCGGTTTTTCCATTCTCATATATGAACTCTGCGTACGGAGAATCGTAATAATATTCCTTATCTACATACAACTTCTTCACTTCGTCATCATTGGGAGAGTCAACGGTACCGTAGTACTTAAACTTATTTGTGTAGCCCTTCTCCGTGTTCAAAAACATCATTGAAGTAGCTCTGAATACGGCATAGTAATCGTCCGTACCCTTATCAAGCACTACTCTTTCTCCGTTATAGTTCACAGCTATCTCTTCCGGAAGGTCATAGAGATGGTCAAGATCCGCATATTCGGAATCTGTCAAGGTTTTAAAATACCTTTCGCATATTTCAAGTCTTGAACGCTCACGCATGACGAAATTCATACCCACGTTACCGTACTCGGCATAATCGCGCAATGCCGCCTCAAGCAGAGCATCGAAATAAAGCTGTCCGTTCTTTTTTCCGTTTTCGTCTACAGGGTCAAACTCAAACGGGGCTGTATCCTTGTAAAGTCCGGCATGAACATCAGACTTCAGGTACTCTTCAAGGGCACGATACATCACGTATCCGCGGAGATCATCATTGCCGCCCTTCAAAAATTCTTCTATGAGAAGCTCATATACATCCCTTTGATCCATTACTTTTTTGAAAGCTTCACTGTTTTCACGTATATAGTCCTCGGGATCGTCATAGTTCTTATCAGATTTTAAAACCTCGTCCACAAGACTTATAAAATATCTGCCGCGCTGTGCGTTGTCAAGCTCAAATAACTTTCCGTCCTTTTCGTAGCGGCGAGGCGTGTACTCTATCTTTCCGAAATACTTTCCATGCTCCACGTCCGAAATATAAGTATTAAGAGCATCTATGTCTTCGTTCGGGAAATACTCCTTCAAAGCTTCATCTTTTTCGATAACTCTGCCGAACTCTTCAAGCATCTCCTCGAGACTCATGTTCAGATCAAAGCAACTCAGCTTCTCGTATGAATCATCCGCTTTTTGGAGTTTTATCAGTACCATGCTCGGAGCGCTTAAATATGAGCGAATCTCCCCTGTTACGGGATCAAAGTCAACAGGAGTCCCCATAAGTACCAATAAGGATACTGTACCGTCTTCACTGTTTTCGTAAGTCTTGAGGATAGCGTGAGACCTGCAGGAATAGTATCTCTCGTTGGAACTTAAGGGTTCCTCTTCAAGAAGTACACGTGTTACAGCATCGTCGAGAGGCGTTATTTCAGATACTTCCGGGATCCCTTCCGTATTCGGAGTATTTGTTTCATTATTATCATTCGTCGGCGCATTTGCCGCACAGCCGAAAAGTATCACGGTGCAGAGGATGAGTGAGAGTGCGGTCACAAGAAGCGACGGCTTTTTGTAATCGAGGGTCCTCTTTATGCGCTTTTCTACCTCTATCTCGCCAAAGAACAATATCCCAACGAGTGTTCTTTTTCCCGTTCCATTCTTAAGTATTGCCATAGTAACCCTTCCTTCACAAATTTATTCATCCATAAAATTGACCCGCAAATAATACCCGAGTCCTCCGCCAACACTCATTATACGGTAGGCATCGTATGTGCCGCTTTCCTTCTCTATAAGCACTACTGCACCGCCTCCGACTATAATATAACCGGACACACCGTCGTCATAGATAAACTCTACCGAAGGTCTGTAGAGAGATTGCTTAAGTACATCTTGTACCTTGGAGTCCTCCGCTCCGCTGACCTCACCTATGTACTCACTGACGGTGTCTGCATCCTCCGGCTTGAAAAAGAACCCAGATGCGCATTTGTACAGCTCATAATACTTTTCATCGCCCTTGCTGAATACATATTCCTTTTCACCGTGAACGGCTATCTTATCGGGTAACGGATACACGTGATCGAGATTTGCGTATTCCTCCGGTGTCATGTCAGACACATGAAGCTCAAACACCTTTCTCCACGTTCTGTAGTGCATACTATACGCGGTAAGGTATCCCTTTTCGGAGAACATATCCACTGCAGCCTGAACGAAGGCATCAAAATACTTTTGACCGTTCTTTTTGCCGTTTTCGTCTGTCGGGTCATATTCAAAAGGCTCAGCATAAGCACGAACCATCTCGTTCTCATATTTGAGATACTCTTCAAGGGCACGGTACATCACGTATCCGCGAAGGTCGTCGTTTCCGCCGCTTGAGAACTCGTGTATAAGGAAATCGTCTATTCCTATCTCCGTGTAAAGCTTCTCAAAGGCTTCGGCGTTTTCTGTAATGTAACCTTCGGGGTCGTCGTAGTTTTCTTCGGAATCAAGAACCGCACCGATGAGACTCTCGAAATACCTGAGGCTCTTTTTGTCGTCAACTTCGTAAAGCTCGCCGTCTTTCTCATAGCGGAAGGGGGTCATCTCGTAGCTTCCGGTATAGAGATCGCCACCGAAGCTGTCTATAAACTCCGCCAATGCCTCTTCTCCTTCACCCGGGAAGAAGTCTCCGAATATATACTCGATACTGCTGATACTCTTCTTGGGATCAGACATGAAATTCCGTCTCTCGTAGCCGTTTTCGGTGATCTCGAATTTTATGATGTGGAGATCAGCCATTCCTTCAGCAGTAGTTTTGTATCCTGTTATGGGATCGAACCCTATGTGATTTTCACGGAGAACAATAACGGAAATTGTATTCTCGTCCTTGTTTTCGAGAGTTTTTACTATAGCATGGGATTCGCAGGAGGTTATTCCTCCACCGATGCTTCCCTTGTTTTGAAATTCCAAAAGTGCACGTGTTACAGCATCGTCGAGCTCATTTATCTCAAAAACACTCGGAGTTAGCTCTTCGTATTTCGGCTCGTAGTTGCCGTATACGTTATCTTCAGGTGCGTTTGCCGCGCAGGCGAAGAGCATCATAGCACAGATCGCAAGAGCGAATACCGAGATAAGAGCCGAGGGCTTTTTGTAGTCAAGGACATACCTTATACGCTTCTTTACTCCGACACCGCCGAAGGATACCGTGCTTCGGATGGAACTATTATTGGTTGCTGTCTTAAGTATTGCCATACTGTACTCCTTTCTCTTGTCGGGATGATCCATGGAAGCGAGCACCTTTTCGTCACAGCTCATCTCCATGTCTCGGCTCATGAGGAAAAACGCAAGATAGCAAAAGGGATTGAACCAATGAACGGCAAGAATAAGGAAAGCTGCCGTCTTGATAATGTGGTCTCCGCGGCGGATGTGACAGTTCTCGTGAGCAAGGACTGCCTCTGCGGTCGCCTCGTCAAGTCCCTCGGGAAGGAGGATCCTCGGCTTCAAAATTCCTATAACGAAGGGAGACGTCACGTCTCTGTGGACGTAGATACGTCCCTCTGTACGGGTCGCATCGGCAACGGATCTTTTAAGCTTCACATAGGATACGACACCAAGTATAAGAAACACTGCGATCCCGACGATCCAAAGTGCCGCAAGAAGCGTAGGTAAGATATCCGAAAAGCTCACGGTCCGAGAAGTATTTTCTATAACGGGAAGCGTTTCGGCTATACCCATGCTATCCACAGCAGGTGCTGTCACTGCAGGTGCAGGAGGGACAAGCTCGGTCACACTTTCCGTAAGCGGAGGCAAGGAGGGCGTGATGTTCTGCACTTCGCTACCCTTTTCAAATAACGCGACAATGCTCTGCCCTAACACACGAAAGCTGAAATGAGACTTAAAGGAAAATGGCACGCACAGGCGAAAAGCTACAACACTCCACAGAGCATAGGAATACTTTTTCGGTGCAAAGGAGAGAATCAGCCGTCCTGCCATTACCACAAGTATCACGGGCACTGCCGAAAATGACAGTCTCAGCAAACTGTAAATAAGCTCACTCACGCCCTCACCCCCTGTGCTCATCTATCAGCCGCTTCAGCTCAGCGGCCTCCTCGTCTGTAATAGTCTTGCCGCCGAGGAAGGAAACGAGGAACATCGGCAGAGACCCGCCGAAGGTGTGGCTGACAAAATGCTCGCTGGCAAACGCCTGCACGTTCTCACGGGGAACAAGGGAGGTGACAATAGTGTTCTCGTTTTTCGCAAAGCCCTTGTCGCAGAGCTTTTTGAGGGTGGTATAGGTGGTTGCCTTCTTCCAGTTAAGCCGTTCTGCGCACAGCTCCACCAGGTGTCTTGAGCTGAGGGGCTCGCTGTCCCAGATAACGGACATAAATCTGTAATCGCTTTCGCAAAGCTTTAAGTTTTCCATAATGTTCGACCTCCTTTCGGTTGGCACTCACCAACCTTCTGTATTTAGTCTACAACAACCAACCAAATTTGTCAAGAGTTTTTTTGTATTTTTTAAAAAAATCCGCAGTACCGTTGTCGGCACTGCGGATCAAGTATTCATTTAATCATCAAGACAGCTATATACGATATTTCTTATGCGGTTTACGATGTAGTCCTCCTGGCTGTTGAGCATATGCTCCGCATAGAACACACCGAGGTTGTTGTCGGGGTCGATCATCATATATGCTCCCGCTGCTCCTGCCCAACCGAACTCACCCTTGGGGCCGTTGGAACCACCCAGTGTTGGCTCTGCCATAGTGCGAACGCCGAGACCGTAGTTATAACCTCTCTGCCAGTACCAGTTCATAGTCTTTCTCTGCTCGGGAGTAAGTGCAGGTGTTCTCATAAGATCTATGGTACGGCGGGATAGAATACGGTTTCCGTTAAGTCCGACGCCGCCGTTTGCCATAGCGTACACGAACTTTCCGCAGTCCTCAACGGTGGAGATAAGACCTGCTCCGCCGCTGTCGTACTCGCTTCCGAACACGAATCCCACCTTGTTATCGGAGGGGATATGTCTGTCGCCGATGTCGTCGTAGTTATACTGGCGCGCCATTCTTGAGGCGATCTCGACAGTAGGCTCGCCATACATTGAATCCTTCATATCAAGAGGATCGAAGATCACGCGTTTTACGTAATCGCGGAATCTCTCGCCCGCAACGACCTCAACAAGACCTGCAAGTATATCGTGGCTGATTCCGTAAAACCAGCGCTCTCCGACATCAGCCTCAAGGGGGATCTGGGCAAATGCCTTCAGTATCTCGCGGGTGGGGCACTTGCCGTTTGTGTTCTTCTTTACGTCCACCATGACCTGCTTGTCAACATCGTAGCTATAGCCTGAGGTCATTGTAAAGAGGTCACGGATCTTTATCATTCTTGAAGGTGCGACAAGCTCATACTTACCGTCGCCGAGGTTTCGTTTTACCTTGATATCCGCAAATTCGGGAAGATAATCGGTGATATCATCCTCAAGAAGGATATCTCCCTTCTCAAGAAGAGTGAGCGCAGCCGCACAGGTAACGGGCTTGGAGCAGGACCACATATTGTAGGTCTCGTCTCCCTTCATTTCTCTCATTGCCTCGAGATCGGCATAGCCCGAAATGTGGCGGTAGATAACTGCGCCGTCCTTTATCACGATACAGTCGTTACCCGGAACGCGCCATGACGTAAGTCTGTCAAGAAAAGCATCAAGTCTTGTAAAATCCATAACTGAATCACACCTTTAATATTGATTTTTTAATTAAGTCCCGATCAAGGAAGCTTTCATATGTAATTTACGTCGGTGCTGACATTGGAACAATCAGCTATTATCACTTCTTCGTCCTTTGCCGTCACCTTATTGCCGAAGACACGAACCCCATCCGTGTTCTTCACCGATATACCGTGGGGTGTCAGCGGACAGTCGATCAGGTTGTTTTCTATTGTGATATTCCTTATGCTCTGTGCAGGAGCATCCGCACCGACGAACACCATGATCGCCGCCGGATCTCCGTACCACCTTTCGGCGCAGTCCGTGATCACGTTGTTACGTATCACAACATCACAGGGAGATACACCCTCATACCAATTTGATTCGGGAGACACCACTATAGCAGGTCCGACTATGTTTTTGAAGGTATTCCCTTCTATAAGTACGTCTCTTGATTTGATAAGCAGGCTTCTTGCATTGTGGCTTGCCGCCGTGCATCCCGTGATCTCGGTTTTCGGCACCCACGTCACGTTTGAGAGAACAAGCCCTTCTGTGTTTTTCGGAAGGGGATGGTCAAGCTCGACTCGGCACATCCATTCCTTCGGCATACATCTGCAGGAGACTACGGTATACGTGTCTATGAGCTCCTGTGTATCAATACTTGTAAGCTCAAGGGTATCGCCTGCATCGGGATAGTCAAGGGTCTGCGCATGAGTTCCGTCGGGGGTCTTTTCCTGCATATAGCATACTCTGTCCCCCTCCACACTTACTATCGCCTGATAATAGGTGTGAATATTCGTCATATCGTCACCGTGTCCCCTGAAGGTACAATCCTCCAGCTTTACAAGTCCCTTCATACAGGAGAAGTGAGTTGCATCGCAGTTGGTGGAAAAATTATGTCCCTCAACAGGCACCACGGACACACGCCTTAGTGTAATGTTCTCACTTCGGTTGCCGAGGATTCCCATACCGGGCTGATTATTAACAGTCAGTCCTTCAAGCACAACATCACGCGAATTTTCAATAAGCACCGCAGGTCTGAAATGCGCCGTATGGCCGATATACAGCTCGATACCGGGACGAATGTCAACGGCATTGCTGAAGGAGAGCATAATATGATGGCTGTCAATGTGCTTACGATTCCATATATCGTGGGTACCTATTGTTTTTTTACCCGTTTCCGGATCAAAGGGCCATACCTTAATAACTCGCGGAGACGCTTCCTTTATGGGACAGTCCGCGTCAAATTCAACAGTGCACTCGCACCTGTATGCGCCATCCGAAGGACAGGATACCTCGGTCACCACACCGCGGCTGTATGGAAGTCTTTTATGACGGATAGTAAAGCCGTTTATATGTATATCTCTGCAGCCACGAATTGATACAGGCTCCATGAAGCCGTCAATGAGAAGAGTCACTCCGTCTGCTATGACCTTCGTGCCAATCTGACCGTTAAAATATATTCCCCGCGAATACTCGAAGTTAGGCTTAAACACTATATGCTCGGGATTTCTTCCGAACTCACCTTCCATGATCGCTCGCTGTATCTCCCGCGAGCGCTCGTCGGTCAGCGTGTACGTTCCCGGCTCAACAACAAGTGTTGTATAAGGATTTTCTTTAAGGTAGTCCATCGCCACAGCGAATGTCATGCTGTCGCTTTCTTTTTTGAACTCGGATAAATATACTGTTTTCCTTTTCATCGCTGTCTCCGAAGCTTTCAGAATGAGAAATTGTCCCCTATTACCGCTCAAACAAAAGTATAACAAATTCCGCCACTCATAGTATGAACAAAGTGTTAACTTGTCCGTTTTCCGTAATATTTGTTACTAATGAGCAGTATTTCCCTTTTTCAAAAAAACCGTGCCCTTTCAAAAGTATTTTTTACATATTCTCTTGACTTCTTCCGAATAACTGATATAATTATATTGACAACATTTATTGACGGGAATGATCGTTTTCCCGTGCTTTCGGAAAGGTCAGGTACTGATTATGAAAAAGAGAGCTGCCGTTATAGGTTATGGCGGAATGGGCGGCTGGCACACTGAGCATATGCTTAAGAGTGATGTCGTTGAGCTTGCCGGAATTTATGATATTAAAGAAGAGAGATGTGCACTTGCAGAGTCAAGAGGTATCCACGCATAGTCATCAAGAGAGGAGCTTCTCGCTGATCCTACCATCGAGGTAGTTACCGTTGCTATCCCCAACGACGTTCACGAGGAAGTCGTTATAGCTTGCCTTGAGGCAGGTAAGAATGTTATCTGCGAAAAGCCCGTTACGCTCTCACTTGAGAGCCTCGAGAGAATGATAGAGGCTTCCAAGAAGGCAGGACGTGTGTTCTCCGTTCACCAGAACAGACGTTGGGACGTTGACTATCTTGCTATGCAGCAGCTTCATGACAGCGGCGAGATCGGTGAGGTTATCAATATTGAGTCCCGTATCCACGGCAGCCGCGGTATCCCCTCCGACTGGAGAGGCATTAAGCAGTACGGCGGCGGTATGCTCTATGACTGGGGCGTACACCTCATTGACCAGGCGCTTATGGTCCTCGGCTTTGACGGTATCGCAGGTGTCCGTTGCACATTTGAGCACATCACAAATGATGAGGTGGATGACGGCTTTAAGCTTTGGATCGACTATGAGAGCGGTCAGGAGGCATTCATCGAGGTCGGTACATACAACTTTATTCCTATGCCCCGATTCTATATGAGAGCTAAGAGTGGTTCTGCTTTCATCTCCGACTGGAGAGAGAAATGCCGCGTTGCAAAGTGCAAGGCTTGGCACGAGTCTGATGTAATTCCCGTTCAGACAGCCGCAGGTCTCACCAAGACCATGGCTCCTCGTGACAGCATAACTCTCGATGAGTATGAGCTTGAGCGTCCTCATTCCGATGTTCACGACTACTACAGAAACTTTGTACGTGCCGTTGACGGAATCGAGCCTCAGTTTGTTACTCACGATCAGATGAGAACTGTTCTGAAGGTGATCATGAAAGCATTTGAGTCCGTTGAGTGCGGCGAGCGTATCGCTTGGTAATTTAACGATATTTTATGAAACCTTCGGAAAGTCTCCGAAGGTTTCTTCTGTTAGAGGTATAAAAATGCAAAAATTCTATCTTTGGGAAGACAAAACTCCCTATTTCGACGAAAGCTTCGGTCAGGAAAAGCCGAACCTTACCCCTTTTATCGCAGACAGAGCTGAAAACGGCGAAAAAACAGGCTGTGTTATCGTCTGTCCGGGTGGAAGCTATTACATCCGTGCCGATCACGAGGGTGATCCCGTTTGCCAATTCTTCAACAAGTTCGGTATCAGCGCATTTACCCTCGCTTACAGACTCCATCCCTATGATCTTGATTCCATCATGGGCGACGTAAAGCGTGCCGTAAGATGGGTACGCTACCATGCTGATGAGTTCGGTATTGATCCCGAAAAGATCGCCGTTCTCGGCTTTTCCGCAGGCGGAAATCTTGCAACTCTCGGCGCAACACAGTACGACTACGGTATGGAAAACGGAGACGAGATCGACCGGGTATCATCAAGGCCCAATGCGGCACTTCTCTGCTATGCAGTATCCTCGCTGACCGATGAATTGACCCACGAAGCCTCTCGTAATGTACTTCTTCGTAACTATGACAAAGAACTCCAAAAAGAACTTGCCGTAAAGCTTTCGGGGGAGAATTCGATCAGAGAGGATACCCCGCCTATGTTCCTGTGGCATACAGCAGAGGATACCTGTGTCCTCCCCGAAAACTCCATACGTATGGCAACTGCTCTTTCATCCAAAAAAATACCGTTTGAGCTGCATATTTTCCCCGACGGAGGTCACGGTCTCGGACTTGCCGAGGATGTTGCAGGCACGCGTGAGTGGGCTCCCCTTGCGGCAGACTGGCTGAAAAGGCTCGGATTCTGATATTTTGCAGATGAAAGGAGCATATGATCCTATGAAAGATATTTTACTTTGGGAAGAAGACGTGCCGTTTTTCAAGGAAGAATACGGTCAGGCGGCTCCATCTCTTACTCCTTTTCTTCTTGACAGCACAGACGGAAAGAAGCGCGGATGTATGATCGTTTGTCCGGGCGGCGGATACGGTGCACGAATGGATTATGAAGGTGCACCTATCTCAAAAAGGTTCAATGAGGTCGGTATCAGCTCATTCGTGCTCAATTACCGTGTTGCTCCCTATAACGGAGATGCTTACATGGCTGACGTAAACCGTGCGGTAAGGCTTGTAAGGAGCCGTGCCGATGAGTTCGGCATAGATCCCGAGAAGATCGGACTTATCGGTTTCTCCGCAGGAGGTCACCTTGCCTGTGCGGGTGCTACCCATTTTGATGGGGGACTTGATACGGGAGACGAGATCGACCGCGTATCATCACGCCCCAATGCGGCTATACTCTCTTACGGCGTAAACTCTCTCATGGAGGAGATAACCCACTCTGATACGCGCAATCGCTTTATCGGTTATTCTGATGATCCCGATAAAACAGCTTATGAGTTTTCGGGCGAGAACAGTGTCACGGAACTCACTCCCCCCATGTTCATTTGGCACACCGCAGGAGACACATTAGTTCCCGTAGAAAATGCACTTCGTATGGCATCGGCAATGAGCGCAAAGAACATTCCGTTTGAGCTCCATATCTTCCCCGAGGGAGATCACGGCGACGGACTTTTCGGAGACGTTGCCTGTGCCCGTGAGTGGTTCCGCCTTGCCGCAGATTGGCTCCGCCGACTTGGTTTTTAAAAAATGACACCTTAGGTGTCAATAAAATAAATAAAACAGAAAGGTAAAATATGAAGATCAAAAAACTTCTCACCACCCTTTTCATTTTGAGTCTGGCAGCAGTATTTGCCGTAATAGGAACGGCAGCAGAAAGTGCCCTTCCCTTCAAGGACGTTAACGAAAAGAATTGGTTCTATTCTTACGTTGAACACGTTTACACCGAAGGCATTATGGAAGGCAAATCCGAAACAATATTCGACCCCAATGCAAACGTTACAAGAGCCGAGTTCGTGACCATTATCGCGCGTATTGCCGAAGCAGATGTCACAGGCTCAGCTTCCGAGCTCTCCGCTTTCACCGATGCCAAACAGAGCGCTTGGTACGCAGATGCAATGGGTTGGGGTGTAAAGGAAGGTCTGGTTACAGGAACCGGCGCGAACACTCTCGCTCCCAATGAGCCTATGACCCGTGCCCAGCTTGCCACCTTTGTTGCAAGACTCAACGAATACCTCGGAATCACGTTGCCCGAAGATCCCGAAGCAGTCCGAAGCTTTACCGATGTTAAGAACGGAAAATGGTACTCTGACTCCGTTGAATCACTTCGTGCAAGCGGACTTATCAACGGTAACGGCGACGGCACGTTCAGGCCAAACGACACATCCAAGAGAAGTGAAACTGCCGCTATAATCTCCCGCTTCCTCAATGCGCTTCCCGAAGATACCACTCCCAACAGACTTGAGGAGATCGCTGTTATCCACATCAATACTGAGACCGGCGCAGACGTCACCTCAAAGGAGGACTACATCCGTGCTTCCTTCACACTCAAGGATAAAGAAGGACGCGACATTGAGGTAGGCTCCATGCGTATCCGCGGAAGAGGTAATGCTACGTGGAATATGGAGAAGAAGTCCTACAGACTCAAATTCGACGAAAAGATCTGTCTTATGAGCAAGCCGAGCGGTGGCACCACCGAGAACAAGGACTGGACACTTCTCGCCAACCACTGCGACAAGAGCCATCTTCGCAATATAATTGCAATGACCCTTGGAAAGAACCTTGAAGGTATCGACTGGTCACCATATACCGAGCTGGTTGAAGTCTATCTTAACGGTGAGTACCGCGGTGTATATATGCTTTCCGAGCAGGTCAAGGTCGGTGATCAGCGAGTTGAGATCGAGGACGGTGAAAAGGACGATATCGGCTTCTTACTCGAGCTTGACAATTATGCTGCAGGCGAATTTCTCAGCGACTATATCCGTGTAGGCGACAAGAGATATTCTGTAAAGAGCGATTTCAAAAATTCCGATCAGGTTACAGCACTTCAGCTCCATATGGAGGCCCTTCTCAACATCGCCAAGGAAGGCGATCAGGCTAAGATCGAAGAATATTTCGATCTCGACTCCATACTCGATATGTATATCCTTCAGGAATTTGTACGCAACGGAGACGTTGGATACTCCAGCTTCTTTATGTACGTAGATTCTCCTCACGGCAAGCTCCATTTTATCGCTCCCTGGGACTTTGACCTTGCAATGGGCAACTCTATTCATACAGATTCCCCCGAAGGTCTCCAGGCAGCTCACAAGACAGACGGAAACGGCGCTGATCTCGGTTTGGAAAACCCCTGGTTTGCCGCACTTATAGAACACAAGTGGTTCCGTGAGATGATCCGCGACCGTTATACTGAAAAGAAGGACGACTTGCTCCGCGTTGTTGACGAGTGCTGTGAATACGGCTACGACAACGTCGAGGCTCTCGACCGCAACTTTGATAAGTGGAAGGTACTGAACAAGCAGATCAATCAGGAGCCGGACGCTATTCTCCGTCTCCGTTCCGCTAAGCAAAACATAGATTACCTTAAGAATTGGCTTCACACAAGAAGCGCTTGGCTTGAGAAAACATTCAATTCCGCACTCTTCCTCAAGGTATATCCCTATGGCGACGATCCCGTTATCGGCAGCACCGAAGTGATCGATGCCGACGTATGGACAATTCCCGATTGGTTCGAGGGCTACAATGAATGTCAGCTCCTTGTTGAACAGATGACCATTCACGGCATCGTACAGCTCGAGCTCGGACTGGCACGTACCATGTCTCCCGAAAGCATTACAAGACGAGTCCTTGTTGAGCAGCTCGGAACAGAGCTCGGTAAGTTCGCCATCATATTTGACGAGGACGATTACAACGCTCTCCTGCAACAGTATCAGGGTGTCGGCTTCGATCAGGCAGCTCATCACCCCTGCGATTTCGTGGTACGTAATCTTGAAACCGGTGAGGAATCCGAAAGAACACAGTTCACTTTCCATGTTACAAAGAGAAACATAACCGATCTCTGGCCCGATGATTAAATGAATTTTTAAACTTGGATAACAACAGTGTGCCGAAGGCGCACCGTAACAGCATCACATCCAACCTTGTGCCTTGCCGCTCACCTTTTGGCGGCAAGGCACAAATTAAAGAAAGGCATGGTCATAAGAATGAAAACTATCAAGCTTTGGGAAAACGGAGCTCCATTTTTCGACAGCACCTTCGGTCAGGATGAGCCCGAAATGACCTACTACCCGGCAAGCCACTCAGACGATGCCCCTAACGGCTGTGTCATCGTTTGCCCCGGCGGAGGCTACGAATTTCTTGCCGACATCGAAGGCGAGCCCATTGCAAAAAGATTTAATGAAGCCGGAATTGATGCCTTCGTTCTCCGCTACCGAATCACGCCGTATCGCCATCCCGTACCTATGATGGATGCTCTCCGTGCGGTACGTGTGGTAAGAAGCCTCTCAGTCAGTTACGGCATTGATCCAAATAAGATCGCCCTTATGGGTTCTTCAGCAGGCGGACATCTTGTTTTAAGTGCTCTGTCTGATTACAATCACGCGGATGACACGGATTACATCGGCCGCTTCTCCGCACGTCCCGATGCGGTCATAGTCAGCTATCCCGTTGTAACTCTTGACGACAGCTTTACCCACGCAGACTCGAAGCGTCTCCTTATCGGCGGGCTTGAAAACGAAGGTGAACTTGAAGTGCTCCTTTCAGCCGAAAAAAACGTGCGCGACGATACGCCTCCCGTATTTCTGTGGCACTGTGCTGATGACAGCTTTGTTCCCGTGGAAAATTCACTTATGTATGCCGCTGCCCTATCTGCAAAGAGAATACCCTTTGAGCTGCACGTGTTCCCCAAGGGAGATCACGGCAATGGACTGACCGCAAACGTACCCGGAGCCCGCGAATGGAGCAGACTTGCCTGCGACTGGCTGTACAGGCTCGGATTCTGATAAAGAAAGGGACTTTATTCATGACAGCAGAAATTTTATCTGTAGGTACTGAGCTTCTGCTCGGTGACATCGTAAACACAGACGCGGCTTTTATTGCAAAGAAGCTTGCGTTTCTCGGTATACCTCTTTATCATCAGTCCGTCGTAGGAGATAATGCAGAGCGCCTCTCAGATTCACTTCGCCTTGCGCTGTCACGCGCTGATGTGGTCATCATGACGGGTGGTCTCGGTCCCACCTGCGACGATATTACGAAAAAGGTCACAGCGGAAGTATTTGGTCTCCCCCTTGAGGAGCACGCAGAATCAAGACGTGCCATCGAAGGCTTTTTTCGAGATATCGGACGTGAGATGACGGAAAACAATCTTTCTCAGGCTATGCTCCCAAAAGGTGCTGTCGCTCTCGCAAATCATCACGGAACAGCACCCGGTGTACTGCTTACGGGAAAGATAGACGGCATTGAGGGTGAACGTACCGTCATCATGCTCCCCGGACCTCCGAAGGAGCTTGAGCCAATGTTCAATGAATCCGTGCTTCCCTATCTCAGAGAAAGATCACCTTACACCATATGGAGCTTGAACCTACACCTATACGGCATCGGCGAAAGTGCGGCTGAAATGATTCTGCGCCCTCTTATGGAGGAAAGCGAAAACCCGAGTATTGCTCCCTATGCCGCGGAAGGTGAGGTACGTCTCAGAATCACCGCACGTGCTGAAAGCCGCGAGGAATGTGAGGCTTTGTGCCGCGCCATGGCTGACCGTGTACGCAACGGCGAGATCGGAAAGTACATCCGAGCCGAAAGCAGCTCCGACGATGAGTCCTCCGAGGTAACTGTGCGCCGTATGATCGAGCTTCTGCGCGAAAAGGGACTCACAATAGGCTTTGCGGAAAGCTGCACGGCAGGTATGATAAGCGCCCGCGTTGCTGACATTGCAGGATGCTCCGACGTTCTCTTAGGCGGTATCGTTTCTTATGCAAATGAGGTAAAAATGAACGTGCTGGGTGTTTCTGCCGAGGTTTTAAAGACTCGCGGCGCCGTGTCAGAAGAATGTGCCGCGCAAATGGCTGAGGGCGCAAGGCGTGTCCTCGGATGCGACATCGCAGTTTCTGTAACAGGCATCGCAGGTCCCGGAGGAGGTACAGCAGAAAAGCCCGTAGGCACAGTATGCTTCGGACTTTCGGATAAATACGGTACGATAACAGAAACAAAGCACTTCGGGGCCTTCAGCGACCGCGGCAGGGTTCGCAGGCTTACAGTTACAAATGCAATTCTTAAAGTAATCGACAGACTTTCACAAAATAAGTTATAAATCCCCCTTTAAATTTTCGTTTTAGTGTGGTATACTATAATTAGAAAATATTTTTGTTAGGAGAATATACCAATGAACAAGTTAACAGACGTTTTTGAACTGGCGAACGGCGTGAAGATCCCCTGCATCGGCTACGGCACATGGCAGACACCCGACGGAGACGTTGCAAAGAACTCCGTTGTTGAGGCTATCAAGGCAGGCTACCGCCACATCGACACCGCTTTCGCTTACGGCAACGAGGATTCCGTAGGTGCGGGTATCAAGGCTTCAGGCGTTGCACGTGAGGAGCTTTTTGTTACCACAAAGCACTGGGTAACCGAGCGCGGTTATGAGAAGACAGTAGCAGCTGTTGAGACCTCTCTTAAGAATCTCGGTCTTGACTACCTTGACCTCTACCTCATTCACTGGCCCTGCGTTGAGAAGGTAAACCCCAATTGGAAGGAGATCAACGCTGACACATGGAGAGGCTTTGAGAAGATGTATAAGGACGGGAAGATCCGTGCCCTCGGCGTTTCCAATTTCGAAAAGAAGCACCTTGATGCTCTCCTTGAGACTGCTGAAGTGAAGCCTGCAGTAAACCAGATCGAGTTCCACCCCGGCTACACCCAGATGGACAACGTAAAGTACTCACAGTCCCTCGGTATGGTCGTTCAGGCTTGGAGCCCTCTCGGAAACGGTGCAGTTCTAAAGGACGAGAACCTTGGCAAGATCGCCGCTAAGTACGGCAAGTCTACCGCACAGCTCTGCATCCGTTTTGCCCTCCAGAGCGGTGTACTTCCCCTCGTTAAGTCCGTAACTCCCTCCAGAATCGTTGAAAACACACAGGTATTCGATTTTGAGATCACCGCAGAGGATATGGCTGCCATCGCGGCTACTCCCCTTCTCGGCTTCAGCGGCTTCAGACCTGAGGAAGGTCCCGCAGACGCACTTGTTGCAGGCGAATAAGTTAGCTGTTAAAAATTTCATTATCGAGTTAGAAAGAGACTGTCACACTTAGATAAAAATACACAAAACAATGGTAGGGGGCGGCGCTGTCACACGCCCCGTGTCGGTGGGTTAAGACAAATTTTTATGTCTGTAATCCTTCGTTTCGGGACGTCCCTGTTTGCACAGCAAACAATGGCGCCGTCCCCTACATTTTCTTTGGTGTTTTGCTGATAATTTTTCTAAATACGACAATCCCTTTGGCATAAGTTTATCAAATTTGTCTTTGACGTTATATGATTATAATAACTTTTGATAAATGTTTTGATCATGTATTTGAAATATCACTTTATAACCGCAATTTTCATAAAATGTATCTTCTTTTGAGCCTAAAGTAATATACTTATACTTTTGTTTCCTCGCTAACTCTTCAAAATATCCCAATAGTTTTTTGGTAATACCTTGCCTTCTGAAGTTCTCATCACATGCAACAAAACCAATTACTAAACTTTCTGAATTTTCAGATCTTCCCAGAACAGCCGAAACAATCTTTTCATCTTTTACTGCATAAACTAAAGGTTCGTTACCGTCTTGTAATCTTTTATACCATGCATCATATCCATATAATTCATCATCTCTAATACCAAGTACTCTATAACACAGTTCCAATACTGTAATAAGTTCAGCTTCTGTTTCAACCTTTTTCATAACTAAATCAATCATATTGCTTGCCTCCGCATATTCGTGTTCATCATTATATTACGAGTATCGTATTGGTGATAAAATAAGCTATTTTTCTCCAAATAATTTATCATAATACCAGCGTATGGGGTTCTCACAAATGTATCTTATTCGTGTTTCATAATCATTTCGATCACGGACGATGTGTTCAATATAACCGCGTTGGAAAATATTGTTACCGATTTCTTTATTACAAAAGCGTTTGAAAGTAGAAATGATATGAGGTAACATTTCGTTGGTAGGGGTCGGCGCCTTCGACGACCCATCCTTACGCTTGATATATTTATCAGGATCAAGAAAAATGATTACATGTATATGGTCCGGCATAATCACATAACGGTCAACTGTTACCCCCGGTATGTTCTCGCTAGATAATAAATACTTTTCTGCGATTTCGCCAATTTTTGTTAATCTTACTTTCGGGTCGTCGAGGGCGCCGACCCCTACCGGCTTGATTATATCCGATAGAATTCTTTTTCTATCCTTAATACACATTGTAACATAATATGCACCCTTTGAACTGTAATCGTATTGCTTAATCCGAAGTTCTTTTCTATTTGCATATTCTTTTTCTTGATACATATCCGTCTCCATAGTTAAAAATCAGTATCGGAATTACTCATTTTTTATATTTCTTCATTTTAGCATAGCCGCATCTTTGGCAAAGGGGCTCGGTGATCTGTTTTGTCTCAAAGGAGCGGCGCAAGGCTACAGCACGGGGGGATGCAAGTATCTCTTCAAGGGATGACTCAAATATATTCCCGAGATTCACAGCACCTTCCGCATCGAGGCAGCACGGCACTACAGTACCGTCGGAGAGAACACCGACCTGATCACGGAGTCCGTAGCAAGAGTGAGACGTTGAACAGACCTCGGCATCCTCGTCGGGCCAATCAAATTTGTCGCCCCATTCAAGGAACACCTTGTCTCTTATTTTATATCCGCTGTAGATCTCAATCCACGCCTCTTTTTCGCCAAAGTATTCTTCCATTCGGGAAATGATCGTGCCGTTCAGCGCCTCCGCCCCGCCGCTGTTCCAAAGCCGCATGACCGCGATCTTACCCTTGTCGGCAGCACGTCTGCAGAAGTCAAAGCAGGAGTTCAAATATTCATCGAAGCTTATATTTTTGGCGTTTGCCTCAAAAGAATGGAGAGATATACTGATCTTATAAAGAGCGGGACTGTCGAGAAGAATATCCGCGCATCTTTCAAGAAGCGTACCGTTTGTTGTAAGAATAACCTTGAAGCCAAGATCCCCCGCAATACGGAGAAAATCCCCTATTTTCGGGTGTAAAAGCGGTTCCCCCATCAGGTGAAAGTAAAGATACTCCGCAAAAGGGCGGAGCTTTCCGGCAGCAGTTTCGAACTCGGAAGGTGTCATGTATTTTATCGGTCTGCGTGTTCCGTGGCAGAAACTGCAAGACAGATTGCAAGCGTTCGTGATTTCAAGAAATGCTTTGTTCGGCATATGTCTAACCTTTGCGTTTAGTATTTGATAAGAAAATAGACAACATAAACCCAGTTGAGAAGTCCGTGAAATATTGCCCATCCGACAGACTGCCACTTGACGTATGAAATAACTATCGCAAGTGCCGCGCCGAAACCAATTCCACTCTTGGTACTTCCCTTTGTTAAATTTACCATTACGTCTTTTCCTTTTTCAAGTGTACCTTGTGATGATTTCTGTTTTCCGTAAATAAGCTCTTCAATTGTAACACCAAGCACCTCGGATATTCGCTCAAGGGTTTCAATGTCCGGCTGGGTCTTTTCCGTTTCCCAGTTAGAGATTGCCTGACGAGTGACTGAAATCTTTTCAGCAAGCTCCTCTTGTGTCATATTCAGCTCTGTTCTGATTTTTTTAATATTCTTTCCTACCATGATATTAGCCTCCCATGTGGTTAATAGAGTGTTTTCACAACTCTTGTTGCGATTATATCCTATTAACCCTGGAAATGTCAAGCAATGTTTTGTTGCATGACATCCTTTTCAACAAAAAGCTTCTTTGCTTAGTGCAAAGAAGCTTTTTTAGTTTAAGAATTACTCAAGAATACGGATAACGGACTGTACGTCTCCCAGAGCGGGAAGCGTCGCATCAAGCTCACGCTTTGAAAGCTTGCCGCAAATAAATTCACATACGCCGTCTGCGCTTCCGTCAAGAACCGTCACGTCGTCGAACACGCCCTTAAAGGTCTCAACAGCCTCAGCGGCAGATGACACCGCTGTGCGAATGTAATATGTGAACTTAACGTCCTCAAAGGGGAGAACAGCGCTGTCGTCTCTTACGAATACGTGATTCTTCTCGACCTCAGCCGCACCCGAAAGTACCGCAACCGCATCGGCAACTACTGCTCCCGCTGTGGGATATCTTCCGGCACCTCTGCCGTAGAACATTACGTCGCCGGTTATGTCGCACTTAACGGAAACTGCATTGTAAACATCATTTACAGCGGAGAGAGCCATATCGTTCTTTACGATCTGGGGACATACAAACACGCTCATCTTATCTCCGACAGCCTTGTATGTACCGATAAGCTTGACAGCTCCGCCGATACGCTCAGCCGCGTCAATATCTGCAGGTGTGATGTTTCTTATGGTCTCAGCGTAAACCACCTTATCGCTTGCAAGCTTGCCTGTAGCAAGAGCTGTGAGAATGATGATCTTTCTCATAGCATCAATACCGTCAACGTCTGCGGAAGGATCGCGCTCAGCATAGCCGAGAGCCTGAGCCTCTGCGAGAACGTCTGCAAACTCACGTCCCTCTGTCTTCATCTTGGTAAGGATGAAGTTTGTGGTACCGTTGAGAATACCGCTGACGCCTGTGATCTTCTCGTGTCCGAGAGATGTTGCAAAGGGACGAAGGCAGGGGATTCCGCCGCCGACGCTTGCCTCAAAGAGATAAGAAACAGCGTTCTTCTTTGCGCACTCAAGAAGCTTATCACCGAAGTTTGCAACCACTTCTTTGTTTGAGGTAACAACGCTGATTCCGTGCTCCATGCAGGTCACTGAGAATTCATATGCAGGATGAGAGCCGCCCATGGTCTCGCAAACGAGCTCGATCTCGGGGTCCTCAACTATCACGTTTATATCGTGTACCACTCTGTCACCAAGGGGTGAGTCGGGAAAATCGCGAAGGTCAAGGATGTACTTTACGTTCACTTCCTCACCGAGTGCGTTTATAATTCCATCACGGCAGGAGTCGATAACATCGGGAATACCTCCGCCGACGATACCGAAGCCGATTATTGCTATATGTTTCATTTTCTTTGATCCTTTCGGTCCTTTACTATTATTTCTCAAACATTTCTTTAACATCGACGAGAAGCTCGCGTATCTTCAAATGCTGCGGGCAGGCAGCCTCACAGTTTCCGCATCCGATACAGTCCGAAGCCTTACCGTGATTCTCCGCAGTATTGAAGTAATACTCCTCCTGAGGTGAGAAGCCGCGGCTTCCGAGAAGCTTTTCGGTATTGAAAAGAGTGAAGTATTTTGGAATCTGAATATCCATAGGGCATCCTGCATCAAGGCAGTAGCCGCAGGTAGTACATGGGATTGCAACAGCGCCTTTGAGAACTGCAGTCGCCTTATTTATAGTTTCGTATTCGGCATCGCAAAGAGGCTTAAAGTCCTTCATGTAGGACATATTATCCTGAAGCTGCTCCATACTCGACATTCCGCTCAGCACCATGAACACATTCGGAAGACTTGCCGCAAAACGGATAGCCCATGATGCAACGGAAGCTTCGGGATCGTGAGCCTTGAACACCATCTCGGCCGCCTCGGGGACGTTTGCAAGAGTGCCTCCTTTTACAGGCTCCATTACGATGACCTTTTTTCCGTGACGGACTGCGGTCTCGTAGCATTTGCGGGACTGGACACCCTCGTCCTCCCAGTCAAGATAGTTGATCTGGAGCTGAACGAAATCCACCTCGGGATGATCTGTAAGAACGCGGTCAAGAAGAACTGCATCATCGTGGAAGGAGAAGCCAATCTCACGGATCTGTCCCTCAGCCTTTTTCGAAGAAATAAATCCAAATCCGTCGAACGCCTGGACTACAGAATCGTAGTTAGATGAATTTACATCGTGCATCATGTAATAATCAAAATACTCTACGCCGCACTTCATAAGCTGACGTGAGAATATCTCAGGCATATCCTCAGCCTTCTTAAGAAACATTGTAGGCATCTTATCTGCAAGGGTAAAGGAGCTGCGGGGGTATTTTTCCACAAGAATCTGCTTTACCACTACCTCGCTGAAGAAGCTGTGGTACATAAAAGCTGTATCAAAATATGTAAAACCGTTGATCATGAACTGTTCCACCATATTTGCAGCGACGATCATATCAACATTTCTGTTACTCTCATCATTATATTTCGGAAGGCGCATCATGCCGAAGCCGAGTTTTTTCATATATATCTCCGTTCTTCCATTTATGGATCAGTATTATGTGAAGGTAAATGACCTTAACTTATATTTTATCACAAATCACGGCTGTTGTCAAAACATATAGCGAATTTTAATATAATTTATTCGTTTTTTATGAAATATCTTCGTACGATTGTCAATACTCGGCATAAGCCGTACCTTTTACGAATAAAATATGGCAAAGGAAAATCAGAAAGGATGCGGTTACAACACCGTTTTATAAAAAATGGTACAAAAAATGACGGAATGTATCTATTCACCCGAAGGAGACCGACTCAAAAGTACAGAAAATCTCCATATGACAAGTGATCTTCGCCGAATACAGCGTGCCATATCCGAGGGAAGCATCATAGAAGGGCTGGTTACAAAATGCGATTGCGATACAATGGATCTATACGTAGATGTGGGTCCCTTCAAGGGAGTGATTCCTCGCGATGAGGTACTTTTCTGCCGTAACGGCGAAGAACCCAAGGATATTGCTATTATCACACGGGTCGGAAAGGCGGCAGCATTCAAAATTCTCGCTGTAGACTACTGTACCGACGGAGAGCCTTTTTTGATCCTGTCACGCAAAGCGGCTCAAGAGGAGTGCTACAGTGCTTACATCGATAGGCTTCGCCCGGGAGACATCATCCCCGCCACCGTTACACACATGGAAAGCTTCGGCGCTTTTCTTGACATCGGTTGCGGCATCGTATCGCTTATGACGGTTGACTCCATTTCCGTTTCAAGAATAAGCCATCCTCGAGACCGATTCAAGTGCGGAGACAGTATTTTATGTGTAGTAAAAAGCATCGACCGTGAAAGCGGAAGGATATATATGAGCAGCCGTGAGCTTCTCGGAACATGGGAAGAAAATGTTGCCGAATTCAGGCAGGGTCAAACGGTCACCGGAGTCGTTCGTTCTATAGAAGAGTACGGCATCTTTGTAGAGCTTACGCCTAACCTTGCAGGTCTTGCAGAGCGTAAGGACGGAGTAGAGATCGGCGAAGTGTGCGCGGTATACATAAAGAGCATCATCCCCGAAAGGATGAAGATCAAGCTGGTGCTTATCGACAGCACCAAAAGCACCTACGAGCGCGGGCTCGACTACCGTATCGATGCTGTAAAAACGCGGCATATTGATTCATGGCAATATTCTCCTCAAGGGTGTTCAAAGGTGATAGAGACCGTTTTTGAAGGCTGATACAGAAAAAATGCGCTCGTAAAAATGAAAATAACGCCTTGAAATAAAGGAAAAAATGTGATATAATATATTTGTAACGTGTAGTTTGTTTTACTGAACGTAAGTCCGGTTGCAGCTACACGTTTTTTATATCCAATCATATTTCTGACGAGGTGGAAGAATCATGTTCAAAATCGGAGATGTAGTTAAGTACGGGGTCAACGGTATATGCAGGATAATCGACATTACCGTCAGAGATTTTCTCGGCACGGAAATGGAATATTACGTACTGAAAACGACCACAGGATTTGAGTCCACGTTCTTTGTCCCCGTTTCAAATGAAGCGCTTACTTCAAAAATGCAATATCTGCTTTCTAAGGAAGAAGCAGTTGCCGTGATCGGTGAGATAAACGACAAGAGTATCGAATGGATCGACGATGACAAGGAGCGTGCCGCCAGCTACGGTAAGCTGCTTGCCTCAAAGGACAGACGTGATCTTTTGAGACTCACGGGACTCTTCTACATAAAAAAGAGCGAGATACCTGCCTTTATCAAAGGAATCCTTAATACAAAATAACAAATTATCTCTTGCCGTTTGGCAAGAGATAATTTTGTTGGAGGGAGTTTATGAAAAAAACTTTCAGTATTTTGTGATTAAAGATTTAAAAGAGAAAGGGATGGTCATAAGTTTGAAACAACAGTCATGAAAAAACTTATTGCTTTGGTTTAAAATTTTGATCGTGTGAACGGACTCAAACCGTGCACACAGACATGACAGCAGTGATATTTCACAGCCTCGGTTTAACTTGATACACAGGTCAAAACCTCATTCGTATCCTTATCCATTACCTTGCATATGCTGTCCCTGTCTTGTTATTCGGTTTTAGACCTGCTTTTTTATTCCCTTTTGGGAATAACAGATCCTCCGGAATAAAAAGCTTAAATAAAAAGGCGACACACAGAAGCTAAATCATAGTCTGTATGTCGCATCAATGAATACGTTTGATCGGATACGTCGGAACCGATGACCTACATAAAGCCCGTTCATATGCCGGCATACGACTAATAACAGTTGCAATGATCATCGCCAACGCCCCCTTTCGATACACTTATTTCTTGTACGATTAAATTATAACATATATTTTGTCGAATGTCAATATCTTTTTTTGCTTTTTAGAGTATTAATTTGTGTGTTTTTCATCAGGTGCGAAATAGTGTGAAAAAGTGTCATCATGTTTGTTTGTGCATATCATGTTAAAGAGAAGGACACTCGTTCTTCCGACATAAGTTATCGGTCCCAACAGATAGAATCACCGTAGGACCAAAGTGTAAAGAAAGGAACGGTCATAGCCATGGCTGACAACAGAAATTCCTGCTCTTATCCCTCTGAAAAATGCAGAGAGCGCGACATGGTATGTATAGACACATACAGAGTCCTTGATTCGTGCAGAGATAAAGATTGTTTTGAAGACGTAAGAGTATACCTGACCTGCTATGGGCAGGAGATACTCGACAGAACTACCGTAGTACGCGCCAAAAGTGCCCACGTGCTCACATCCTACATTGATATTACAAGTGTCCCGTTCAACAAAGGCTTTTATCAGCTTTCAATAAGGATCTATATCAAGATCCTCTGCGAAGCTTGTCTGGGCCCCGGAAATCTTCAAGAGCTTGACGGAATCGCCGTTGTTGAGAAGAAGGTCATTCTCTTTGGCAGTGAAGGAAACGTAAGCATATTCAAAAGCGAAGCACAAAACTCATGCTTCTGCGGCGGTGCCTCCTGCCGTTCGGTAAAGTCCAGCAACCTCCCAATAGCTGTTCTAGAGACTGTAGACCCAATCATCCTCTCGTCAAAGGTCGTAGAGCCTCACCAGCCCTGCTGCTGTACCTGTTGTTGCAGTATAGATGAGCTTCCCGACAGCGTTTGCTCATCTGTGAGCGGTGATCTTGCTGACGACAAGGGCTCAAACAAGCTTCTCGTGTCCCTTGGACTGTTCTCGGTCGTTCGTATAGAACGTCCGGCACAGTACCTTATTAATGCTGTAGAGTACTGCGTTCCCGAAAAGGTATGCACAGCACCCGTGGACGACGACCCATGCAGTCTCTTCCGCAATATGTCATTCCCTATCAGAGAATTCTGTCCCCCTTCAAGCTTCCACTCATGCTCAAAGGATGACGATAAGATAAAAAAATGCAATTGTGAATAAGAATAAGCGGAGCAAGTCTCCGCTTATTTTCATCCGAGATCGCGTCTAAGGCGTTCAAATATTTTCTTCTCCTCCCGCGAAACCTTAACCTGCGAAAGGCCCAGCGCATCGGCGGTCTGCTGTTGCGACATATCCTTGAAATAGCGCAAGGTAATTATGCTCCTCCACATGGGACACAGCATACGTATAGACTCTGCAAGCGCTACATACTCAACTGTCTTGCCGAGAGTATCATCCGCTGGCAATTTGGTTTTCGCTATTGGAGATACGTTTCATTCTGAGGGTCAGCTCACGAAGTTCGGGCATATCCAATTTTACAACGTACCCGTCAATTACCATTTTGCGGATATAGGCA
>JAFUPK010000141.1 GCA_017481265.1 Clostridia bacterium
AAGGGCGCAGGGTCTTGGGGCAGCGCCCCGAGGCGCGCTCCGCAGAGCGCGAAATTTCCCTTATTCGTCCAAAAAGCGACCCGCACCAAACGAAGTTTGGTGACGCACTTCGCGCAAGCGAACGTGCTGCAGCTCGCGCATCCTCTTTTACTTTTGATTTAGTCTTTGTTTAATTTGACAAACCCTGTGCTTTTGCACAGGGTTTGTCATCAAGCTGAAGCTTCCCGAAAGGGAAGCTTTTTTGAATTGAAAGTTGCAGTTGAATTATTTATCAATATATGCTATAATTCTTTCAGATGCTTATGAAACGGAGATTTGTCATGAAAAAATTATTGATCCTTTCACTTACGGTCTGCGTGCTCCTCGGTGTGATCTTCACCGTGGCGGCATCTGCGGCAGACTTACCCTTTACGGATGTAAAAACCAAAGCATGGTACTATTCCTATGTTAAAGAATCCTATGAAAAAGGCTATATGGAGGGAAAGCCCGGCGGCCTTTTCGCTCCTAACGAATCTGTTACCCGCGCGCAGTATGTTACTATCCTTGCGCGTCTTTGCGAAGCAGAAGCCGATACTGATACCGGCTTTAAGGACGTTGGCGCAAAGAAATGGTACGCAGGAGCTGTTGGCTGGGCTGTAAAAGCAGGCATCGTAACCGGATATGAGGACAATACTTTCCGCGGAGATGCTTCCATTACCCGTCAGGAGCTTATGGTAATGACTAGCCGCTATCTTGACTACATCTGGGTGGATCTTCCCGATTCCGATAGCGCAGTTGATTCCTTTGCTGATAAGTCCAAGATCGCAAAGTGGGCGGCGTCATATGTTGACGAGATGCGCGCTGTGGGTCTTGTTGAGGGAGATGCACAGGGTAACTTCAATCCCCAAAAGACCGCTACCCGCGCCGAGATCGCAACCATGACCGTTCGTCTCGGAAATGCTCTCGATGTATATGATGCAGAGCCTTCCATAGGCGGCAATGCTCTGTCGGAGTATAGCATCTACAGCGACAGCCTTGACAGCGCCGCTCTTGAGGATGTTATTGATGCTGTTAAGGACGTTACGGGAGTTAGCCTTACTATCAGCGAGACCAAGACCGATAAGTCCATTGTATTCACTGTCGACGAGAGCCTCAAGATGCTCGGATACGGTATTACCGAGGATAATGGAACACTCACCGTGGCTGTTCATCATAAATATGCAACACCGTATCTGCCGTCGATATTTGCAGATGCCGTTTCCCTCCGCGACAGCTTCAATATCCCTGAGGGCTATAAGGGAGGCGGAGTGTATACTCTCGACGAGGCTGTGAATGCATCAAATGTGTCTTTTGTATGTGAGACCGACAAGAATCCTCTCTCCTATAAGCTTGGTGAAAGCGTTACCTTCCGTATCTCAATTGTTTCGGACGGTAAGCTTGTCAGCATTCCTCAGTTCGGGTATAGCTTTAAGCCGGAACACGGCAGAGAAAATACAGGCTTTGCGACGGGTATCGGCGGGCAGCTCATCAAGACCTTTAACGGCCTTGATAAGCCGGGAAGCGCATATCTCAATGTGTACCCCGCTAACCGAAAGAATCAAAAGATGACGTCTGTCTCCTGCGTGCTGAATGCGAGCGTTGTTTACGACTTCTATAACGTAAAATCCGTAGAAAAGCCTGCCGATTTTGATTCCTTCTGGGATGCAAAGATGGCTGAGCTTATGAAGGTTGAGCCGAAGGTGCTCTCAAGCTATGAGTGTGAGATATGTAAGCTTGACGGCTTTAAGGTATACTGCATGGAGATACAGAGCCTCGGTACAGTTGCTTCTATACACGTTTCCTATCCCGCAAATGCTGCTCCCGGATCTCTCCGTATTTTCGGTGAGTTTGACGGTTACGGTACAGTTTCATCTGACAGAGCAAGCTATCAGCCTGATGCTATCTGTGTCGCAGTAAACCGTCATGAAGTAAAAAATCATCAGTCCGACGAGTATTATGCAGCTTATGATGCGGCTCATCCCGACTTTGCTTTTGATAATCCCACAAGAGAAGAGTCCGATTTCCTCGGAATGGTGATGCGTGACGTTCAGGCAATGAGATTTGTTGCTGAAAATTATTCGGACATTTGGAACGGTAAGGACATGATCGTTTACGGCGGCTCCATGGGCGGCTTCCAGTCAGTTGCTGTTGCGGGTCTTTACGACAAGGTATCCGAATGTTGGCCCAGCGTCCCTTGGATGTGTGACGTTGGAGGAAGCACAGAAGGCAGAGCACACGGTACCTTCTTCCCGGAGTATACCGAAGGCACAAAGTACTATGATTCCACCTATTTTGCTCAGAGATATGACGGTGTAGTCAGCATGAATGCTGGCCTCGGTGACAGTATCTGCCCCACGTCCGGTACAGTAGCTCTCTATAATGCATTCAAGGGTGCGAAATCTGCAATTTTTACTCAGGGTGGTGAGCATGGCGCAGTATCCGGTGTTATTACCGAAAACTTCGGCGTTTCATACGGTGATGCTGAACTCGACGAGATGAAAAAGGATATTGCCGACAATGGTCTTGCCGTAACTCCTCCCGATTATTCCGCCGACCGTAAGCTTAATGCATCCGAGCAGAAGATGAAGGAAGCGGCTGATCTTTATACAAAGAACGTAAAATGGATCGAAGCGACTTTTGATCATTCCTCATCCATTACTTCTGAGATTCTTGAAGGGCTTATCAAGGATGCGCTTGTTTCCAAATGCTCTCTTGATGATTCATACACCGTAATCGTGGACGCTGATTCTATCGGAGCTGTTAGAACGCAGTTCCAGAGCTTTTACAGCGGATCGAAGCATATTATGGTCGATTACATGATAACCGATGCAGACGGAGGTTATTACGACGCTGTCGCCAGATTCCTTTTTGCAAAATGACTTATATAATAAAAGTTGGGGTAAGACCTGACAGATAGCAAAAAAAGATAGGCATATCTGCCGAAATCTGATAAAATAAAGTTGACTAGACAAAACTTTATCGGAGGAGCAGATATGCCTACAGTCAATTATATCGAAAAAATG
>JAFUPK010000142.1 GCA_017481265.1 Clostridia bacterium
GGTCGCAGTGTATTCGCTTTGCGAAACACGTCACCAACGCAATTGCGTTGTCGCCCCTACAAGGGGAAAACGAAGGAAAGCGGTTAACGTGGCGTAAACAAACGCTTTCAGAACCGTTTTGGGCTGTAAGAAAAACGTAATTTTTTTCTTTATTTTTGTTGCGTAGCAACAAAAATAAAGATTCAGCCAAGGAGGAGGCGAAGCCGGAAACTTCGGCGTTTGAGATGGTTCCAAAGACGGGTTATAGTTACAGTACAGCGTGAGGCATTAGGAGTGAAACGCGTCACCAAAGCAATTACGTTGGTGACTCTACAGGGGGAAAGCGGTTAATGTGGCGTAAACAAACGCTTTTAGAACCGTTTTTGGCTGTAAGAAAAACGTAATTTTTCCTTTATTTTTGTTGCGTAGCAACAAAAATAAAGATTCAGCCAAGGAGGAGGCAAAGCCGGAAACTTCGGCGCCCCCGATGGTTCCAGTAATGGGTTATAGTCATACAGTACGGTGCGAGTTAGCCTTGTCATCCCAATAGATAACAATTCAATATTAACCTTTATACACAAAACTCCGCTGAGTAGCTCAGCGGAGTTTTTGTGAAAATATTCTTATTTCTTTTTCTTTGCGTTCTTAGCGATAAGAAGCGCGGCTCCGGCAACAAGTGCGGCAGCTCCGATGAGCCCTGCCTTTTTGTAGTTTACTTCCGGAAGCTTCTTCTCCTTCGGGCGCTTTACATTGGAGAAGAGCCAGTTGATGTTGTTAAGATTGCAGTAAACATCATCCCAAATGTCGTGATAACCGTTTTCAAATTCGGTGTAACGGATGCGTCCCTTGCCCTGTGCCTTGATAGCTGCGTACATCTCACGTGTGCCTTCAACGGGAACTGTGCCGTCAAGGAAGCCGTGGAAGGTACGGATCGGGATCTCGGCGAGTACCTTAGCCGCAGAGGGGTCTCCGCCTCCGCAAACGGGCATTCCTGCCGCGAAAATGTTGGAGTGACGGGTCATAAGATCCCATGAAGCGAAGCCGCCCATGGAAAGACCTGTGACGTAGATGCGGGACTTGTCAACGTTGTATTCGGATACTATGTATTTTAGGATCTCGATCACGGACTGGCACTCTCTTGACTCGGTAACGTCAGCGGCAGAGTAGCATCCCTTCTCCCAAGGTGTGTATACCCACTGCTTGTCCTCGGGACACTGGGGAGTGATGATGATCGCATTGTATGCAGGAGATGTGGGATCGTCAAACACGTGGGGAAGCGCGACCTTGATCTGTTCTTCGTTGTCACAGCCTCTCTCGCCCGCGCCGTGCATGAATATCATAACGGGGTAGAGTACGCCGCAGTCATAGTTTTTGGGAATGTAGAGTCTGTAGGGCAGGGTGTAACCGTCGTCGGCTACGTAAAGCTCCTTGGAAAAATCACGATCCATATCGACGTGATCGTTTATGTGCTGATGCATCATGGCTAAAGCCCTCCTTTTATATACGGTCTTGCCCGACTTGGGGCAGATGTTGTTTCCATACTATAAGTATATTATCATCCAAATTGCGCCCTTTGTCAAGAGAAAATCAATATATTTTTTGAAGAAAAATTTTTGTTTATCAAAACGGGTATCCCTCTTGAAAAAACGGCTGAAAACTGATATCATATAGGTAATGACAATCCTAAAAGGAGAACGTGTATGTCTATAATTTTTAACGAACAGGAAAAACGCTTCGTCATCGAAACGAAAAACACAGCTTACGCAATGCAGGTGGAGCTTGACCGCTATCTTGTCCATCTTTACTATGGAGAGCGCACCGAGAATATCCCCGGTATCACATTCCTTCCCGACCGTGGTTTTTCAGCATATCCCTCCGAGGTGTGCCCGATACAGCCCTTTGGCGAAAGATTTTCATTAAACCTTCGTCTTCTTGAGTTTTCCAGCTTTGACAGCGCAGACTACAGAAGCGATGCTGTGCGCGTAAAGAACGCCGACGGAAACTCCGTTACATCCTTTACATATGTTTCTTATGAGATACTTGAAGGCAGAGCACCTATTGCAGGTCTGCCCTACGCTTCTGCCGACAGCAAGACGGAAACACTCAAAATTACCATGCGCGACGAGGTGTCTTCCTGCGAGGCTGACCTTTACTATACAGTTTTCCCCGATGAGGACGTGATCACAAGATATTTTACCCTCAGAAACACCGGAGAGAGCTCTGTCGTTCTCGAGAACGCGGCAAGTCTCTGCCTCGATATTCCTACAGGTGACCTTGAGCTTATCTCCTTCTACGGCTCGCACGCCCATGAGCGTACTATGCAGAGAAATCCCCTCATGCACGGCAAGATAACCATGGAATCCCGCAGAGGTGCAACCGGTGCGCAGATGAACAACAGCTTTGCACTTGTAGACAAGGGTGCTACCGAGACCGAGGGCGGTGCGTACGGATTTTCGTTCATGTACAGCGGAAGCTTCAAAAACTCCGTTGAGATCGAACAGAGCTACGCGGCACGTGTTCTCGTAGGTCTCCATCCTGAGTTCTTCTCTTGGACTGTGGACGCAGGCGAGAGCTTCACAACTCCCGAGGCGGTAATGACATATTCAGCTCACGGCATCGGTCAGATGTCCAGAAACCTCCACAAATTTGCGAGACGCCATGTTGTTCGTCCCTGCAATACTGAGAGACGTCCCGTGGTCCTCAATACATGGGAGGGCAACTACTTCAACATCGACGAGGACCGTATGGTGGAATTCGCAAAGTACGCCGCTGATTGCGGTATGGATATGCTCGTTATGGACGACGGCTGGTTCGGTAAGCGTATCAACGACCGTGCCGGACTTGGCGACTGGTGGGCAAATCCCGACCGCTTCAAGGACGGACTTGTGCCCTTCGTACGCCGCATAAAGGAGCAGGGCATCCGCTTCGGTATCTGGATCGAGCCTGAGATGGTAAACCCCGACTCCGATCTGTACCGTGCACATCCCGACTGGGCACTTGCTGCCGACGGACGCGACCATCAGAGGAGCCGTATGCAGCTCGTTCTTGATATGACCAATCCCGAGGTTCTTGCGTACCTCAAAAAATCCTTTAAGGAGACCTTTGAGGGCGTTGAGCTTGACTATATCAAGTGGGACTTCAACCGCCACCTGTGCCAGATCGCATCAAAGTGCGTTCCCGCAGACAGACAGGGTGAGGTTGCTCACCGCTTTATGCTCGGCGTATATGACCTGTATCAGTGGTTCTGTGACGAGTACCCCGACGTTATGATCGAAAACTGCAGCGGAGGCGGCGGTAGATACGACCTTGGCATGATGAAGTACTCTTCGCAGATCTGGGCGAGTGACAATACTATGCCCGATGACCGTATCTTTATTCAGTACGGAAGCACAATGATGTATCCTGCTTGCGTTTTGAGCTGTCACGTGGCTAATCACGAGGGAGACGTTGAGGATGACAGACTTGTGGACTTCGCATGGAAGGTCGCAATGCAGGGTGTTCTCGGATATGAGTTTGATATCACCACATTCAGCGACAAGGCGAGAGCGACTATCAAGCGA
This sequence comes from Clostridia bacterium, assembly GCA_017481265.1. Taxonomy (GTDB): domain Bacteria; phylum Bacillota; class Clostridia; order Oscillospirales; family CAG-272; genus RUG11130. Next base: position 3,540 of record JAFUPK010000142.1, read on the forward strand.
CAGATCGCTGATTACCGCAGATACGAGCACATTATCGAAAACGGTGAGCTCTACAGACTCATGTCTCCCTATGACGATAAAAAGAGTGCCTTCTACTATATGACCGAGGAGAAGGACGAGATCCTTGTATTCTTCTATCAGATCAAGGGAGAAGAGCCCCGCGAGTACAGACTCAAGATCGACGTTCCCGATGGAACGAGGTGGATAGCAACGCTGAACCGCGACTGTACATATCACTCCTTTGACCTCAATACCGGTCTTGTGGTAAGAAGCAGCGAGGATGATTCTTACGCTGAAATGTTCCACTTCGTTCTTGAAGGCTCCAACAAGGACGAGACTAAGATCGCCGAAGCAGACGGTGCACAGAGTGACTCACTTACCGAGTATGAAAAAACGGAGCTTTTGAAGGCTTGCGGCGATAATGAGAGCTACGATAAGCTCATAAAGAAGGGAAGGCTTCGCCGTATTGCTCTCGACAGTGAGAATGCAAGCGCGTTCTGTTTTGAACGAGATGATAAGGGAGAGTATCTCATTTGCTTCTGCCAGAAGAATGGTGAAGAGCCTCGGGAATACAGACTTGCCGTTGACGTTCCCGCGGACAGCGAATGGTGCGCTACCACTAACCGTGGATGCACATACTACGCGAGGGATATAAGACTGGGACTTATATCAAGAAGTAAGCGCGATGGAAGCTTTTTTGAAGTGCATCACCTTTGCAAGAATAAATAAGCATACGCAAAATCACCGCATGGTGACTTATAATTCTGACGTAATTCAATAATCGGTTCGTTTTTGAATGAGCTCGGTATCGCACCGAGCTCATTCTATTGTCCCCGTAAACCACCAGCAGTGCTGGTGGTGCCAAAAAGCTTTAGCTATGAGTAGAATAACTATTTTAGATAAAAGAAAAAATAATGAAAGAGAGTAATGAAAGTTTTCTCCGTTTATCTTTTGTTGCCGAAGGCA
>JAFUPK010000143.1 GCA_017481265.1 Clostridia bacterium
ACATAGTGCGGCGCACTGTCGCCTGCGTGGGCGAGCCTGCGCAGAGGTTCACAGAGGACGGACTCCGCATCATGCGTGCTGTCCGCTTGGCCTCAACTCTCGATTTCACCATAGACGAGCCGACTGCGGCGGCGGCAAGAGAGCTTGCGTATCTTATCCGAGGTATCTCAAGGGAGCGTGTAAACGTCGAGTTCTCGAAGCTCCTCTGCGGAGTCGGAGCAGGGCGGATCATATCTGAGTTTGCCGATGTGCTGACCGCCTGCGTGCCTGAGCTTCCCCGGTGCGCCTTCAAGGAATGCGCCGATGTGATCCATCTCCTTCCTGCTGATCCCGTAGTCCGTATAGCTTACCTTGCGGCGGTCTCCGATGAGCTTGATCCCAAGGGGCGCGCAGCTTGTGTTATGGCATCTTTGAAGTCATCCACCGCCGACAGCAGGAGATGTGCGGCTCTTGCCAAAGAGTGCCGTGCTCCGCTTCCCCATACGGAAAGCGCTGTGAAGCACCTCATGAATCGCATGGAGCATGAGAATATCGTGTCATATGCCGCAATGCACAGCGTGATGAGCGGTACATCTTCTCATGAGTTCCTCAGCCTGTACGAGAGCTTGCGGAAAAGCGACCCCTGCGTGAGCATAAAGCAGCTCGCCATCAACGGAAGCGATGTTATGATGCTCAGCTCAAGACGCGGTGCAGAGGTAGGCGAGGCGCTGTCTTATCTCCTTGAACGGGTCATGGACGGCGAGACAGCCAATACCCGCGAAGCGCTGACAGCGGAGCTTTTGAAGCTTCCTGCGGCGGAAAAGCCGTGAGTTTTCCCTGTTTTCACAAGGAAAAGCGAAGAGAAAGCCGAAAAAAGCGAAAATTATTCTTTCTTTGGATGGAAAAATACATTTTTGCTATTGCATTTATCATTTTTTTATGATACAATAGTAAAGCTTGAAATGTAGTATTGTCCGCTTGGCAATACACCGTAGCGGGCAAGTCCCGAAATAAATAATTTAGTTTAGGAGAGATTTATCATGGCAATGACAGTTATCGGTATTATTCTCATAGTTGCAGCAGTATTCCTCGTAGTTGCGGTTCTCATGCAGCACGGCAAGAGCCACAACCTTTCCGGAACCATCGCAGGTGCTTCCGAGACCTTCTTCGGCAAGTCCAAGAGCTCAACTATCGACCGTAAGCTTCAGGTGATCACCACCATCGTGGCTATCGTATTCGTAGTTCTCGTACTCGTTGCATACCTTGTTCAGGATGTCAACCTTGGCTCTGCTGCTGACACAACAACTGCAGGAACAACAGCGGCTGTTACCACAACAGCAGGTACAACTGCTGACACAACAGCAACCGGTGCAGAGAGCGCTGATCCCGCTGAGTCTACTGCGGCTGAGACCACCGCTGATGCTGCGGAGTCTGCTTCCGAGGTAGCTTCCGACGCTGCTGAAGCTACAACTGCAGCGTAAGTTAAAACGAAAACGAAAACCGACTCTTTCGAGTCGGCTTTTTGATTTGCAGATAAAAAGCTCCGTGATCCTTTTACCTTTCCCGTATTTCCCGCGCAAAGCGACAATATTGTCCGCATATTGGCGGTATAATCAAATCAGTATTCAGTGAGCATCGGGAAAGGAGGGAATATTTCATGGAAGAGGAACGCACCTTGCTTGCGCCATTACCTGAGGAAGCTGGCGAAACGCAGGAGACAGCGCTGATCGTGCCCCCCGATGTATCGGAGGAAAGCGCAGACACAAATTTTCCGGCGGGAGATGTGATGCCTGCCGCAGAGCCGTCACCTGAGGCAGATAAGTCTGCGGGACTTCGGCGTGAGCGCGCGAGCCTTGTGATAAGGCTCTGCCTCGTGTGCCTTGCAACGGTGGCAGTTATCGTATACGGAAGCTGTGCCGCCGTCTTTCTCAATACGGGCGTCCCATTGGCTGAACGGCTTTTGGGTGAGGTCCTCGGTACACCCGTGATCCTTCACGGAAACGTATATGCTGCGCCGCCTCTCGGACTTATTCCGCCTCAAACCGTCACAGAGGGAGAAGCTCCGGGTGCCGCAGAGCAGGAAAGCGTCCCCGAAGCACCGCCCATAACGGAGGAGGGACGCGTCTATCCCATACTGAGTATGGATCTGTCGGTGACAGATGACCCGTTCGCCATAGTCAATGAGACTCCCTACTCGCCGAACAGAGAGGGGCTTCTTGCCGTTGACGGTGTACCGAGCCTCAGCGAGCTGCAGAGTACTTACGGAGCTGATGCTCCCGTGGTGCTGATTATCCACACCCACGGTACTGAGGCGTATTCCGCTCACGGCGCGTCGGAGTATGCGGACGGAGAGAGCTTCCGAAGCCTCACTCCCGAGGACGGCGTAGTCTCTGTGGGACGTGAAATGAAGAAGGTCTTTGAATCCCACGGCATTGGCGTAATACATATTGAGACCATGTTCGATGCCGAGGACTTTAACAGCGCCTACCTGCTCGCCGCAGAACAGATACGTCGTGTGTGTCGTGAATATCCCTCAGTGTCATATGTGTTTGATGTGCATAGGGATGCCATGGTTGCCGCAGACGGCACGGGGATAAGACCGCTGTCTCCCTCGACCTCCACGGTGGAGGGGGTGTCGGCGGCTCAGATCATGCTGGTGGTGGGGACGGATCATGCTGGAAGCGGACACACCGGCTGGCAGGAGAATCTGTCCATTGCGCTTAAGCTTCAAAAGGCAGCCCTTGACTTTGATCCCGACCTTATGCGCCCTCTGAATCTCAGAAGTGCATCCTTCAATCAGCAGTACACCCCCGGATCCCTTATCGTGGAGGTAGGAGCGGCGGCGAACAGTGTGGAGGAAGCGCGGCTTTCGGGGATGATCTTTGCGGAGGCGGCTGCGAGAGTGATAAATCAGTAAGCAGAAAGGCGAAGCCTCATTTCACAAAGGCTTCGCCGGTTTTACTTAATCCTCTAAAAGATTCCGTCTGATTCTTTCAATTGTCTCCTCAGTGATGCAGAAATATTCCCGCACTAACCGCATAAGCTGCTCGCGGAGCGTGAGATTCGGGTAGCGCTTGTTGATCTCTTCAATAAAGAAACGCACATTGGTGTACCAGCATCGCTCATCCGTCAGAGTTGTGAGTTGGTAGTTTGCAAGAATATCCTCGTCGCTCATGCCGAGAATGGCATCAAGCAGAAATCCCACAGAACCCGTTCTGTCAGCTCCCGCACCGCAGTGGTAGAAGATAGGGTAGTTGCCCTCGTCGGCGATAACGTCGAAGATCGCGCGGTACAGCTCGTCCTGCCCTTCCTTGAAAAGTCC